>JANOBA010000033.1:0-2128 GCA_031411415.1 Novosphingobium sp.
GCCTCGAAGCTGTCGGGCAAGTTGTCGTGGATCAGGAAAGTCTGCTTCGACAGCTTGGCTATATCGGGCACCGGTCCGAGCTCCGCAGCGAGTTTGGCCGAGGTGAACGAGAACACCTGGTTGCGATCAAGCCGCACCGAGTGGAATGAAGGCTCGGGATCGCGCGCGAGAATGATCGCGGCGTCCAGCGTTTCGCCCACCCGCTCGCTGAGGTTGCGGCCGGTATCGATGTCGATGTGCAGGCGCGGATGCAGCTGGCGCAGTTCGAGCAGGCGCGGAAACAGCCGCTGCTCGCCAAACAGCGATGGCACGCCAAGGTGCAGCCGCAACACGGCATCGCTTTCGACTTGCGATTCAATCGCCAGCGCAAGGTCATCGAGCCGGGGGGAGACGGCCTCGAAAAAGGCCTGGCCATCGTCAGTCAGCTTCATCGCCTGATGCTGGCGGGTGAACAGGCGTTTGCCGGTATAGTCTTCCAGCGTGCCGATCCGGCGCGACAGCGCGGAAGGACTGAGGCCAAGCTCCTGCGATGCCGCCTTGGCAGAGCCATGACGGACCACGCCGATGAAGGCTTCGAGCGCACGTAGCGGAGGCAGGCGGCGAGTTGGCATCGGCTTCACGCCTCTTCCTCAGCAGGGCCGGGCGGATGCAGGCGCAACCGGGTGACGCGGCGCTTGTCGCCCGCAACAACCTCGATGCGCCAACCGCTGGCATGGAGCAGGATCGCGCCGGGCTGGGGCACCTGGCCGGCCAGCACGAATGCGAGGCCGCCCAGCGTGTCGACCGCTTCCTCGACTTCGGCGAGCGCCGGATCGATTCGCTCGGCGACATCGTCGAGCTCTGCGCGGGCATCGGCTTCCCACACGCCGCCCTCGCGCTCGATCAGCATGTCGGTCGGCGCGTCGTCGTGCTCGTCCTCGATGTCGCCGACGATTTCCTCGACCAGATCCTCGATGGTGATGATGCCATCAGTGCCCGAATATTCATCGACCACCACGGCCAGATGGATGCGGCGGCTGCGCATATCGGCCAGCACATCGAGCGCGCTGCGGGCCTGCGGCACATAGAGCGGCTGGCGCATCAGGCTCTTCCAGTCCTTAGGCGGTGGCTTGGCGGCGGCGAGGAAGGCGAAAACGTCCTTGATCAGCATCATGCCGATAATTTCGTCGAGCGTTTCGGCGTGGACCGGCATGCGGCTATGGCCGTGAGTGGCGAAAGCGGCGACGACTTCGTCCCAGGTGGCGCTGGCGGGCAGGGCGACAATTTCGCTGCGCGGGATGGCGACATCGTCGGCGTCGTGCTCGCTGAAATGCAGCAGGTTGCGCAGCATTTTGCGCTCAAGCGGCGAGAGATCGCCCGAATCGGCGGTGTCGCCATCCAGATCGTCCTCGTGCTCGTCAATCGCCTCGACCAGTTGTGCACGCAGCGATTGTTCGCCGTCGCCGCGCAGAAACATGCGGCGAATGGCCCGCCAGAGCGAGCCGCTACTGTCCGCTTCTCCGGAAGCGGGGCCATAATCGGCCATCTTTCGTATCTAACCCCTCAGTCGAATGGTGCATCGCAATATGGATTGCCAATGCCCATTGAGGCAAGCGCCTTTATTTCCAACGCTTCCATTTCAGCGGCATCTTCGGGGGAAATCTCGTGATCGTAGCCGGCCAGGTGGAGCAGACCGTGGACGATCAGGTGCGCCGCGTGGGCTTCGAGGGCTATGCCTTTTTCCGCCGCCTCGCGCGCGCAAGTCTCATAGGCGAGAGCGATATCGCCGAGCAGTTCGGGTGAGCCTTCGCTCGCCAGCGCCAGCAAGTCGCCGCGCTCAAGCATCGGGAACGACAGGACATTGGTCGGCTTGTCCTTGCCGCGCCATTCGCGGTTGAGGCTGTGAACATCGGCGTCCGAGGTGAACAGCAGGCTGGCCGACAGGCGCGGATTGGCAAGCTCTGGAACGAGGCCGGCGAGCATGGAAGCCGCCTGAACGGCGAGATCAACCCAGCTGCCGCTTGGCCAATTCTCGTCAACGTCGATGTCCAGTTCCATCAAGTGGGGCTAGGGCAGCGTGGGGCCTTCGACAGGCTCAGCCTGAGCGGAGGTTGGGAAAAGCGATACGTCTGCTCAGCCTGAGCTTGTC
>JANOBA010000034.1:0-8024 GCA_031411415.1 Novosphingobium sp.
ATCTATCCTCCGGCAAAGACCACAAGGGCGAGAATTTCCCCGTCGCCTCGTGGCTGCTCAAGGCCGAGCACCGCACGCCGATCATGGCCTTCTATCGCTTCGCCCGCGCGGCGGACGACATTGCCGATCACCCTTCGGCCAGCGGAGCGGAAAAGCTGGCGCGGCTGGCCGATATGCGCGCGGGACTGAGCGGGCAGGGCTCGCCCGAGGCTATGGCGCTGGCCGAGGCAGCAAAGGCGTGCGGGCTTGATCTGGTTCACGCGCATGACCTGTTGGGGGCCTTTGTCCACGACGTTACCCAAAACCGCACGGAAAGCTGGGAGGCACTGATCGCCTATTGCCGGCTGTCCGCCATGCCGGTCGGCCGCTTCGTGCTCGATGTCCACGGCGAGGATCGAGCGGTGTGGCCACTGTCGGATGCGCTCTGTGCGGCCTTGCAGGTGATCAATCACTTGCAGGATTGCGGCAAGGATTACCGCGCAATTGACCGGGTTTATGTGCCGATCGCCAATCTGGAGGCCGCCCGGATCGGGGTTGAGGCGCTGGGTGAGCCCAATGCCTCGCCCGCGCTTCGCGGGGTTATCGTGGGACTGGCGCAGCAGACGCAGATTTTGCTCCAGCGCAGCGCGGGCTTCGCCGGGCAACTGCGTGATCGCCGTTTGTCCGCCGAAGTGGCTGTGATCCAACGGCTGGCTGAAGACCTCACCGTCCTGTTGCTCAACCGCGATCCGCTTTCGGAAAATGTCCACCACACCAAGCCCCGCGCCGCCTGGCTGGCGCTGAGTGCGGTGCTGGGCAATCGGAGGCGGGCATGAGCACGGCACAGATGCCCGAAGCCCAGATGCCTAAAGCCCTCCGCAAGTCGGTTGCCGGTAGCTCGTTCTACGCCGGCATGCGCATTTTGCCCAAGGCCGAGCGCGAGGCGATGTTTGCGATCTATGGCTTCTGCCGCGTGGTCGACGATATCGCCGATGACCAGCAGGGCGATCCGGCATTGCGGGCAGTGCAGATGCAGCAGTGGCGCAATGATATTGCCGCGCTCTATGCTGGCGGCGATGCCGGGCAGGCGGGCTTCCTTGACGAAGCAGTGCGGCAATTCGCGCTGGATAAGGCCGATTTCGTAGCCGTTATCGATGGCATGCAGATGGACCTCGACGGCGACATCCGTTGGCCGTCGTTCGCCACGCTCGATCTCTACTGTGATCGGGTTGCCTCGGCAGTCGGGCGGCTCTCGGTGCGGATATTCGGCATGGAGCGCGAACCCGGCCTGGCACTGGCGCACCATCTAGGCCGCGCGCTACAGTTAACAAATATTCTACGTGATATCGACGAAGATGCTGAAATTGGGCGGGTCTATCTGCCTATTGAGGCGCTGACGGCGGCGGGAATTGTGCCGACTACGCCCGCAGAGCTAGTTACCGCTCCCAATCTTGATTCCGCCGCGCGCTGGCTCGCGATCCATGCGGAGCTCCACTTCGCCGAGGCGCACGCCCTGCTCGCCGCGAAGCCCAAGGGGCGATTGATCGCGCCCAAGCTGATGGACGTCGCCTATTCGCGCATCCTTGCGACCATGCAGGCGCAAGGCTGGGCCGCGCCGCGCGTGCGCGTCCGCACGAACAAGCTGGCGCTGCTGTTCACGCTGGCAAGGCTGGCGATCACCGGATGAGCGAGGCCTTCGTCATCGGCGCAGGTCTGGCCGGGCTTTCAGCGGCGGTGGAGCTGGCGCGCAGCGGAGCGAAAGTGCGGCTTGCCGACAGCGCGCCGCGCGCAGGCGGTCGCTGCCGGAGCTATCACGATCCGGCGCTCGGCATGGTGATCGACAACGGCAACCACTTCACCTTTTCGGGCAATCAGGCGGTGGCGCGCTATCTGGAGACGATTGGCTCGGGCGCCGGGCTTATCGGGCCGGCAGAAGCCAGCTTTGCCTTCCACGACCTCGCTGATGGCAGCCGCTGGACCATGCGGGTGAACAATGGCTGCGTGCCCGTGTGGATGCTCTCCGCCAGCAACCGCGCGCCGGGCACCAGCCTGACTGAACATTTCGCCCTCGGTCGCCTCGCCCTGGCCAAGCGCGATGGCCGCAGCATTGGCGATTATCTGCCCAGCGAGGGCCAATTCTGGCGCCGGGTGGTCGAGCCGATGATGCTTGCGGTGCTCAATTGCCCGGCAGCGGAAGGTTCCGCATGGCTCGCGGCGCGGTTCCTGCGAGAGAGTTTCCTGCGCGGCGGCAAGGCCTGCCGCACGATGCTCGCGCTGCCAACGTTGGACGCGGTATTCATCGATCCGGCGCTGGCATGGCTGCGTTTGCGCGGCGCAAGCCTGCGGCTTTCCGAGCGGCTCCGAAGCATCCGCTTTGAAGGCGACCGCGCGGTTGAGCTTGATTATGGCGACCGGACCGAGAAAGTCGGCGATGCGGCTGTCGTGCTCGCCGTGCCGCCGTGGGTGGCGGGCGAACTGGTGCCGGGCCTGTCAGTGCCGACCCAGTTCTGCGCCATTCTCAACGCTCATTTTGCCATTTCCCCGTCAGCTGGCGCGCCGATGATCACCGCGCTGCTTGGCGGCTTGGCACAATGGGTGGTCGTGCACGATAACCGTGTTTCGGTGACGATCAGCGGCGCGGATGACGTAATCGATCAGGACCGCGAAGGCCTCGCGCGGCAGATCTGGGCCGAGGTTTGCGCAGCGCTGGGCATGACCGGGCCGTTGCCACCATGGCAGATCGTCAAGGAAAAGCGCGCGACTTTCGCCGCCACCCCCGATCAGGACGCATTGCGTCCGCCGCCGCAGACCAAGTGGCGCAACCTGTTCCTCGCCGGTGACTGGGTGCAGAACGGCCTGCCTGCCACCATCGAAGGCGCGCTGCGATCGGGCGACACCGCCGCCCGCTTGGCCTTGGGCCGGAAGGTGCGCTATGGGCCGCCGCCATGCTGACAGCCCCCGATGAGCTTAGCACCTCGCGCGACTTGCTCGATATGGCCATCGAGCAGTCCAGCGCCGCGCTGTTTGCCGAGCAGAAAGCGGATGGCCACTGGGTCTATGAGCTGGAGGCCGACGCGACGATTCCGGCGGAATATGTGCTGCTGCGCCATTATCTCGGCGAGGCGGTGGATGCCGCCATGGAAGCAAAGATCGCCGTCTATCTGCGCCGCCGGCAGTCCGCCGAGCACCACGGCTGGCCGCTTTATCAGGACGGTGGCTTTGATATTTCCGCTACGATCAAGGCCTATTACGCGCTCAAGATGATCGGCGATGCACCCGATGCGCCCCACATGGCCAGCGCCCGCGCAGCCATTCTGGCGGCGGGCGGAGCGGAAGCGGGCAACGTCTTCACCCGCATCCAGCTGGCGCTCTATGGCGCCGGGCCTTGGGACGCGGTGCCGACGATTCCGCCTGAACTGATGCTCGCGCCGCGCTGGTTCCCGGTGCACACCGCCAAGATATCCTATTGGGCGCGGACGGTCGTGGTGCCGCTGCTGGTGCTGTGCGCATTGAAGCCTCGGGCGAGGAACCCCAAGCAAATATTTGTTCATGAACTATTTTCTGGGAAATCTGCCAAGCTCTCCAGCCAGGCCGACCATGTCCATACGGGCTGGAAGCTGTTCTTCAACAGCCTCGATTTTGCCCTCACCAAGGGCGACCGCTTGTGGCCCAAGGCGCTGCGCCGCAAGGCGATAAAGCTGTGCGAGGACTGGGTCATCGAGCGGCTAAACGCCGAGGATGGCCTCGGCGCGATTTATCCCGCCATGGCCAATTCGGTGATGATGTTCGATGCGCTCGGCTATGCGGAAGATCATCCAACCCGCGCGATTGCCCGTAAATCGGTCGAGAACCTGCTCATCATCAAGGACGATGAAATTTACTGCCAGCCTTGCGTCTCGCCAGTCTGGGACACCGCGCTGGCCGCCCATGCGATGCTCGAAGTCGGCAGCGACGAGGCAGTTGCCAGCGCGCACAAGGCGCTCGACTGGCTGAAACCCTTGCAAGTGACTGACGTGGCAGGCGACTGGGCCGACCAGCGCGGCGATGTGCGCCCGGGCGGCTGGGCCTTCCAGTATCGCAACGACCACTACCCTGATCTCGACGATACCGCTGTGGTCGCCATGGCGATGGACCGAGCGGCGGGGCTGCGCGGCGAAACGGACGCCGTAGCCATTTCGCGCGCGCGCGAATGGGTCGAAGGGCTGCAATCGAAGGACGGCGGCTGGGGCGCCTTCGATGCCGACAACGACAAGCTTTACCTGAACAACCTGCCGTTCGCCGATCATGGCGAGCTGCTCGATCCGCCGACGGCAGACGTTGGCGCACGCTGCGTTTCGATGCTGGCGCAATTGGGTGAGCCGGTGGATTCTCCACGCATGAAAGCCGCGCTGGCCTGGCTGGAAAAGGAACAGGAGCCGGAAGGCTCGTGGTTCGGGCGCTGGGGGGTCAACTATATCTATGGCACATGGTCGGTGCTCTGCGCGCTCGGCCGGGCGGGGGTGCCTCATGACCACCCGATGATCGCCAAGGCAGTCAAGTGGTTGAAATACATCCAGAATGTGGATGGCGGCTGGGGCGAAAGCTGTGATAGCTATGCGCTGGACCGCAAGGGCCACGAGCCTTGCCGTTCGACCGCATCGCAGACCGCATGGGCGCTGCTGGGCCTGATGGCCGTGGGCGAAACTGCTTCCCCGGAGGTCGAACGCGGCATCGCCTGGTTGATGGTCAATCAGGAGGCCGACGGTATGTGGGGGCAGGAACTCTACACCGGCGGCGGCTTCCCGCGCGTGTTCTACCTGCGCTATCACGGCTATCCGCGCTATTTCCCGGTATGGGCACTGGCGCGCTACCGCAACCTCAAGGCCGCAAATTCGGATGCACTCGCTTGGGGGATGTAATCGCCGTCTGCGGGCTGGACCGCGAGGGCAGGGTGCTGAGCGGGCCGGGCCTGCGGATCATCGCCGGCGGCGGAAATGCGGAGCGGTTGGCCGAAACACTAGCGCGCGCAGCCAAAGGTGCCGATGGCATCATCAGCTTTGGCATGGCCGGCGCGCTCGATCCCGCATTACGCATCGGCGACTGGGTGATCGGCGTGCGCCTGTCCGGCAGCTTTGCAGGCAAATGCGATCCGCGCTGGGCGGCGGCGCTGGTGCAGCGCCTTCCCGGGGCAAAGCTGGGCACCTGCCATGCCGATGGCCGCCTCATCGCTGATCCCCTTGAAAAGGCCGCGCTTGGGCAGAGCGGCGCGCTTGCCGCCGACATGGAAAGCCACATTGCTGCTCGCGCTGCGGCCGAAGCGGGTCTGCCTTTTGCCATCGTGCGTTGCATTTCCGACGAAGCGAGCCACGCGCTGCCCCCGGCAATCGCCGTTGCCATGCGCCCGGATGGCGGTCTGGCGCTGGGGGCAGTATTCAAGTCTATTATCAGAAAACCGGGACAATTTCCTGATTTACTGAAAACATCAGTCGGTTTTAACCGCGCCTACGCTGCCCTGCGGACAGGCGCAGGGCAAGTTGGCCCGCGGCTCGCTTTTGATCTGCGCTGATCAGGCAGCGGCGCGGCTGGCGCGGCGGAAGCCTTCCGGGTCTGCCACCTTGATCCGCTCCATCTGCTTTTCGACTTCGTCGGCGTGGACATCGATCGATTTGCGCGCATTTGTCAGGTCGATATCGGGTGCCATCGGCTTTTCTGTGTTGATCCCGGTCATTCCGAGGCGGACGAATTCCCATGGGCGGCGCAGTGCATCAGCGGCTGCGGTGCCTTCAAAACCGCAGTGGACCATGCAGTTCGAGCACTTTTCATACTTGCCGACACCGTAGTCGTCCCAGTTAGTTCCTTCCATTAGCTCAGAAAATGTCTGAACATAGCCTTCGCCGACGAGGTAGCAGGGCTTCTGCCAGCCGAACACGGTGCGCAGCGGCATCGACCACGGCGTGCATTCATAGCTGCGGTTGCCGGCGAGGAAATCCAGGAACAGCGGCGAATTGGTGAATTTCCAGGCCTTGCCGCCTTTGCCGCGGCTCAACAGGTCGCGGAACAGGTTCTTGGTGCGCTCGCGGTTGAGGAAGTGCTCCTGATCGGGCGCGCGCTCATAGGCATAGCCGGGTGAGATTGTTGTTTCGACGCCCTTGGTGGCCATCAGATCCAGGAAGCTCGCCAGCCGTTCGGTGTTGGCATCGTTGAACACGGTGCAGTTGATCTGGACGCGGAAGCCCTTGGCCAGCGCGAGATCGATAGCCTCCATCGCAACATCATAGACCCCGTCCTGACAGACAGATTTGTCGTGCATGGCCTGGTCGCCGTCGAGATGGATCGACCAGGTGAAGAAGCCGTTGGGCTTGTAGTCGTCGATCTTTTTCTTGAGTAGCAGCGCATTGGTGCACAGGATGACGAACTTTTTACGCGCCAGATACCCCTCGACAATTTTCGGCATGTCGCGGTGGAGCAGCGGCTCGCCGCCCGCGATGGAAACTGCCGGGGCGCCGCATTCCTCGATGGCGTCCATGCATTCGTCATAGGACAGCCGCCGGTTGAGGATGGCATCGGGATAGTCGATCTTGCCGCAGCCCTTGCATGCCAGATTGCAGCGCAGCAACGGCTCCAGCATCAGCACCAGCGGGTATTTTCCGCCTTTCAGCGAATTGACGATGGCATGGCTGCCGATGCGAAGCGCTGGGGCGAGGGGGAATGACATGGCGACTCTTTTCTCGGGTTCGGCGCGCGCGGTGGAAAGTTGGCGCAGGCCGGGGAGGCCCCCTTTCGCGGATTTGCCGCTCCATTTCAACCGGCGCGTTCATCGTCATTACAGCTTTGGCTTGCTAGGAGCGCCGCAGAGCTTGAAGAGGACCACCATGTTCAGAACTTTTGCCACTACCATCGCCGCCGTTCTCGCCATTCCAGCGGCGCAGGCGCAACAGGCCGATCCCGCCATTGGCACGGTAAATGTGCTCAACAGCGGACTGATTGCCGCGATGCGCGCGGGCGCTGCCGCCGGGCAGGCGGGGCGGGCGCGGGTGGTCACTCCGTCAATCGACCGGGCTTTCGACATTCCGCTGATGACCCGGCTTGCAGTTGGCCCGGCGTGGACCGGCATGAGCGCTGCCGACCAGTCAGGACTCGTCGCCGCCTTCCGCACGCTAACTATCGCGCAATATGCCAAGAATTTTGAAAGCTATGGCGGCGAGAGTTTCTCGGTTGCGCCGCAGGTCGAGACGCGCGGCGGCGACAAGCTGGTGCGCACGACGCTGAATGTGCCCAAGGGCAGCGGAGAATCGCTGAACTACCGCCTGCGTGCCAGCGGCGGGCAGTGGAAGATCATCGACGTCTATTTCCGCAATTCGATCAGCCAGCTGGCGACGCGGCGTTCGGAATTTGCCCGGCCTCTGGCGACCGGCGGCGCGCAAGGCCTGATCGCGCATCTCAACCGGCTGGCGAGCCGTCCGGCGGCGGGCGGCGTCCGGTAAAGCCAATCAGCGCGGCGGGGTGGGGCCTTTGTTGCCCATGAAATAGCGCAAGCTGAAACTGATAACTTCCGCGCGGCCCTGATGCACGAAGAAGGCATCGCGCCATTTGGGCGGGCTGAGCGCGATGCGGGCGTTGCGCGAAAAGCCGACGCCTTCGCGCGGGATGCCGAACATGGCGCGATCGACTTCGCCGTTGGCGTTCTCGTCGTGGAAGGCCTGCACGGCATACTGGCCAGCGGGAACATTGGGCACCGTGATCGCGGTGGTGCCGGCGTGCGCCGGAACTTCGGCGTGGTAAATGCAGCCATCTTCCAGGAAGCGATTCTGTGGGCAAATATCGACCACGACGCGCCCTCGGCTACTGCGCACATTGCCGACGTTCATGGTGACCGATCCGGCGGCTTCCGCCATGGCCAATGCCAGAAGAATGCTCATGCTTTCACCTCCGCAACTACCCCGGTTTCATTCCATCGCAGCGCTTTGAGCACGGCCCCGGTGATGTGCGGGGCGTTGAGGCCGGCTTCGTCGTATTGCTTGTCGGGCGCGTTCTGGTCCTGGAACATGTCGGGCAGGCGCAGCGTG
>JANOBA010000035.1:0-2202 GCA_031411415.1 Novosphingobium sp.
GGGCCGGCTCGGCACCGACAAGGTGACCGGGCATATCGATGACTTTGCCACCTGGACCGATGATCTGGCGCAGCTGTGGCGGGTGTGGAAAGCGGCAACGCCGGGGCCGCACGTGCTGGCCGGGCATTCGATGGGCGGCCATCTGGCGCTGCGCGCGGCTGCTGAGGGCCAGATCGATCCGGCCGCGCTGATCCTGTCCGCGCCGATGCTGGGATTTACCGCCAGCCTGCTGCCTGAAGCGGTGATGCACCAGGGGGCGAAACTGATGACGGCGCTGGGCGATCCGCGCCGTCCGGCGTGGAAGTGGAGCGAAAAACCGGGCGAACTGCCCGAAACCCGCGCGCGGCTGCTGACCCACGATCCCGAACGCTATGCCGACGAACTATGGTGGCGCGAGCAGCGCCCCGAGCTGGCGATGGGGCCGGGCAGTTGGGGCTGGGTCGAGCGCGGCTATGCCTCGATGCGCTGGCTGGCGCGGCGCGAGGTGCTGGCTGGCGTCAAGACGCCGGTGTTGCTGCTCTGTGCGGACAACGACAAGCTGGTCAGCCCCGCGGCGACCCACGCGGCGGCGACGCATCTTCGGCACGGGGAACTGGTCCGCTACGGCGACGAGGCGCGCCACGAACTGTTGCGTGAGGAAGACGCGGTGCGCGACAAAGTGCTGGCGACGATCAACACCTTCCTTGATCGCACGGCGCCGCCTCAGGACTAATACCGAGCGTGGCAGAGAGCTATGACATCGCGATCGTCGGCGCCGGGATCGCCGGGGCTTCGCTCGCTGCGGGGCTTGCCCCGCATGCCAACGTCGTCCTGCTCGAAGCCGAAGATCGTCCGGGCTATCATTCGACGGGCCGGTCGGCGGCATTCTGGACGGAGAGCTATGGCGGGGCGGCAGTCCAGCCTCTGACCACAGCCTCTGGCCCGTTCCTGCGCGAGCACGGGTTTCTAAGCGAGCGCGGCGCGCTGACAATCGCGCGGCGCGGCGATGAAGCGCGGCTTCAGGCCTTCGCGGACGAATTCCGCGCACTCGGGGTGCGGGTGGAGATGCTGGCAGACAAGGCCTTGCTGAAGTGCATTCCGGGCCTGCGCGATGATTGGACATTGGGCGCGCTTGAGCCGGACTGCAGCGATATCGATGTGGCGGGGTTGCATCAGCACTATCTGGCGACGGCGAGCAAGGCAGGCGCAGACCTGCTGTGCCGCGCGCGTCTGGTTGAAGCCAACCACGCGAATGGTTGGGCCCTGACCTTCGCCGATGGCCGCTCGATCCATACCAAGCTGCTGGTCAATGCAGCGGGGGCCTGGGCTGATGAAGTGGCGATGCTCGCCGGGGTGAAGCCAATCGGGATCACGCCGTACCGCCGTACTGTGGCGCAGGTGCGGACAACTCCATCGCCGCCTGAGGACCTCCCCTTGGTCCTCGATCTCGACGAACAGTTTTATTTCAAGCCCGAAGCCGGGAAGCTCTGGCTCAGCCCGCACGATGAAACCGCCTCGCCGCCTTGCGATGCAGCTGCGGAAGAACTCGATGTCGCGCTTGCCATCGACCGGTTCGAGGGGGTGACCGATTGGCGGATCGAGCGGGTCGAGCACAAGTGGGCCGGTCTGCGGTCGTTCGCGCCAGACCGCTTGCCGGTCTATGGTGCGGCGGCGGACAATCCGGCGTTTTGCTGGTTCGCCGGACAGGGTGGCTTCGGCATCCAGACCGCGCCAGCTGCGGCCGATCTTGCCTGCCGTCTGATCCTTGGCCATCCAACAGGCGAGGTCGATCCCGCGCCCTACGCCGCGTCGCGGTTCCAGGCCAGACTACCGGAATGAACTTTTGGCGTCGGGAAAGTTTCCTACACGGCAGGACTGTGCGAAAAGCTGACGTTCATACGTCAGCTACGGGTGGTTGGCAGAGCGCGGATTTCATTGTTTTGCAGAAAAACGCAAATGTGTCACCCAGTAAAATTCCGCAACACACTGATTAACATATCTATTTACTGAACATCAGGGTTACAGTGTCACCCTGACAGCAGCCGGATCTGCAACCGCTAGGCGACAAAGTGACGGCAGTCTTGCCTAGCTCTGGTTCACCGCCGCGTCGCTCGCCAGCCGGTCAGCGCGCTCGTTTTCGGCGTGGCCAGCGTGGCCCTTGACCCAGATCCAGTCGACCCGGTGGCGCAGTTCGGCGGCGATCAGTTCGTGCCACAGGTCGGC
>JANOBA010000036.1:0-2053 GCA_031411415.1 Novosphingobium sp.
CCAGTTCCAGCTGCAATCGACCGACTGCAACTATCACTCTGCGCTGCTCCACGGGGCTAATACCTATCGCCTGAACGGCTATCGCGGCTCGGCTGCGGTGTTCCAGCTGAGCACTTACAACGGCCATAGCTGCGACTTTGCCGATGGCTGGAAGATGATCGCCAATGCCAACAATGTTGATACGCCGGGCCTTGCGGCGGGCCGGCATATCGACGTGGTGCTCAGCTACAAGCGGCCCGCTGATCTCGGCGATGCGCTGTGGCTGGAGCTGCCCGAAGGCCGCTGCGAGCTGCATATCCGCCAGTACTATGCCGACTGGTTCAAGGAGCATCCGGCGGACCTGATGCTGGTCTGCGAAGGCCAGCAATTTCCCGCGCCCTTGCTCACCCGCGAGACATCCGAAGCAAGGTTCAAGCGCTTGCCGGACCTGCTGCGCGTCCATGCTGATTTCGCTGTGGCCGGGATCAAGGCGCACCTTGCTTCGCCGCCAGACCGCGTCGCCAAATTCGTTGTGCCGGGGGCTTTTGCCGGCACCGACTATTTCTCCGGGCACTTTCGGTGCGGGCCTGATGAGGCTGTGCTGATCGAGGTCGAGAAACCCGATAGCGAATACTGGAATGTCGAGCTGGCGCAGTTGCAGTGGGAGCCAGGCGACTGGTGGGCGCGGCTGGTCTCCTACAATCTGGCGCAGGCCCATGCCGAAGCGGATGGCACGGTGCGCTTCATCGCCTCGTGGACCGATCCCGGCCTGCCCAACTGGTTCGACTGTTCGGGCCGCAATCTGCATCTGATTGCTTTCCGCTTCTTCGAAAGCCGCAGGGTTATGAGCGAGCCGAAAGTGCGCACGGTGCCATTCGCCGATCTGGCAGCACATGTTTCGCCAGACATGCCACGCATTTCCCGCGCTGAGCGGCAGGCGATGATGGAGGCCCGGCTGGTCTCGGCCTACCGCCGCCGGTTCAGCGATTTTTGATGGAGGCCGAATTGAAACAGGCGTTCACGCTGGAAAGGCTGCTTGACACCGCATTGCGCGAATCGGGCGCCGGGGCGACAGAATTTCGCGACACCAGCTTCATCGCCAATCTGGAGCGCGTGCTGGAGATCCCGAACAATATCGCGATCTCGCAGACTGGCCTCAATATCATGCTGGTCAATTCGGTGCGCTTTTTGGTCAACCGCGCGCGCTGGGAAGCGGACGTGGCTAAGCATCCCGAGATCCTCGACGAGGACGTCGACGATCCGATTGTCGTGCTCGGCCTGCCGCGCAGCGGGACGACCAAGCTGCAGCGCTTTCTCTCCGCCGATCCCGCGCTGCAAGCGACCCCGGCATGGGCGATGTGGAACCCGGCGCCGTTCCCCGGCGAGCAGTGCGGTGATCCCAGCCCGCGCCGGCAGTGGGCGGCGGCGATGATGAATGCGGTTACCAACACCGGCGACACCTATCAGAAGATGCACGAATTCGCCGCCGACGAGGCCGAGGAATCGAGCTTCATCCCGATCGCGAATTTCGACAACATCGGCCAGTTCATCACCGCGCCAGATTACACGTATCTCGATTGGCTGCGCTCGCAAAGCCGTGTGCCCTCGCAAGCATACCTCAAGCAGATGCTCAAGTACCTGCAGTGGCAGCAAGGCGGCAAGCGGGGGCCATGGTTGCTCAAGAACCCCTGCAACACCGGCGAATTCCTCGAAGTCCTCGAAGTCTTCCCCAAGGCCACTTTCGTCATCTCGCGCCGCGACATTTTCAAGACGATGGGCTCGTCGATGCGGATGGGCACGGAAATCCTGCAAAACACCTTCGATCCGCTCGATGCCAAATTCGTCGGGCAATATACCATCGACATCTGGGCCTACGAGCTGAAACGCTTTCTTGCCCAGCGCGCTGCAATGGGCGCGCATGTGCGGCTGCTGGAGGCGGACTATAACGTCTGCGTCTCCGACGGCCTGTCGGTTGCGCGCGATCTCTATGATCTGGCTGGCCTGCCCTGGTCTCGGCAAGGCGAGGCGGCGATGCGCCAGTGGGATACCGCCAACCCGCGCCACAAGCTCGGCG
>JANOBA010000037.1:0-3120 GCA_031411415.1 Novosphingobium sp.
CCTTCTGGAACTGCACCCACTTCCACTTCGGCTTGAACGAGAGGTGCTGGATACAATGCATGAATTCATAATAGCAGGTGGTGAGGATGCCCGTGGCGAGCGCTGCCGCTGCCCCGCCCGGCCCGGCGATCAGCCAGCCGACCGGCAGTGTGGCCGCCGCAATCGTTGGCAAAGTGGTGTGCAGCGCGCCGAACAGCACTTCGAGGTGGTTGGGGTCCTGATGATGATCGTAATGGATGCGTTTCCAGGTGGAGGCCAGCAACTTGTGGCGCCACATCCAGCGGCCATGCAGCACATATTGGTGGAGCATGTGCCAGACCAGCGGATAGACGAACAGCGCCGCCGCAATCGCGCCCAAAGTCGGCCACAGCGGCGCGGGGAAGAACGCGAAAAACGCAATGCTCAGCGCCGCCACCACCAGATAGGCTACGATGGTGTAATGCTGGAAATAGGCCGAAACGAGCTGGCCGAACGTCATCCGGTCAAGATAGTGCGACCGTTTCCAGAATGGCAGCTTGGACTCGTCGTCAGATTCTTGCGGCGTTGCTTGGGGGGTTGCTTGCGGCACGTATCGGGTTCCTGTGGACTGCTCCCTGCAATAGCAGAGACAGCGGGACCGCGCCATAAGCCGATCAATGCGGCAGCATTGCGGCGCGCTTACGCGGCATATTGCGTTGCATCGGCAACCCCGGCCTCGGCAAAACCGGCGCGGCGCAGCCGGCAACTGTCGCACAGCCCGCAGGCGCGGCCATCGCCTTGCGGGTCATAGCATGACCAGCTCATTGCCGGATCGAGCCCGAGCCGCGCCGCTTCGCGCGCGATTTCGGCCTTGGTCAGCTGCTGCAAGGGCGCATGGATGGTAAAGCCGCGCCCTTCGCTGCCAGCTTTTGTCGCCAATGTGGCAAGATCAGCGAAAGCGGCGATGAATTCCGGCCGGCAATCGGGATAGCCCGAATAGTCGAGCGCATTGACCCCGATAACGATGTCGCGCGCGTCCAGCGCTTCGGCCCATGCCAAGGTCAGCGAGAGAAACACCAGGTTGCGCGCCGGCACATAAGTCACCGGAATGGTGTCATCAAGGCCATGCTTGGGCACGGCGATGTCATCGGTCAGCGCTGAGCCGCCGAATGCGCGCAAATCGAGCGGCAGGACCACATGCCGCTCGATCCTGAGCTTTGCGGCAATGGCGCGCGCGGCATCAAGCTCGCAGGCGTGGCGCTGGCCATAGTCGATAGTCAGTGCGGCAACGCGGTATCCCGCTTCAATCGCCAGCGCACTTGCCACCATCGAATCGAGCCCGCCAGACAGCAGCGCGACCATCGTGCGCCCTTCACCGGATTGCATTCGCGTCATCGCTCGGCGCTAGCCGCAGTCAGGCGCCCGCGCAATCGCCGATCCGGCGCGCTTCGGCGACGACATCAAACGGCAGGCCATCGAGCACGCCTTGCGATTCGATCTGCACCAGCCGCCCGGTCTCGCGGCGAATGTGCGTTCGCCCGAAGCCACGGCCCCGGCAGGTGTATTGCACGATCACTTCGCCCGGCGCGTCCGAAACGATCAGCCGATCACAGGCGCTGGCCGGATGACGCAGCTGGATCAGCCGGCGGCCATCGTGCAGGCAGATCTGCTCGGAAGCCGTGCGCGTGTCGCGGCTACGCAATTCCCAGCGGCCGCTTTCCAGCTGATCGAGCATCGCCAATGATTGCCGCTGGCCAGCCGCGGGTGCGGCAAGGGAGACAGCGGCCACGGCCAGCGCAGCGGGAACCCGCAGCCGGCGAATGACCGAATCGATATTACCCCTGCTACGCATGTGATTGAGCCTACGAATCATGTGAGGCGGAGATTGTATCAAATCGCCGCCTTGCGACCAAGTGTTGCATCCAAGCGATGAACGGAGCGTTTACACCGCAATCTTGAACACCCGCGAGCAGAAAGCGCAATCGACTCCGATCAATCCGTCATCCCCGCGCATTTCGGCACGTTCGGCCTCGGGAAAGCGCACGAGCACGTCGCGGTAATGCTCGATGGTGCAACGGCAACCGCGCGTCAGAGCCGCCAGCGGCTCGACCCGCACTTCGGCTTCTTCATGAAACAGCCGCCAGATCAACGATTCGAGCCCCAGCGACTGGTCGATCAGTTCCTCGTGCCGCACGCTGCCAGCCATGACCGCGACATGTTCCCATTCCGGGTGATCAAGCCGCACATGCAGCCGCTCGCGGCCCTCCTCGCCTTCCGCCAGATGCTGCACCAGCAGGCCCGCCGCCACGCATTCTCCGCCCTTCGATTGCACCGCGCTGCGGATCAGCGTCGGCAACTGTTCGGACTGAGCGAAATAGCTTTCGCAGGCCTGCGACAGGGAATCGCCCTCAAGTGGGACGATCCCCTGATAGCGTTGCCCAGTGACCGCATAATCGAACGTGATCGCCAAGTACGACTGGCCGAACAGCGCATAGAGCGAGGGATTGGCGCCCAGCATCGCCAGACGGTCAGCATCGTGGCGGACATAGCCACGCAGCGCGCCGTTCCGGTAGTCGCAGACCAGCAGCTCGACGATGCCGCCCTCCGTCTGTGCCTGCATGGTCAGCTGGCTATCGGCATCCTTCAGCAGCGAGCCCATCAAGGCCGCCAGCACCAGCGCCTCGGCCAGCAAATGCCGGATCGGCGGCGGATAGTCGTGGGCTTCCAAAATGGTGCCCAGCGCCGGCCCCAGCCGCACCACCCGCCCGCGCGCGCTGCGCATCGGCAGGGTGAAGGCCAGCAGCCGGTCGCTGCCGGTCTCGCCCTCAGGGACTGATCCGCGCGCGCTCACAGCTGGCCGAAGACCCAGCGCAGCACGGATTTCTGGGCATGGATGCGGTTTTCAGCCTCGTCCCACACCAGCGATTGCGGCCCGTCGATCACCGCGTCAGTCACTTCCTCGCCGCGGTGCGCGGGCAGGCAATGGAGAAACACGGCATTGGCCGAGGCTCCGGCCATCAGCGCTTCGCTGACCTGGAACGGCGCCATCGCGGCAATGCGTGCCTCGGCCCCGGTCTGGCCCATCGATACCCAGGTATCAGTGACCACCACATCGGCCCCGGCAACCGCAGCCGCGGCATCGCGGTGCACGCTGATGCGCGC
>JANOBA010000038.1:0-11067 GCA_031411415.1 Novosphingobium sp.
ACAGCGCGAGGTCTTGCTGCTGATCGGAGCGAACGGCGCGTCCTATGAGGAAGCCGCCGAAGTAATCGGCTGCGCCATCGGCACGATCAAGAGCCGTCTGGCGCGCGGACGCAAGGCGCTGGCGCTGCTGATCGACGGGCCTGAAAGTGAAGCCCGGTTCGACAAAGTAGCCTAGGCAATGGAAGAGTGGATCACCAGGCTGCGCGAACAGGCGGCCCGGATAGCTGCGGGCGATTACCGCCCCGGATTGTCTGATTTCACGCGTGCGCCCGCCGGCATGGCAGAGCTGAGCCAGGATCTCGACAATCTGGCGCTGGCCACGGCTGATCGTGACCGGGTGCAACAGGCCCTGACCCGCGAAGTCCACCACCGGGTCAAGAACAACCTCCAGATCGTCACCAGCCTGCTCAGCATGCAGGCGAGCAAGGTTCAGGACGCCGCCGTCATCGAAGCCCTGAGCCAGGCACGCGCGCGGATGGGCACCTTGGCGCTGATCCACCGAATGCTGTATGATCAGTCAGACGACGGCAACCAGGGCAGCATCGATCTTGCCCGGCTGATGACTGAGCTTTGTGCGCAATTGCGCCTGTGGCACCGCAACAGGCTTGGCGTCGAATTCGTCTGCGATGCCAGCGCGATAGCCCTGCCGCTGGATAGCGCTATGCCGCTTGCCTTGTTTGCGGTGGAGGCCGTTACCAATGCCTATGCGCATGGCTTTCCGGGCGGGCGAAGCGGCATAGTGACGTTGCATTTCAGCGTCACTGGGGATGGCGATGCGGTGCTCTGCGTGACAGACGATGGGATCGGTTTCGACGCCAGCGGCGATGCCAAATCCATCGGCGCCAAGTCGATGGGCCGCCAGCTGATGAATGCCTTCGCCCATCAACTTGGCGGCACATCCGCAATCACCAGCAGCGCCGCAGGCACCGAGGTGAAGCTTGCATATCGGATCGGTGATCAGGCGCCCCAACCCGCCACCTGACCAAACGAAACCGGGCGACGCGACTGGCGCGCCGCCCGGCAGGTTAGTTCGCTGGGTTTAGCGACCGTTGCTGATGATCACCGATGCAATCAGCCCGGTGGCAATCGCGACCATCAGGAAGCGGTCGTCATTGCGGCGCCATTCATAGCCACGCGGCGGCTGGCGCAGGTTATAGCGGCGATAATCCACGCGCTGGGCATAGCGCCAGTCGTTATAGCCCATCCGCTGGCCGCGGCCCCAGCTGTAACCGTGTCCGCGGTCATGGCTCCAGCCGCGATGGCGGCCATTGTCGGGGCGGCCGGCCTGATCGTGCCAGCGGCCATTGCGCCACTGGTTGCCGTAATTATCGCCGTCATCGCGCCCGCTACGCTGTTCGTTGTCATGGCGATTTCCGCGATGATTGTCGGACTGGGCCATGGCAATCGGACTTGCCAGAAGGGCGAATATTGTCGCCCCGATCGTTAGTCTTTTCATGGGTTTTTCCTGGAGGCGCAAATTGCGCCATCATGCACTGCGGATGCTCCGGAGTGACTGGTGCTTAACGGCCAGGGAGCCGGGAAGTTCCGGCTCAGTTCGCGATTTTCAGCAGTTCGAGACAGTCACGCGCGTCCCGGGATGAGCATCGGTGGTCACAACGCGCGCATCCAGTTGCCCGGCCAGCGCTGCGACGATGCCACTGCCCAAGTCACGCATGACCGAGCCGGGATCCTTCGTAAAGCCGATCCCGTCGTCGACGACGCACAATGTCCAGCCGGCATCGCTCGAACTGTAACTGACGCTGATTTTTCCGGACTGGCGGCTGGGGGGAAAGGCATGCTGGAGCGCATCGATCACCAGCTCGGTCACGATCAGGCCAAGGCTGGCGGATATGCGCGCATCGACGCTGCTGCCATCGATATTGGCGGTGAGGGTCAAAGGGCTGGTAACGTCGATCAACGAAGCGGAAATGCTCTCACACAGATCAGTGAAATAGCGGCGCAGGCCGACCTCACCCTGCTGCGTTGTGGCCAGCTGCTTTTGCAGGGTGGCGATCGACATCACCCGGTGATGGGCATCATGCAGATGCTTGCAGGTTTCCTCCGAATTGACCTTCCGCGCGCTCTGGAGCAGCACGCTGGCGATGATCTGGAGACTGTTGGCAACGCGGTGTTGAAGCTCCTGCATCTGCACCTGTTTTTCGTGCAGCAGATCGTCTTTCAGCTTTTCAGCAATCCGGGCAGCGGTAACATCGGTCACTGTCAGCACGATACGCGGTTCCCCGGCCTCGCCGTCAAAATCAAGCTTGTGTGCGCTCAGCACCAGATGGCAGATCGGCTCGTCCGGCCGGGCAAGGTCCATTTCGTATGCTTCGATCCCCGGGCTCCCGGTGGCAATTGCGCGCAGCAACAACATCAGCTGCGGCACGTTCCATTCGCCCTGGCCCAGCTCAGCGAACCTGGCGCGGCCCGGTCCGGTGCGCGTAACCTTGAAACTGCGGTAGAACGAAGCGCTTGCGGCCACGACACCGAGTTCGCCATCGAGCAGCACGACGGGCGCTTGCGAGGAAATGATGAGGGCCATCGCCAAAGAACTCGCCGGGGCAACGGCCACTTGTAGCGCGCTTTCCAATTCGATGCCTTCAAGAAACCGAAGGTCTGCAAAGCGCAGACCATGCCCGGCACTGGACAATGTCCAGATTTTCTTGGTCCGGAATTTATGTGCGCATTCATGAGCAACAGGTGAATGGGCGCATCGCGGACAGTGCAGTATCTATCATGGCGATGGCAGGTCACAGCACGCAATCGTGCCGAGAGGGGCCGCACGGCGCGCCACCAGACGAAATGGACCCGCCACCCCCGATGCGGATCGGGGATGACGGGTCGGCGGGGGCCTGCGAAGCGGGGGAGGGTCGGCAGGCCCCAACTGGAATTGCCAGGTTACATGGTCTCGATGCGCAACCGGCTGGTCAGCCGGTCAAGCCGGAACTGCAGTGTTGCTTCGTCGCGGGCCGAAAGGTTGCCCGAACGATCATGCCGCGAGTAACGTTCGCGGCTGCGGATCATGCGCAGTTCGCTCTGTGCGTAAGTGATATCGCGGCGGCTCATTGTGCGCTGCATAGCGGCCGAGCGCACATGGCTGTCGAGCATGTCGAGCTGGGCCATGATCGACCCGCGGGGAGCGTCGATGTACTGACCCGAAGCAGTCGAGACCCAGCGCCCACGGCTGTCATAGTAGCCATAGGTTTCCCCGGCCACCCAGCGGCCGCGTGCATCGTAATAGCCTTGCTGGGGATCGGCGATCCACACGCCATTGGCATCGCGGCGGCCCGCTGCCTGCCCGGCGATCCAGCGTCCGCGCGCATCATAGCTGCCGGTGGTAACGCCGGCCACCCAGCGGCCGCGGGCATCGTAATACCCGCTGGCCGTGCCGCCGATCCACTGGCCGTTCGCGTCGTAATAGCCGTTCGATGAGGCCGGTATCCAGCGGTTCTGGCTGTCATAAGTGCCGCTGGACGAGCCATCGTCGCGGTGCGGAACCCAGTTGCGGCGGTCATCGTAATGGCCGTTGGGCGCACCGGCGACCCAATTGTTGTCGCGGTCGTAATAGCCCTTGGCCCGGCCCTGCTCGACTGCATTGGCATGCCACATGCCTTGCGCGTCATAATAGCCATAGGCATCGGCGCGGCGTTCGTCTTGCCGGGGCTGGTTGTTCGAGCCCGCCACCCAGCGTCCGCTTGCATCGTGATAGCCGCTGTCCGATCCGGCGACCCACTGGTCGTCGCGGTCATAATAGCCATTTGCCGATGCCGGGATCCAGCCGCCCCGCGAAGAATAAGAACCTTCGCCGGAGTTCCGGCTGGAATTGGCAATCCAGCGATTGTCATCACCATAGCGCCCGTTCGGTGCGCCATCGACCCAGCTGCCCTCGCGGTTGTAATAGCCACGCGCATCGGTCTGGCGGACACCGGTGGCATGCCAGCGGTTGTTCTCGTCATAATAGCCATAAGCCTGGCTGCAATCGCCGCTGGGCTTGGCCACCTGGTTGCCAATCACGCCGCCAACGCCGGCACCGATGACCGTGCCGACAGTCTTGTCGCCCTGGCCGGCAATGACATTGCCAAGCACGCCGCCGACAACAGCGCCAGCGACTGTGCCGACAACGCGGTTGGAGCGCTGACGCTCGCAACTGGACTGGGCGTAGGCGATGGAAGGAATGAGGGCGGCGGCAGCAATGCTCGCCGCAAAGATTGATCTGCGCATTTTGGGAACTCCTGAAGCGAGCGAATGCCCGTTTCTTGGAGGTTAAAACCACTATCGCGGAAAATTGTTCCGGCATCAAAATTTATATAAATTTATATTTGAATACGTGGGATTAAATATGAAAATGGCCAGAAGAATTACCTTGCGGCGATCCTACTGGCCATTTCATTGTCGCCACCAGTGGCGGCACTTGGCGGATCTGATCCCGGTCGGTCCACGCCGGGAATCAGGTCGCCATTCAATCAGACCTTGTCGCCCAGCACGCCCTTTGCGCTACCGACGATCTGCTGCACCTGGCCCTTGGCCTGCTGCTTGGCGCCATCGATGATCAGATCGGGGCTTTCGGTTTTCTCGCCGATGGCCACTTTGGCCTTGCCGATGACCTCATTGGCCGCGCCTTTGGCCTTGTCGATAAGTTCGCCCATGCTTGCTCTCCTTTGATCCGCGCAGGGATTGCGCGATTATATGGCTAAACCTGCAATGCGCGATTTGGTTCCGCGCCGCAGATTTCCTAGCGGCAGCGCGCCTCGCCGCGGTCAATGGCCTGACCGGCAAGCGCGCCGGCGCCGGCACCCAGAATGGTTCCCAGCACTTCCGATCCGCCCGGAGCGATCTGGTTTCCCAGCACGCCGCCGACAATCGCGCCGACAATCAGCCCGGTCGAGCCATCCGAACGGCGGCAGTAATAGCGCCCGTCCTGACCGCGATAGATGCGCTCGTTTTGCGACAGACGGCGTTCGCGCTGCCTGGGGCTCTCGCGATAATACCGACCGGCATCATAGCTGCCATAGCTGGGGTCAGGGCGGTTGTAATCATATTGGCGCCACTGTCTGGAGGGGCGATCATAGCCATTGCTGCTCGCGCAGCCGGTGATCAACACGGCACCGATCAATGCAGTTGATATAACTCGCATCACACATATCCTTAAGAAATAGCAAAATGTTCAGAAGAACACGCGGCTATCCGACCTTGACGCTGCTGAGCGATCCCAGCACGCCAAATGCCTGCAGCAGCCACAGGACGACAACCACAACGACAACGCCGTTGAGAATGGATTTTATCTTGCCGTCCATCGGCAGGTAATTGTTGATCAGCCAGAGGATGACTCCGACGGCGATGAGGGCAATGAGGACACTGATAAGAGGCATGGATTTTCTCCCGAATAGGCGAGCAGACCGGAACGGGGACTCGCTTGTTCATCATCAATGCGGGGCAAGGCCTTTGGTTCCATTGACCCGTGGAATTTGTTGCTGACGACCCGCGCCGGATAGAGCGTAGCTTCAGGCGGAACATTTGGCCCCCGCCGCCGTTTGTTGGTCCGTAGGGGCACGGCAAGCGATGCCTCGCCACCCTCATTCCCACAGCAGGAGTCTGTCATGCAGAAGACCCACAACACATTACCCGAAGAGATCCGCATTCAGTCGGTTGAGCTGCTGAACCTCAATCTGGCCGCCGCCATCGATCTGCACGCGCAGATGAAACAGGCGCACTGGAATGTGCGCGGCCCCGGCTTCATCGCGATCCATGAATTGTTCGACCGGGTTTCGACCCAGGTCGAGGATTTCTCGGACCTGATCGCCGAGCGCGCGGCGGGCCTTGGCGGCACGGCCAACGGCACAATCCAGACGGCGGTCAAGCGCAGCTATCTGGTCCCCTACCCGCTCGGCATTGCTGACGAATTGCAGCACCTTTTCGCTGTTTCGGGCGCGCTTGCGGCGTTCGGCGGATCGATTCAGGAGGCTATCGAGAAATCGACGGCAATCGAAGATGCCACCACCGCCGACCTGTTCACCGAGATTTCGCGTGGCGTCGATCAGCAGCTGTGGTTCGTGGAATCGCACCTCGCGCCCAAGAAAGTCGATATTTCCAAGGGCCACTGAAACAGCCGGACCCGCCGCACCATGCTTTCAAGCTTGGTGCGGCGGGTTCCGCTCAGCCTTGGTCGGCGCGCGCGATGCCATTGCCATCGAGATTTTCGGCAACGAACGCCCAGTTGACCAGCTTGCCCAGCACCGCTGCGGCGTAATCCGGGCGGGCGTTCCGATAATCGATATAATAGGCGTGCTCCCACACATCGAGCCCGAACAATGGCGCCATCCCGGCATGCGCCACCGGGGTGTCGCCGTCGTGCAGCGAAACGATCTTGAGCGCGCCCTTATCGAGCAGCAGCCACACCCAGCCGCTGCCAAAATGCGCCGCCGCTTCGTCCGCCAGCGCGCCGAGCAGCTCGGCGGTGGTGCCATACTGATCGGCGATCAGTGACAGCAGCTGGCCGGTCGGCGGCGTGATGTCAGGGGAAAGGCACTGCCAGAAAAAACTGTGATTCCACAGCTGACCGGCATTGCTACGCAAGGGGCCGGGCTTTGCCGCGCGGATCAGTTCGACCAGCGATTTTTTGCCCAGCCCGGCTTCGGCTGCCAGTTCATTCGTCTTGTCGACATAGGCCTGGTGATGTTTTCCGTGATGGAAATCGAGCGTTTCGGCCGACATGTGGGGCGCAAGCGCTGCGGCATCAAAGGGGAGGGGCGGTAATGTGAAGGGCATTGGCGGGCTTCCTGCGAAAAGTTGCGATCAGCCCATTCAACGCGCCCCAGCGCTAAAAGTTTCATGCCCTTGGGGATTTGCCTCGCGCCTCCGCCGGGCTGATCTATTCATCCTGATCAGGCGGATGCTTCTTCCAGAATGTGCCGCTCTGCCCCAGCTTCAGGCCATAGTCATAGAGCCCACGCATATAGGCCGTATCGAACAGCTTGCGGTTTTCGCCGGGATAGTCCCGGTCGATGAAACTCATGTTGAAATCGATCCCGCGCGCCTTGGCGTAGAGATAGCTGAGGCCGACAGTGCCGACCATCGAGCTGCGCAAGTTCAGGCTGATCGAGCGCGAAGCGATGGGAATTGTGCGAGGCCTGACCAGCCGGAATTCGCCGTTCAGCTTGTTGTTGACGATCAGATAGAGGTGCAGCGGCCTTGGCCCGGCAGCCGGCAGATCGCCGGTTATCACCTCGTCGGGCAAAGTAAGCATCTGCGCGGTGGTGCTGCCATCGACATGCATTTCGCTGATCGCCCTGCCGCCGAATTGCGAGCGGATCATGACGGGCGTGAAGAAGGCCGGGATTGCCGAGGAGGCGAGCAGCACCTGCCGGAACAAGGCATGGCGCCCCGGCGCTTCGCTCGCCGCGATCGCGCCCATGTTCCAGATGACCATGCGCTGGGCATCGAGATTGGCGGTGCTGACGAACAGCCGCCTGCCGCGCAGATGTTCCTGCCCAATCCGGTCGATCAGGGCATCGGTCATCACCGAATCAATCAGCCGGGCCAATGGCCGGGTGCTCGCGGCGCTGGGCGAGACGGGAATGGCGAGCGCGAAGCGGCCTCGGTAAATATCCTTGCCCGAAACCGTGGTGAACACCCGCGTCAGCGTGGCATCCTGATCGGGCCCAAGGAACGCCAGTGGCGCGATCAGTGCGCCCGTGCTCACTCCGGTGACGATGGTGAATTCGGGTCGGCTGCCCGACTGGCTCCAGCCGTTCAGCAAGCCCGCGCCATAGGCCCCATTGTCCGATCCGCCTGACAGCGCCAGCATCGTCCGCTCGCCGGTTGCCGTGGCGAGCGCCGGCGACATCCGCCGGGCCGAATCGGGCGCATCCGCCCAGAACCGCGCGAGCGGTATGCCCGGAATCGTCGCCTCGACCTGTTGTGCTTCGGTGAACGGCTCGCGGTGAATGGTCGCGCAGCCCGCAAGAGTCACTGCGGCGACCAGCGACAGAAATGCAAGCGCGGGCCTGCGTCCGCACGTGTCCGCGCCTTGCAAGGCAAGTCCGGGACCGCCACGCCAATCACCCATTTGCATCTCCTGAATTCCTTGCAAGCCCGGAAAACGCGGCAGACCGGCGATTGTTCCCGACGGAGTTGAGGGTCCGGTCAGCTACCTGACTCGATGAGCGTGAATGGTGCCCAGGCCCAGGGGTCGGCCCAGGCTGGCTTCCAGCCTTCAACTTGGCCGCCCAGCGCCGAGGACCCGGTGCGGATGCCCTGCAAAGCAAGCCGGTAAGCTTGCACTCTTGTCATGTCCGGCCGCGAGGCAAGAATGCGAAATGTCTCCCCGGTGATGGCTGCCGCAACCGTGTCATCGACGGGCCAATGGCTGACCAGCAGCGAGCGCGACCCGGCAAACAGAAATGCCCGCCCCAGACCGGACAGGCTTTCGCCGCCGGGCCGCCCGTCCGGGCCAGCGGTATTGCAGGCCGACAGGTAGCCGTGCAGAGCCGGACAAACGGCACTATCAGCCGGACATGGCGGCCGACTGGTGGCAACTACCCAGGCCGCCATCAATGCCAATTTAACCCGTCTGGCCTATGCAGAGGCTCGCAATCCCGCAACCGGACAGGCAGCATGGACCGCAGACGCGACCGACGATGGCAAACTGAGGTCAGCGGCGCATGCCTGATCGAAGGTCACCAGGGCCAGATAGCCATCACTGAAATATCGTCGAAAGGCTGCCGGGTGCAGGGCAATTTCGCCAAATTCGAACCGGGCGGCAAATTGCGGCTATTCATCGGCAACATCGGTCCGTTGGATGCAACAATCCGCTGGACAGCAGCCGACATGGCAGGTGCCGAATTCACGGAGCGCCTGGATCAGGCCATTGTCGCCTATTTCGCGGCGTTTTGCCGTTCTGCTGCCTAGCCCTGAATTATCCCGGTCAACGCCGGTCCCGCTTATGCAGCAGACAAGCAGCAAGCTGTTGGCCTGATGAAGCCCTGCCTGTTTGTCCATACGCCCTAAGCCTGCGGCAAGTGCGGGTCATATGCACAAATCTATACAACGAAACGTTGGATCCCCCAGAAACATCGAGACACACTCCGCAACGGATTATGCTAGAATATGTTAGCTTCCTGAGGCTTTGGCGACCCCGGAGGGGATGTTGAGAGATGAAGCGATGGTGCCAGAAGAGGCACCGCATCGAGGACTCACTAGGGACCCAAACCTTTGACTGACTGTTTTCCTCCATAAGAGCATTGCTGCCTAGATACCCGTCGAGTAGCCTTGCCCCATAAAGCAGGGAGCGAGGGCGTGATGTTGAACGGGTAGAGCTTGAGTGAGGGCACAGGGGAACGTTTTATCATCCCTATGCTTGCCTGAAATCCTTAAACGGAGTCCAAAATGGGGCATTTAGATGCGACGACTGATAGGGACCTGATTGAGGCCGTTGAGGAGATAGCGTCGGTTATTCGAGAACAGGCGACTGATAGGGACCTGATTAACGCCGTTGAGGAGATAGCGTCGGTTATTCGAGAACAGGACCTTGCCTCAGAGATTGAAGAACTAAGGAATAGGGTCAGCGGTATCGCGGCTGGTGTCCGGAGCTTATGGTTACCACTTTTCGTCATCGCGGCTGCGCTGTTTTGGATCGCTGCAAAGCAGTATGGTGCACCTTGGAAATTCTGGTGATGACCCCCACGCGCCGAAGGTCGAACAACAACAACTGGCTGCGCCTCTTTAGCGGTTTTTTTGAAGTCGGCTCCAGCGGATGACCGGGGGAACCCATAGGAGGCGAATAGGGGACCCTAGATATTGGCGGGCATAGGGACTGAGGGACCCGCCGCCCTAGGCTAGGTTCATCCCGCTCTCACTGCCTACCATGCTTCCCCGTCCACCTCCCCCTGCCATTTGCCGCGCCTGTATGGTGTGTGCGTTTTGCTCTGGACATTGGTTTGTATATGTCGTTTGTTATCAGACAACGACCGATGACATAAACCATACAGGCCATTCCCGATGACAACCTATGTAGCTTATGCCCGCGTATCGACTGCCAAGCAGGGACGTTCGGGCCTTGGCCTTGAGGCACAACAGTCAGCTATCAATGCCTTTCTCAAGCCGGGGGACACTCTGCTTGTCCCTACCTATGTAGAGGTGGAGAGCGGGAAGCGGAGCGACAGGCCGGAACTGGCGAAGGCGTTGACACATGCCAAGCTGACGGGCGCAACGCTCTTGGTCGCCAAACTCGACCGCCTCACACGCAACGTTGCCTTCCTCAAGACAATCCAAGCCGGTGGCGTGGAGGTCAAGTTCTGTGACGCACCTGAATTGAATGGGCCTACTGGTGACTTCATGGTCAACATGCTGGCGAGCGCGGCTGAGTTTGAAGCTGGTATGATATCGCAGAGGACCAAAGATGCACTAAGGGCCGCGAAGGAACGTGGTGTGCAGCTTGGAGGCTACCGGGGCGGAGAGAAGGTCAATCCCTCCCTAGGCCTTGCGGAACGTCAAAGACGGGCAGCTGAGTTTGCAGCAAGGGTCCGTCCTGCCATAACTGAGGCGCAAAGGGCGGGAGCCGGGAGCCTGAGGCAGATTGCGGCCCACCTGACTGGCAGGGGCGTCCAGACGCGGCGGGGAGGCCCGTGGGACGCTGCCAAGGTGCGACAGGCGATGCAGGTGGATTTGACGGCATGAGGGGCTGCGAGGCGTTCTGCCCGCCCGATTTGTAGATAGTCCTCAATTGCAGTAAGTCTATGATTGTAGAGTAATTTAAGGGATTCTCATTCCCTCTCCTCTGTGCCAAGGAAGGCGAGGGAGCAACTTCGCTCTCGGCCTGCCTGAGAGGAAGCCACATGCCTGCACTGACTTTGGAACTTGAGAGCGAAGGGTTTGATACCCTCTATCTGGACGACATGGGTGATGATTGCGCGGTCCTCTCGCAGCGGAATAACTCGGGGGCGTGGGAGCGGGTTGCTGTGAGTATGGGGCAGCTTAGGCAGGCGACCGAGGCCCTTGCCACTCACTGAGGCTCTAAGGAAGGCAAAGGAGTCGCCTAGCTGCCTTAAATGTCGAGGGGGCCCCTTGGCG
>JANOBA010000039.1:0-2443 GCA_031411415.1 Novosphingobium sp.
CAGCAGCTTGTATTCCTGCGCGGTCAGCTTGACCGGCTCGCCATCGAGCGTGACTCGGCCCGAGCGCGTATCCAGCCGGACATCTCCCGCGGTGAGTTCGGACGAGGAATTACCCGAGGCGCGGCGGATCAGCGCGCGCAGCCGGGCGATCAGTTCTTCGGTCTGGAACGGTTTGGCCAGATAATCATCCGCCCCGGCATCCAGCCCCGCCACCTTGTCAGACCAGCTGTCGCGCGCGGTAAGCACCAGCACCGGGAACTTGCGCCCTTCGCGGCGCCACATGCCCAGCACGGTCAGCCCGTCGATCTCGGGCAGGCCGAGATCGAGGATCACCGCGTCATATTCCTCGGTGCTCCCGAGGAAATGGCCGTCCTCGCCATCGACCGACAGATCGACTGCATAGCCGGTCTGCTCGAGCGTTGATTTGAGCTGTTTGCCGAGGGTTGGTTCATCCTCGACGATCAGGATGCGCATCGCCTGTTATTCCCTTTGGTTCAACGATTCACATGGGGTGAAAGCGGCAAAGCGTCAACTCGTCAGCGCTTCTGGTCGAGCACGCTGCCCGAGCGCGCATCAACATCGACGAAGACTACCCGGCCATCGCGGATGAATTTGAGCCGGTAGGCCATCGCCGCGGGATCGTATTCAGGGCCGAGATATTGCATACCCGGCATGCTGGGCAGCACGCGCTCTTCAATCTCACGCAGGGACCGCACATTGCCCGCGCGCATATCCTTGCGCACCTGGTTCTGCTCGCCGCTGGGCTGGCCAAACGAAGTGATCGCCGGGACAACCAGCGCCAGGGCAATTACGGGAAACAGGAAATAGTTCTTCATGATGCCGTCATGCCTAGGCATCCGGGCTTGAACAAGATGTGAATGCGGCGCTTGTCAACTTGACGGCTTCGCCGCTAGGGGCGCGCAGACCATGGCCGCCGCACCAATCCTCAGCTGGGAAGACCTTGGCCTGCTCCAGGGCAATGGCTGGCTGTTCCAGGGGCTGAACCTCAGCATCGCCCCGCGTGACCGGCTGGCGCTGATCGGGCGCAATGGCGCCGGCAAAACCACGCTGCTGCGTCTGATCGCGGGCCAGGTCGAGGCGGACAAGGGCAACCGCTCGGTCCAGCCGGGCACAAGGGTTGTAGTGTTGGAACAAGACCCGTTCTTCACCGGCTATGCGAGCCTGATGGATTTCGCGCTGCACGAGCCCGGCGCCCCGCCGCGCCACGAAGTGGAGGCCATCACCGACCAGCTGGGCATCGATCTGTCGCGCGATGCGGAGAGCGCCAGCGGCGGCGAGCGGCGGCGCGCGGCACTGTGCCGGGCGCTCGCCAGCGAGCCCGATCTGTTGCTGCTTGATGAGCCGACCAATCATCTTGATCTGGCGGCAATCGACTGGCTGGAAGACTGGCTCTCGCGCTACAAGGGCGCTTTCGTGGTGATCAGCCACGACCGCACGTTCCTGACCCGGCTCACAAAGGCCACGCTGTGGCTCGACCGGGGTGCCTTGCGCCGCAGGGAAATCGGCTTTGGCGGCTATGATGCCTGGGAAGATGCTGTCTATGCCGAAGAAGCCCGCGCCGCCGAAAAGATGGACGCGCGGCTGAAACTGGAGGCGCACTGGCTGGAACGCGGCGTCACCGCGCGGCGCAAGCGCAATCAGGGCCGGCTGGAAAAGCTCTGGGAAATGCGCGCCGCCCGCGCCGCAATGCTCAGCCCGCAAGGCGCGGCCAAGCTGCAACTCGCCAGCGATGACAGCAAGACCAAGGCGGTGATCGTTGCCGACCGGGTGAACAAATCGTTCGGCGAACGGCGGATCATCAAGGACTTCACCCTGCGCATCACGCGGGGCGACCGCATCGGCGTGGTCGGCGCGAATGGTTCGGGCAAGACCACGCTTCTAAAATTGCTCACCGGCGAGATGGAGCCGGATGAAGGCAAGATTACCCTCGCCAAGACGCTGACCGGCACGGTGATCGACCAGCAGCGCAGCCTGATGAGCCCGGAAAAGCGCGTGCGCGACATTCTGGCCGAGGGCGGCGACTGGGTCGATGTGCGCGGCGTGCGCAAACACATTCAGGGCTATCTCAAGGACTTTCTGTTTGACCCCGGCCTTGTCGATGCCCGCATCGGCACGCTTTCGGGCGGCGAGCGCAGCCGGCTGCTGCTCGCCCGCGAATTTGCGCGGAAATCAAACCTGCTGGTGCTCGATGAGCCGACCAATGATCTTGATCTCGAAACGCTCGACCTGCTGCAGGAAGTGATCGCCGATTATGACGGCACCGTGCTGATCGTCAGCCACGACCGCGATTTTCTCGACCGCACGGTGACCGTGACCTTGGACCTCGATGGCAGCGGCAAAGTGGACATCGTCGCCGGCGGCTATGCTGACTGGGAAAAGCAGCGGAAAGCCAGATCCTCCCCGGCACGGGGAGGGGGACCAT
>JANOBA010000040.1:0-26582 GCA_031411415.1 Novosphingobium sp.
CAACAACGCGGGCACCAATCGCCCCAAGCCAATGTGGGAATCGGACGAGGCCGACTTTGACGCCGTTATCGGGCTTAATCTCAAGGCCGCCTTCTTCGTGGCGCAGGCCTGTGTTCGCCAGATGCTGGCGCAAGGCGTGAGGGGCAGCCTGATCCACATGTCAAGCCAGATGGGACACATCGGTGGCCCGACCCGCTCGCTCTATTGCGCGAGCAAATGGGGCGTGGAAGGCATGAACAAGGCTTTCGCGCTCGACCTTGCCCCGCATGGCATCCGCTCCAACACCATCGCGCCGACATTCATCGAAACGCCGATGACCAGGCCGTTCATGGAAGACCCGGTCGCGCGGGCGAACATCGTGGGCAAGATCAAGCTTGGCCGGCTTGGCAAGGTCGAGGACATCATGGGCGCCGTCGCCTACCTCGCCTCGGATGCCTCAGCGCTCGTTACCGGAACCAGCGTCGTCGTCGATGGCGGCTGGACAGCAGATTAGGAGAGAAACCATGCCCCGTAAATATATCGACCTCTCGATGACGCTCAGCAACGAAGTGATCAGCGATCCGCCGTTCCTGAAGCCGCATATCGACTATGAGGTTCATGCCGATACGCGCCACGAGCTGGAGAAATTCTTCCCCGGCGCTGATATCGACGAAATGCGCGGTGGCACCCCATTTTGCGCCTCCGAATGGGTTAAGCTGACCACGCACAGCGGCACGCATGTTGATGCGCCCTGGCACTATCACCCGCAGCAGGACGCCAAAACCGGCTTGCGGCCCTCGCAGACTATCGATGAAATGCCGCTCGAATGGTTTTTCAATCCCGGGGTGAAGCTCGATTTCCGGGGCCGCGCGGATGGCTATGTCGTCACGGCGGCAGATATCGAAGCCGAACTGAAGCGGATTGGGCATGACCTCCAGCCGCTCGATATCGTCGTCGTCAACACCGCCGCCGGCATGGCGCTGGCCAATGCCGATCCCGCCTATGTCAGCCGCGGCGCGGGCGTCGGCTATGAAGGCACCATGTATCTGCTGGAGCGCGGCGTGCGCGTGACCGGAACTGACGCATGGTCGTGGGACGCACCGTTTGTCCATACCAAGGACAAGGTTGCCGAGACCGGCGATCCCAAGCTGATCTGGGAAGGCCACCGCGCGGGCCACGACATCGGCTATTGCCACATTGAAAAGATGCACAATCTGGAAGCCATACCTGCCACCGGCTTCATGATTTCGTGCTTCCCCAACAAGATCAAGGGTGCCAGCGCCGGCTGGACCCGTGCGGTCGCGATTTTCGAGGAATAATTGGCCGAATTCGCTTTCCATCACGGCGGGGTCAGCGTGCCAGACATCGAGGCGGCGATCGCCTGGTATGGCCGTGTGCTCGGGTTCGAAGTGGAGCGGCGGTTTTATATTGCGCCGGCGAAAGCCAAGGCGGCGATGATCCGCAAGGGGCCGCTGCGGTTCGAATTGTTCGAGGCCGAGGATGCCGCCCCGCTGCCCGACGACCGGCGCCATCCACCGCGCGACATATTGACGCACGGCAACAAGCATGTTGCCTTCCGCATAGAAAATCTCGACGACTTTCTTGCTGAAATGGAGCACATCGGCGCCGACATCGCCTTTGTCGTGCGCGAGGGTTATGGCTCGGGTTGTTTCATCCGCGACCCGGCCGGCAATCTCATCGAATTTGTCGAGGAACCCGATCCATGACCGACCTGAAGCTCTTCCTGTTTCCCGGCGCCTGTTCGCGCGTGGCGCTGACCGCGCTCGAACACATCGGCTGCGCTTATGAGACGGAAATGGTCGACCTGATGAAGGGCGAGCACACGCAGCCCGCCTACAAGGCCACCAATCCGCGCGGGAAGGTGCCGGCCTTACTGGTCGATGGCCAGTTGCTGAGCGAGAACGCCGCGATCCTGCGCTGGCTGGACATGCGCTTTCCCGAAGCGCGGCTGTTTCCCGTGCCCGCCAATGACTGGGAGCTGGCGCAGCAGCTCTCTGACACGGCCTGGATCTCGTCGGTCTGGCACCCCTATGTGCGCGCCAACAAGATGCCGATGCGCTGGACCACCGGTGATGTTGCGCCAGTGCGAGAGCGCGGGGTCGAGCTGCTCACGCCTTGCATCGAGCAACTGGAGGAGCGGCTGAAGCAGAGCCAGTGGTGGTATGGCGACTGGTCGATCCTCGATGTCTATTTCTATTGGGCTTACACCACTGCCGAAGATGGCCAGTTTGACTTGTCGCCCTACCCCGGCATTGCCCGGCACCGCGCGGCCATCGAAGCGCTGCCCGCGTTCCAGCGGGCAATCGCTCGTGAGAAGTCCGCCCAACTGCGCCATCAAGGACAAACGGCATGATCCACGAAATCGCGACGATCAATATCGACCCGACGCGCGCCGAACTCTTTGAGGCAGCCGTCGCTAGCGCGCGCCCCTTTTTCGAGGCCGCCAAGGGCTTCGTCAGCTTCGCGCTGGATCGCTCGATTGAGCATCCCGAACGCTATCGCCTTGTCGTCGGGTGGGAGAGCGTTGATGCGCACATGGTGGAATTCAGGGAATCGCCAGGCTTCACCCGGTGGCGCGAGCTGGCCTCGCCGTTCTTCGCCGGCAGCCCGGTGGTGGAACATGTCGAAAGGGTGATCTGAGCCATGCTGTTCGGCGATCCGCAGGTCCAGGCCGCATTCGAGACCTATCAGGCGCGGCTGGTGGCCGATGCGCAGCGGATGAAAGATCTGGGCCCCGGTGGTTTCGCCAAGCGCGACGAGTTCCTGCTGCCGGTTGGCGCCGAGGTCGGACGCTTCCTTCATGCGCTGGTGCTGGCCCGCAAGCCGAAGCGCATTCTGGAACTGGGCACCAGCTATGGCTATTCAACCCTGTTCCTTGCCGATGCAGCACGCAGCGTCGGCGCCCGGGTCGTGACGATGGAGCTGGCCGACTACAAGCAGGCCCACGCCCGCGCTGAGCTTGCCAAGGCTGGTCTGGACGGCTTTGTGGATTTCCGCTGCGGCGATGCGCTGGTCATGCTCGCGGCTGATCCCGGTCCGTGGGATTTCGTGCTGCTCGACATCTGGAAAGAACTCTACTTGCCTTGCTTCGAAGCCTTCTATCCGAAGCTGAGCGAGGAAGGCATCATTGCCGCCGACAACATGGTTGAACCCGAAATGGCCCGCGCGGAAGTGCGCGAATATCGCGCGGCGGTGAAAGCCAAAGCCGACATGCAGACCGCGCTGCTCCCCATCGGCAGCGGGATCGAGCTGGCAGTGAAATGGAGCGCGGGGAACGCGAAACTCTAAATCGCGTGCTCGTCCGCTTCAGTAAGACGCGACAGGACTGCATCGCTGGTCGGCTGCTTGCCCGGCGTCGCTTTGCGGAACGGCTCGAAGCTTGTCCGTTTGGCATCGAAGGCCATATCCCAGGGGATATTGTCGCCGCGGAAAATCGGCGGGGCATTGTTGCTCCACAGCAGCGAACCGAAGCGGAAGTCCCAGGCGCGCGGCACCCAGTTGTCGTCGATATAGTCCGTATCCGCGTGATATTCCGCTTCGCCAGCCTTGCCGGGAATGTCGCAGTAATAATAGATCGCGCTCGAAATCCGGTGACGCGAGATGCCGCCCGAACTGTTCATGCTCTCGTTCTTCCAGCCCTTGGCTTCCATAATGTTGGCGCCGAGCATCACTTCGTCGATGTCTTCCATGCCAAAGGCAATGTGCATGAATTTGAAGTGATCAGGCGCAACCGGCAGATCGCAGCTCACCCAGAAAATCGAGTGATGCTCATGCGTGCCGCTTGCCCGCGCGAAAATGCCCGTGCCCTTCGAATGATCGACATAGCGAAAGCCCATGTGGCGATCATAGAATTCGAAACTGCCAACATAATCGGTCGAGAAAAAGACGACATGGTTGATGGTCTTGGGGATGGCGCGTTGCCGCCAGATCCGGTGCTGGTTGAAGCGTGGATAGCTGGCCGGCGTGTTCACCGGCGAACATTCCGCCACAACCGGCCGCTTGTTCCAGACGCGCAAGGCGATTGGCTGCCCATCGGGGCAGACACAGTGAACGGTGCCGTCAGCATCGCGGGTCACTGCCACTTCGCTGGCCAGGCTGTCGGCCATGCCCTCAAGTGCCTCGGCATTTTCAACTCCCCAGACGGTTTCCTTCAGGCCGTCGCCGGCGAACGGATCGGGAGAGGGCAGGCGGGGATCGCCATGGCGCAGAAGGATGACGCGCGATCCACTCATCAGGCGGAACACCGCTTCGTCGGCGGTGACGCTTTCGACCGGGAGGCCGAAATCGGTCCAGAACCGAGCATGCTCGGCAATGTCACTCACCCCGAACACCACGCTTTCAACGCCCAGAATGCTCATTACCGCTCCATCAAACACCTGCGTGATACGTGGAGGACATGCACCTGAGTTTGAAGCCCAATTTTCAGGATGGCTTCTATTGAGCGGACCGATTGATCCCCCCTGCGCAACAGCTGCCTGATGGCGGTACAGGCCCGGCTATTTGCGAAACAAAAACGTCAGCAGGAACAGAATGGTCCTGAAGTCGAGCAGCTTGAGTGCGGCCCGCGCCTCGCCCGGGCTGAGCTTGGCGACCATGGGCATCGCGCCGAAAATCTTGCCGCGGAACACCAGAGCGTTGCCGTCGCGCTCGATGCTTCGCACTGCCATCAGTTCCTGGTCGTTGGCATCGTAGATTTTCATGCTGCCATCACCTTGTCGAAGTCGATTCCCAGATCGTCCATCACCTTGATCGCGCATGGTCGACCGACCCCGAAGATCGCCCCGCCCGGATGCATGAACGGCCCGCACAAGTAGAGCCGCTCGACGCCCGGCACGCCGTAGCGCGCCAGCTCGGGCGTCGGGCGCAACCCCATCGTCTGGAACAATTGCAGCCCCGCGCCATGCACTTCGCCGTTGACGAACGAATTAGGTGACCAGCGCTCCATATCGAGCGGACTGTCCACCTCGCGTGCGATGATGCTTTCCGACAGCCCGGGGAAGAAGTGCGACAGGCTTTCGATCAGCCGGTCCGCCACGTCTTCCTTGATCTCGTCCCAGCGGGCAGGCCCCTTCCGGTCGAGACTGTAGGGCTGGTAACTGGTGAGATAGAGCTGTGATTTACCCTCCGGCTGGAGGCCGGGGAACCCGACGATGCCGCCGCCGTGCAGCGGATTCTCGAGTCCCGGCTGACCTCGGCGCAGCGGCTCGAAACTGTCGAGGAAACCCTGAAGTGTGGTCGCGGTGATGCAGTTGGCCGCCGATTCGGATAATTCGGCAGGAATCTTCGACGACAACTCCTCAACCGACCGGTCGAGCGCGGCATCAATCTTGAACAAGGTGTAGGGCGCGTTCTTCACCCGTTTGGCGCGCGCCAGCATGTCGGCATCGAGCCCGGAGACGAACTTGTCCAGCCGCGCCGGGTGGATGCCGGCGATCACAGCATCCTTCGCGCGGAACTCCTCGCCATCAATGGAGCGCAAGCCGACCGCGCGCCCGCTTTCCACGATCACCGAATCGACTTTGGTGTTGAGGCGGATTTCGCCGCCAAAATCGGTGATGCAATCGGCCAGTGCCTGGCTGAGCGAGCCGCTACCCTTGGTCGGGAAGCCGACCGGGTAAAAGTGGACCAGCAGGATCATGATGATCAGGCCAAAGCCGGTGCCCATGTCATCGGGAAATTGCAGGATGCCTTCGGAGACCCATTTCAGCAGGTGGATCTTGAGGATGTCTGTCTCGAACAGCTCATCGACGATCTGCAGCGGGCTGCGAAACATCAGGTCGAGCATCCGGCGCCCGTCTTCGTTCGATTCCATCATGGCCATGAACGGGCCCATGCCGATCGGCACGTTGAACATGCCCTGCAGCAGCATTGGCATCATCCGCGCGCCCCAGGCCACGAAATCGCGGTAGGCGTCGGCGTCCTTCTCGGAATATTTCGCGATCTCCTGGCAGGTCTTGTCGACATCGACATAGGTCAGGAAATGGCGGAAATCCTTGAGCAGCAGGCCCATCGGCGCTTCGGGGTAGAAATAGTCCAGGCCATATTTCGACTTCAGCTTGAGTTCGTCGTTGATCAGCAGCGGGTTCGCCTGAATCATCCCGTGCATGGCCGAATGCTTGTTGTGAAAGAAGCCGGGCGCGGTGCGTTCAAGCGTGACCGCGCCGCCGCCGATGAACTCCTTCATCTCCAGCACCAGCACTTTCTTGCCCGCCTTGGCGAGATAGGCTGCCGCGCCAAGCTGATTGTGCCCGGCGCCCATGACGACAATGTCGTAGTTGCTCATTGGTGATCCTCAAAGAAACTGCGGAAGCCCACCAGACCCGGCACATGGCTGGTGCCGCCGCCGTCACATTCCAGCACATGGCCGGTGATGTTGCGCGCGGCAGGCGAGGCGAGGAAGGCCAGTGCCTCAGCGATGTCTTCGGGATCGCCAAGCTGGTCGCGCAGCGTTTCGCCCTCGACCACCTGCCGAAGTGCCAGCGGGAAGGCTTCTTTCAAGGCAGGCGTCATGGTCATCCCCGGCGCGACTGCGTTGCAACGTACGCCTTGCTTGCCGTGGCTCGCCGCATTGGCGCGGGTCATCTGAATGATTGCCGCTTTTGACGAGCTGTATGCCGCCTGGATGAGATGGCCCTGCAAGGCCAGGCTGCTGACGGTGTTGACGATATTGCCGTGCGTGGCGCGCAAATGCGGCAGCGCTTCGCGGCAGGCGATCATCGTGCCGCGCACATTGATGCGATAGGTCCGGTCCCACAGATCGGTGTCCATCAGCTCGATATTGCCATCACGCTGGGCGATTTCGGGACCGAGCAATGCGGCATTGTTGATCAGCACATCGAGCTGGCCATAGTGCGCGATGACTGCCGCAATCATCGCCTTGATCGATGATTGATGTTCCAGATCAAGCTGGACAGCCAGGCCGCCGGGTAGTTCATCCGCCAGCGCCCTTGCGGCATCAAATGCAATATCGGCGACAACCACCCGGCCCCCGCGCGCAGTGATCAGGCGCGCAGTCGCCGCGCCAATTCCTCCTGCCCCGCCGGTGATGATCGCCACTTTGCCATCGAGACGAATTGCGTCAGCCATTGCGTTTTTCGGTGCTGGCCCTGAATTCGCGGCCCATTGCTTCGTAACCTTCCATCGGGACGACGTTTGAATCGCGCGCTGGCTGGTCCTTAGCGACGGCAACCAGGCGTTCGACAACCCAGCGGATTGCAGGATCGTTGTTGTTCGAGATGTCCCACTGCACGGCTTCGCGGATCGGCGGAATATCGAGCGGCAGCTCCTGCATCATGATCGGCTGGCTCGCCGCCAGACGGTTGGCTAGGCGCCGGTGCATTGCCGAAATGCGATTGGTGCCGATCAGCAGGCCGGGGATCGACAGGAAGGACGGAGCGACCACTTCCATCTTGCGTTCGCGCGACTGGCGCCGGGTGAACCAGTCGTCAAAGGCAAGAATGCGCGCCTTACCAAAGCGCGAAGTGACGTGGCCGAGGCTGAAGAAAGTCTCTTCGTCGAACGGGCTGTGCATGGCCGGATTCTGGTCCCAGCCAATGATGACGAAATCATCTTGGAACAGGATCTCGCTGGGATGATCGGCGGAAATGGCAAAATCGACCGTCAGCAGGAAATCGACCTGGCCGCGCTCCATGGCTTCAACCGGCTGGTCGCTCATCGGCTGGATTTCGAAATGCATTTTCGGTGCGAGCTGCGCGATCTCGCGGAAGGCATCGGCCAGCAGCACTTCGGTGGCATAGTCCGAGGCCATGAACGAGATATTGCGCTCTGTCGTCGCTGGATCGAATGGCGGCGTGACCGCGATGGTGTCCTTGATCTGCTGCAACACTTCGCGGACCGGCGCGACCAGGCTTTCGCCGCGCGCAGTCAAAACCATCTGACGGCCTTTAACCACCAGCAGATCGTCGCCGAAATAGTCACGCAGCCGCCCCAGCGCCGATGAAGTGGCCGATTGCGAGAGACAGATGCGTTCGGCCGCAAGGCTGACGCTGCGTTCGGTCAGCAGGGCGTCGAGCGCCACCAGCAGATTGAGATCCAGCCGTTCGAACCGCATCATTCCTCTCCTTGCGCAATTGCCGCGAGGGCATTGGCGACGAGTGTAGCAAGATCGCCGTCATGCGCAAAACCGGCATGTTCGGCGGCGGGGGTCGCCAGCGCCGGATGGGCGCCAAAGGCGCGCTCCAGCGCGGCATCGGGGCGATAGCTGACCAGATTGGTTGAAGTGCCGCACTGCTGCGCGATTTCCGCCGCCAGCGCCCCCATGGTCACGCGCTGCGCCGGCAGAGTGACCGTGCGGGTCACGGGCATCAGAGCTGCATCAACGCCCAGCGCATGCACCAGATTGCGCGCACACTGCGCCACTGACTGCACCCAGATGGTCGCGCCTTCCGAGACCGGACAGACGAATGGTTCGCCAGCGCGCAAGGCATGGAACAGGTCACTCATGAAGGCTGATTTCATGCCCGAAGGCCCTTTTGGGCGCGCAAGGATGCCGGGCAGGCGGACAGTCACGCCCGCGATCTCGCCGCGGTGATGCATCATCGCCACGGCCAGTTCCATCATCGCCTTGTGGCCGCCATAGACCAACTTGGGAGCAAGCTGGGTGGCATCGTTGACGCCTGCGGCCGGCAACGGATCGCCGAACACCGCGATCGAACTGGCATAGACGACCCGGGGGCACTTGCCTGCCACCTTCGCCGCATCGAGCAGGTCATACATCGCATCGATGTTGACCCGCCGCGAGGCCGCCGGATCGGCTTCGGCTGTGCCGCCGGGAACGGTTGCCAGATGGACGAGCGCATCACAGCCGTCGCGAAACGCCTCCGCCCTGACTGATGCATCGCAGATATCTCCCGCGACAATCCGGGCGCCCTGAGAAATCCCGCCGGCATGGCTGTCCATCCCGACGACGCTGTCGCCGCGCGCGAGCAGCAGGGCGACCAGCTGCCGCCCGACAAATCCCCCTGCACCTGTCACCACAATGTTCATGGGCAGCCAACGTCGAAACTGAACAAGTCGCGGGCAACATCGACGGGTCCGGAATATGCCTGGGCGATCCCATGTCGCAGTGCCGGTTCGGACTGGGCGATTGGCCCCGGTGGGACGGCAAAATGGGTTAGGACGAGACGCCTTGCCCCGGCCTGCGCTGCAATCTTGCCAAGTTCGGCGGCTGTAACATGATGGTTCGCAAGGTGACGGCGCATCTGATCGAAGACTTCCACCGTCATGTCGGGACGGTTCCTGCGGATCGAAGCAACGATGCCATCAAGATCGATGACCTCGCTGACCAGCATATCAGTTCCATGCGCCAGGCGGACCAATGCCTCGCTTGGTCCGGTATCGCCGGAATAGGTAATCGAGCGACCGGTCAATTCGAAACGATAACTCAGCGAGATCGGCGCATCGGCATGTTGCGGCCCGGGATGATCGAAATGGCTGTTGGCGACAGCCTCGACCTTAAGTGGACCCAGAGCTACTATCGAGCCAGAAGCAATTTCGATCACATCGACTGAGCCTTCTGGCGCTGGTGATGCCGTTCCAAGGCCAAATCCGACGCGCGATTGCGGCTGCATCGCCTTGATCGCGCCGTCGACGATCTCGCGGGTTCCCGGCGGGCCATAGACCGTGAGTTTGCCCGGCATGGTGTTCATCCACCTGAGGCCAATAACAGCCGCAAGCCCGCCGGTGTGATCCATGTGGTGGTGGCTGATGAACACCGCGTGCACGCCCGACAGGTCCAGCCCAGCTTTCGCCAGCTGATTTACCGTGCCATCGCCGGTATCGACGAGAATCTGCTGCTCGCCTGCCAACAGCAGGTTTGAAGGCTCAGCGCGCTCGGGCGTGGGCACCGGTCCGCCTGCCGTTCCCAGCGTCGTCCAGCGGAATGCTGGGCAAGGCTCACTGGCAAGGACCGGATTGGCCGAAAGGACGAGGCCTGCAACGGCAAGTAACAGTCGCACTCGGGCCATTTTGCAAGCTCCGGTTCGGCAATTGGCCAAACACATTTCAGGTTAGCCCGCCGCAATAGGTTATTGCCAGCGGCGGGCCGCGATAGCTCAGAACTCGAAGCCGAGACGCGCGCCGATCACCCGCGCGGTCAGTCCCGAGACCGGCCAGGCCCTGATGCCGCCGTCTGCTTGTCCGGCAAAAGTGCTGGCGAGATAGGCTGTCGGTTCGCGCTCCTTGGTCAGGTTGCGCACGAAGATTGAAGCGGTCCATTTGCCGTCGGGGTGGCGGACACCCAGCCCCAGATTGATGATTTCATGCCCCGGATAGCGATACCGCGGATCGGCGCGCGTGGCCAGGAGCACGGAGCTCTTCAGGATCAGGTTGGCATTGGCGAACAACTCGAGGTTGCCTCCCACCGGGGTGCTGTATTCGCCCGAGAAAGTGAACTTGCTCTTCGGTGCGTTGAGGAACTGGGTGCCGCCCAGATTGCCGCCATCATCCCCCAGATAGCCGGCGGGGAACTTGATGTCGTTGAACTGGTATCCGGCATTGATCGTGAAGTGTTCGCTGACCCTGCCGAAGAGGTTGAGCTCAAAGCCCTTCGAGGAGACCTTGGGGATGTTGAGCGGCTGCGAGACGAGGGCAGTGCCCACGAACACGCTGGTCTGGCTCTGGAAGTTCTTCAGATCGGTGTAGAAACCATTCGCCGAGAATTGCAGCGCGCCAAAGCCCAGTTTCACGCCCAGCTCGAAAGCATCCGCTGTTTCCGGAGCGAGTTCGAAAAGCGAGCCCGCCGGGTTCGTGCCAACGGCCGGCGGCTTGTAGCCGCGCGAGTAGGAGGCAAAGATGTTCGTGTTGGCATTGGGCTTGAAGCTGAGGCCGATGCGGCCTGAAAGATTGCTGTCCTTGGTCACGAAAGTGGCGGCTGCGCTTGGCCCGCTGGTGGTGCTGCCCGGAATGGCGTTGAAATTCTGCACAGTGGTGGTGTTCTTGTAGTCGTCATAACGCAGTCCGCCGAACAGTTCGATCTGCTCGCCCAGCGGCACCGTTGCATCGGCGAACAGCGCCCATGAGGTGTTGCTGGTCTCTTCATCGCCATAGCGCGCGCCCACCGGGCAGAAGCTGCCGTCATAGGCGCAGACCGAGAAGCCGACCCGGCTGGCGGGCAGGTTGTTGCCGAATGCGGAGCCAAGCGGTGAGCGGCTGAATGAGAACTTGTTGTAGAACGCACCAGTGACAAGGTCGAGGCTGTCAGTCGTGAAGCTGGCGCGCAGTTCCTGGCTGAACTGGTCCGCATCCTCGCGGGTACGTTCTTGCCGGGCGGCAGGTGCGGGCAGGATGCGCGAGAAATCTCGGCTGAACTGGTTGAACGTCCGGTCGCGATAGGCGGTCACCGAAGTGAGGCTGACGGTGTCGGACACTTCCAGGTCGATCACGGCCGAGACGGTCATCATGCTCAGGTTCAGGTCTGTCGGCGCGGCTTCGCAATACCACTCGGCGCGGGCACTGATCACGGGCATGTTGCAGCCGGTTGTGGCGGTATAGGCGCCGGTTGAAATGCCGCCGATCGTTGCGCCCGGAGGGCCGAACGGCGTGGTCGCATTGGGCGCCACTGCGATGGCGAAGAAGGTCTGCCCGGCGTTGGTTTCCTTGCCGTATTCGCCATTGAGCATGATCGAGAGCTTGTCGCTCGGCTGGAACAGCAGGCGCGCACGGATGCCGAAATCGGAGATCTCGTTGTCCTTGCCAGTGGTGGCGCTACGCTGCAGGCCGGTTTCTTTCTTATATTGCGTCGCGATACGCAGCGCGGCCGTGGTGCCCAGCGGAACGTTGAAGCCGCCATTGAACACCAGTTCGCCCACTTCGGAGCCGGCTGAGCCCTTGTCGGAGAAATCGATGCTGCCGTTGACGCTGATGCCATCCATCGAGGGCTTGCGGGTGGAGATGTTGAGCACGCCAGCAGAGGCGCCCTGGCCAAACAGCGTGCCTTGCGGCCCGCGCAGCACTTCGACCTGGGCCATATCAAACAGCAGCGGGAAGTTGAGGTTGCCGACCGGTACCTGATCGATCACCAGCGCCACCGAGGAGGCAACTGACGGGTTGAATACGCCAGTGCCTAGCCCGCGCAGGCGGCCGCCACCGTTGGTTTCGCCACCTGATGTCTGGCTGATTTCAAGCGCGGGAGCAACGCGCTGAAGGTCGTTGACGCTATAGACTTGATCGCGGGAAAGTTGCGCCGCGGTTGCCACCGTCACGGCCAGAGGCACGTCGATGAGATTTTCCTGACGTTTGCGCGCGGTAACAATGATTGCTTCGTTCGAAGCGGCTCCGTCGCCATCGGGGGCATTCTGCGCGAGAGCCGGAGCCGAGGCGAACGCAATAGCCAGAACGGACGTAGCAATGAACAAGTGACGCATATAATCCTCCCACAGACTTTATCAGAACCAATTACCCGCCGTCCTGCCAAGGGTCACATGCAAAGCTTCGATAAGACCTATCGACGCCGTGGCAGGGTTCACCAGGCCGTTGCGCCGGCATCAACAGCAATGTCCGCGCCGGTGACGTAGCCCGCCTCATCGCCGCCCAGCCATACGGCGCACATGGCAATATCGTGTGGTGTGCCGAGCCGCTTGATCATGTTCTTCGCCAGCACTTTGGCCTCGAAGGCCTGATCGGCCGCGAGGTGCGTGCGGGTGGCCGCCGTAATGATGAAGCCCGGCGAGATCGAGTTGGCGCGAATGCCGTGCGGCGCGCCTTCCATCGCCAGTTGCCGCGTCATCGCCAGCACGCCGCCTTTGCCCGCCGTATGCGCCAGTGCCGGCGAACCATCGAGGGCGTGGCGCGCATTGGCCGAGGCGAAGTTGATGATCGATGCCTTGCCGCTCGCTTTGAGCAGGGGCCATGCCGCCCGGGTCAGCAGAAAGACGATGTCCAGCTCGCCAATCAGGGTATCGCGCCATTCGGCATAGCGCATCTCCTCGATCCAGCGGAAGGTGGCAAACGCAGCCGCGTTGACCAGGACATCGATCCGGCCATGCTCCGCGCCGACCTTTGCAACCAGGTCGGCGACTGCCGCTTCATCGGTCAGGTCGCACTCGGCGCGATCAATGGCGATCACGCGGGCGCCTTGCCGCACGAACTCCTCGGCGCAGCCCTGGCCGATGCCATTGGCCGCACCGGTGACGAGCGCGATCTTGCCGGAAAGCCGCCCGCTCATCGGCTGGGGCGCTCAGGAGTTTTGAGCGGGGCAACCAGGGCGAGCAACCCCGCAAAGCCGCACAGCCAGCCAAGCACGCCGAAAGTCGGCAAGATCCCGCCTGTGAATGCCATGATCGCCGGGATGGCGGCGTTGTTGCAGGCAAACTGCCCCAGCGAAAAGGTTGCAGTCCACACGCCGGTGCCGCGCCCGCGAACGGCGAACGGAAGCCGCGCCACAGCCCAGGTCAGCAAGGTCGGCAGCAGCATGCCGGCGCCGATCTGATCGAGGCCGGCGGCAAGCGTAAAGGCCCAGGGATCGGTCAGCGCCGACATCAGCAGGAAGCCTGCCGTCAGCAGGGTGAATTCCAGCACGAACATCGCCTTGAGGCTGAGGCGCGGGGAAAGGAACCAGAAACAGACTGTTCCGACGGGCACAAAAATGCTGGCCGCCGCAGTCATCATGCCGCCGCGCGCCGCATCATAGCTGCCATCGGCGAGTACGACGCCAAGATCCTTGAAGGCATCGGCCAGCTTGATCTGAACGGTGTAAAACATCACCGAACTGAACAGCGTGATCAGGCAGATGATCGTCATCAGCCCCCAGGGAATGTCGCTCCATTTCCCCTGCCTCGCCTTGTCGGCAAGGTGGCCACTCTCCTCTGGTTCCCAGGTAAACAACAGCACCATGATCAGGAAAACGACCGGCAGGAGATAGAGCAGAAAGACGTTGTGCCAGTCCTTCGCGCCGACGATCCCGGCAATCAGGATGGCAAAAATGGCGCATACCGAAGCAACCCCGGTTTGCGCCGAAAGCCAGCGATTGCGCGCCTCGCCCTGAAAGACATCACCGATCAGGGTGGTCGACAGGGTCATCAGCACGGCTTCGACGATCCCCACGCCGATCCGGGTCCACAAGATCGTGCGCAGGTCTTCGAGAAAATAAGGCGCAACACCGATCATGACATAGAGCGCCATCGACCAGATCAGCAGCCGGCGCCGGCCGATCCGGTCGCCCAGTGCGCCTGCCGGAATGGAAAACAGGGCAACGCAGAGCGCGGGAGCGGTGATGATCCAGCCAACATAGAAGCCAAGTTCCTGCGGCGAATAGAGCCCGCTGGCATTGGCAGTCTCAGCGATTTTGGGCGCAATCGGCGCGACGAACAGCGCGGCCATGACCGCCAGTGTCATCGGGAAGAGCAGCGAAAGTCCGGTCAGGAACGTCGGCTCGCGCAGACGCGCGTTTTGGGACATTGATTTGCCTCCCCCTTCATCTCCACCGCCTGAATGCAGCCATGCTGCCGCTCTCACAACGCCAATCGCTCAATCCGATCCATCCACGCACCCGATAGTTGGCATTGAGGCAATGCCCTTCCCGCCAATGCGGCCGGGGCCTAAGGCTTCATCCAAAGGAGACCCGGATGATTGCGAACTCTCTTCCTCCGATCCAGCGCGTGGTGACCGGCCATGACAGCCAGGGCCGGTCGATTTTCAAATCGAACGAATCCTTCGTCCCCGAACGCATCGTGTCAGGCGACGCCGATTTTGCGCTGATCTGGTCCACGGCAACGGTTCCCGCCGATAACAACGACGAAACCGAAGGTAGGCTGCGCGATACAGGCCTGACCCTTAACGAGGGTTCGGTAATCCGGATCGTCGACATGCTGCCGGGCGGCGAAAGTCCGATGCACCGTACCAACAGCATCGACTATGGCATCGTTATCAAGGGCGAGATCGAACTGGAACTCGAGGATGGCCGCAAGACCGCTATCGGCGAAAGCGGGATCATCGTGCAACGCGGCACGAATCATCGCTGGCGCAACACGACCAATGAAGTGGCGCGGATTGCCTTTGTGTTGATCGAAGCGTCGGCCTATCTGCACGATGGCCAGCCGCTGGCGGAGCATAAGCCTGAGGAAGCGGCTGCCGGCTAGCGAGACAGGGCAGGGAGATTGGCCGGCGTGAGCAGGATCAGACGCATGGTGTTCGCAGGTTTTCTTGTGGTGGTCATTGCCGGGGTGCTGGGCATCGCGCTGTTGGTTTATCAGGGGCGGCAGCGGCCCGATACGAACTCGGAATATGTCGCTCTGGGCAGTTCGTTTGCCGCCGGCCTGGGGCTTGGGCCCCGCGTGCCGGGCAGTCCGTTGATCTGCCAGAGGAGCAACAATGGCTATCCGCAGCAGCTCGCGCGGATGACCGGGCTTTCGCTCACCGACATGTCGTGCTCGGGCGCTACGGTCGGGCATGTCCTGCGGGGCGGACAGATGTTCCTTGGCCCGCAGATCGGCGCATTGGGGCCGGCCACGCGGCTTGTGACGTTGACGGCAGGTGGCAACGACGTTGCCTATGTGGGCGACTTAATCTCGATGGCCTTTCGCCGGCGGGGCGGGGTGACTGGATTTCTGATCGGGCGTTTCGGGAGCAGCGCACGGCCGGCGGATGAACGCAAATTCGATCAGCTAAAGGCTGACTTGCTTGCTACGCTGCGGGAAATTCGGCGGCGTGCTCCAAAGGCGCAGGTCTTCGTGGTGACTTATCCTGCAATCCTTCCGCCAGACGGGACATGCCCGGCACTCGGCATCAGCGAGGATGACGCCAGGTTGATGCGGGAGGTTGGGGCCATGTTGGCAGAGGTGACCCGAGCGACCGCGAATGAGACCGGCGCGACAGTTGTCGACATGGATCAGGCATCGGCTGGTCATGACGCCTGCGCATCCGTCGCCTGGGTGAATGGCGCCGCGCCCGAGACGGGCGCTCCGTTTCATCCAACCCTGGCAGGCGCGCGTGCGACGGCGGAAGCGATAAGGCGCGCTTTCGAAAACGCGAGTTGATGGCGGAACACAAAGCGCCTGATTGGCGCTGGGGCGAGCCTATTGCCGTATCCCCCGAAGCAGGAACTGGAACGCATCCATCGCCTCGGCACTCGCCTGCGCTGGATGCGGGGCATGGGCTATCGCCATGGCGGCATCGTTGAGCGCAGCCTGAATAAGATAAGCCAGGGCCTGTACTGGTCGGCGCGCGACGATGCCCTGATCCATCAGCAGTTGCAGCGCTTCCGCCGTTCCCATGGCGACGAATTCGGATTGCAGCTCGCGCCAGCGTGTCCAGCCAAGAACGGCTGGGCCATCGATCAGCAGTATGCGCTGGTATTCCTCATTTGACGCCACCAGTTGCAGGTATTGGCTGAAAGCGGCAGTGATCTTGGTCCAGGTGTCGCCCGACAGTTCCACCGCAGCTGAATTGCTCCGGCTGACAAGTTCGGCGATCGATGTCCGGAAAACCTCTTCAAACAGACCCTCCTTGCCGGCAAAGTGATGATAGAGCGCGCCGCGGGTCACCTCTGCCCGCGTTACGATGTCAGTTGTTCCTGTGGCGTGATAGCCAGCCTCGGTGAACAGTTCGCGCGCGGCGACTAGGAGGCAGGCACGGGTGGCGACGGCGCGTTCACGCAGCGCAGCAAGATTGCCGCCACGGTTCGATTTCACCTTGCGCGCGGGAACCCGTTCCATGGCGGCGGTCAGACGATGCGCACGCCGGGATAGTCGCCCAGAATGATGCTTTCCATGTCGCCATATCCGGAATTTTCGCCTTCGCGGATGCGGATCGGGCGGTCGCGGATTTGCCAGCGATAGGTCTCGGCCTGCTTTTCCGGATTGTTCACATCATCGATGCATTCGCCGTCGAGGAATTCCTCGCCTTTGAAGCTGCCGTGGAGCTGGCCTTTCCATTCGCCATACATGCCCGGCAGCAGGCGGAAGCCCATTTCGGGATTGATCACCTCGATCTCGAAAGTGCGCTGGGCAATCTGCTTGCCCTTGCCTGCCAGCAGCGCCGTTACCGTGCCGCGCATCGCGCCCCGGTCGGAAGCGCGATAGTCGATTTCGGGGTAGAGCTGGAGGATGGGGGTCTGCCGTCCGTCGCTTTCATTGATATAGCCGCCGAAGAATTGCGGTGGGCCATCCCCGCCATAGTCGCGGAAGTAGTAAGCCAGATCATAGCTGCTGCCATCGGGCCGGTCGATTTTCGAAACGAGCCAGTTGAAGTGATAGGCTGTCCCCGCCTTGTTCCCGCCGGCGATGCCGCTGGTGGCACCAAGCTTTGCGGGCACGAGATCAGTGGGATCAAGCCCGACATGCTCGCGCACGCCCCAGCTGCGATCGCGAAAGCCGAACCAGTCGCCGGGCTCGACTTCGTGCCGGACGCCGTCGATCTCGATCCAGCCCGAGACGGTGCCTGCCTGATGAAAGCGGATCACATCCGACGCAGTGCGACCTTCGTGCACCACGACATCGCGGTTCTCGAAGAATGCCGGCATCGTCGCGTGAAAGGCCAGCTCGAAGCGGAGCGGTTGGGCGGTATTTTCCGCCAGCGTCAGCCGGATCGTCTTGTAGCTCTCGATCACTTCGTAGCCGAGCGGACCGACATTGACGCTATCAAGGTCAGATGCCAGCACCCGGCTGGCGCGAACCGTGCGCTGCTGGGTGCCCTGCTGGACCCCGGCAAAGCCATCGACGATGTTGCGGTTGGCATATTTACCCAGCCCGAAATTGACCTGCAGCGTCCCGTCCTTGCGCATCAGGGTGAACCAGGCCTTTTCGGTCCAGGCTCGGTCTGGCGTGCCGACTGCGGCATGGGTGTTGACGATCTGGTGGTTGAAGTGCTCGTCGGCAGCGGTGAGCGGGGCAATCGAGGGGATCATGGTTTTCCTTTCAGGCCTCAGAGCCCGGCACCGTCCAGCATCGCTGCCATGGCGCCGAGATAGTAGCCGATGTTCTGCTTGAAGATGTCGAGCCGGGGATCATCGCTGCGTCCGGTGTTCGCCATGTTGATGCCTTCGGCGATGATCGCCGCCGTTTTGCCGATTTGGGCGATTTCGTGCCAGATTACACCGGCTGCGGAGCGTCCGGAAACTGCTTCCCACAAGGCAATGGCTTCGGCGCGTGCCAACATGCCGGGCAGCTTTTGCGCCCGCGTGGCTGAGTGATAATCGCTGGCAAAGAAGAACAGCATATATCCAAGGTCGGCGAGCGGTTCGCCGTTCAGCGCCATTTCCCAGTCGAGCACTGCCGAGATGCGCTGTTCGTGCCACATGATGTTGGACAGCTTGGGATCGCCCTGGGTGATCGCCGGCGGCCCGGAAAGCGGCGCAGGCGCGGCGAGCAGGCGGTCGAACAGCGCAACCAGTTCGGGGCAATCGGCCTTGCGGGCAAATTCGCGCCACATCCCGACATCGTCCTGGGGCGAGACTGCCGGGCCGAGCGCGGCCAGCGGTTCGAGCTGCGCCAAACCGGCGAAGACCGATATCCAGTCGGTGCAGAACTGCCGGCGCAGCGCATCGCTGCCGCCGGTGAACCACGGTGTCATGACCATGTCGTCAATCGATTCGCCTGCGATGCGTTCCATGACAAAAAACGGAACGCCGATGACGCCGCTATCGGCACAGATTGCAATGACCTGCGGGACGGGCGGTGCCCCGGCAGCCGCAGTTAGTCCCTGATAGATCCGGCCTTGCCCCACGACGTCGTGGCCTTCCAGCATCGCGCCGGCCGCTGGCGGCAGCCGCAGGATCAGGTCAAGCCCTTCGATCAGATAGGTTTCGTTGGAAAATCCAGTAGTCAACGGCCGGATCGCGGTGATGCCCGAGCCGCCCGGCAGATAGTGCCGCAGCGCATCGGTCAGCTGTTCGAGGTCCCGCATATCAGCGAACGGACCGGTTTGCGGCAAGATCGATCGTGGCCATGAATTCTCTCCCGGGGTGCGGGCGCAGCACTTTCGCCGGCAAGCTACATACAGCTTGTATCTTGAATTCGGTTGGCTTAGTCAAGGCGCCAATTGCCGCAATGCGTGGCATGCTATGCAATAATCCGAATCATCTAACCCGCCCAGGCCCAGTGACAAAGATCGTGACCAAAATCGTGACCGAAACCACCAATGACACTTTGCTTCAGTCGTTCCAGACCCGCGGCCTGACTTTCAAGAACCGCATGGTTCACGCGCCGACGACGATGAATATGTCGGACGACCGCGGCTATGCCACGCGGCAGGCGGTTGGTGCCTACGAGGCGCTGGCGGCAGGCGGGTTCGGCGCGGTCTGCGTGGGCGCGACCTGCGTGCGCTGGGACGGGCTGATCAACGAGCGGATGCTCGGCATTTACGACGATACCTATATCATCAGCCAGCGCGAGCTGGTCGAGGTAATTCACCACAACGATGCGCTGGCGGGCATCCAGCTGTTCTATGGCGGGCTGATCCCCGGCGTTGGCGCGACCTTTCCGCTGGAGCCGGGCAAGGGCTGGATTCCCGATACCGTCGCCTGGGGCCCCAGCGGCAAGTATCCGATCGGCAACCAGCAGCCCGGCGTCCTCACCACCGAAGACTACAAGGAACTGGTCGAGGCCTATGCGCAAGGCGCCCGGCGCGCGCGCGAGGCGGGGTATGACTATGTCTCGTTCCACTTCTGCCACGGCTCGCTGCCACATGTGACGCTGTCGCTGCTGGAAAACCAGGGCCGCAACGACGAGTATGCCGACCGTTTCCTGTTCTGCGAGCAGATCCTGCAGCGCACGCAGGAGCTGTGCGGCAAGGATTTTCCGCTGATCCCACGCATGGTCTGCGACGAGAATTTCGTCGGCGGCTATGATCTCGACTATTTCATCGAGCACTATGCCACGCGGCTGCATGCGCTGGGCATCGATGCAATGGACTGCACGTTCGGCTCGATGCTGCCGGCCAAGAGCCGCGACCCCGAGATCAGCTCTGGCGAGATCATCGGCGGCGGCTTCTACGTGCCCAATCTGGTCGCGCTGCCCTATATCAAGCGGATGCGCGAAGGGCTGCAGGCGCGCGGTATCGACATGCCATTGATGGGCTCGTGCAATATCAATACGCCCGATCAGATGCGCGCCATGATCGGCGAAGGCGCGGCGGATTTCTATGCCTCGTGCCGACAGTCGCTCGACGATCCCGATTTCCCGCGCAAGATAACCGAAGGCCGCGAGGACGAAATCCGCAAAAGCACCCGCACCGGCGCCTCGCTGATGACCGGCAATATCTTCGCCAAGGGCATCGCCGGTTCGGCGCAGAACGCCGTTTTCGGGCGTGACCGCGATTACCGCATTCTCAAGACGCCTAGCCCGCGCAAGGTGATGGTTGTCGGCGGCGGTTCGGGGGGCATGGAATATGCGCTTGCTGCACAGGCGGCAGGGCACGATGTCACGCTCTATGAAGCCGGCAGCCAGCTTGGCGGTGCGATGAACTGGGCCGGCGGCTATAAGACCCTGCCCAACATGGAGCAGATTGCCTACCAGCCGCAATATCACCGGCGGATGATTGAAAAGCAGGGCATTGCCGCGCGCCTCGGTGTTGAGGTGACGCGCGAACTGGTGCTTGCCGAGATGCCAGACGTGCTGGTGATCGCCACCGGCGCGAGCCCTGCCCTGCCCGAAGTGGACGGGTTGGCTGCGGCATTGGACAGCGGCTTTGCCATGACCATCGATCAGGTGCTTCAAGGCGCGGCGTTGCCCGAGGGCGAAGTGGTCGTCTGGGGCGCGGGCGAGGGGATCGAGCTGGCACTGGATCTGGCGCAGCAAGGCCGCAAAGTGCGCCTGCTCGATCCGCTGCCCAAGCTGGTGCCCGCCGCCTATATTGGCAGCCGCGCGGGCGCAGTCCTGCGCTGGAGCGCCAAAGTCGGTCTGGCGGGCGAATATGGCATGGAACTGATCAGTGTCGCCGATGGTGTGGTGACAGTCCGGCATGACGGCGGCAACGAAACAATCGCTTGCGCCGCACTGGTCGTGGCGCCGGGCCGCAGGTCCCACGATCCGCTTTCGGCCGCGCTGCTGGGCAGCGGCATTCAGGTTCAGGTGATCGGCGATGCGCGCAAGGTGCGCGGCTATGGCAACGCCATCCACGAAGCGGCCTATCTGGCGCGGAATATCTGAACGCAATCGAGGAGAGAGGCATGGACTGGCTGACCGACGACCAGCGCGCGCTGCGCGATATGGCGACGACTTTCGCGCGCAAGGAAGTGGAGCCGATCGCCAACCAGATCGACCTCGACGAACACACGCCCGACGAACTCGTCGCCAAGGCGGCGGCGCTGGGGTTCTATGGGCTCTACACGTCCACCGAATACGGCGGTTCGGGTGCAGACCTGGTCTCGGTCTGCCTGGTCAGTGAAGAGATTGCCAAGGCCAGCCCGGCCTTCGCCGGCATGCTGACCGTGCAGATGGTACTCTGCCCCAGAACGGTCGAAATCCTGGGCACCGAGGAACAGAAACAGCGCATCCTCACAAGGAACAGCAGGGGGGAGCGGCTGCTGGCCTATTCGCAGAGCGAACCGGCCGGGGCGGCAAATATCGGCCGCCACCTGACCAAGGTCGTGCCTGACGGAAACGGGTTCCGCATCGACGGCGCCAAGCTGTTTTGCACGCAAGGCACTGCCGGAACCTGGCTCGTTATGGCCAAGTCGAAGGACAGGCAGGGCAGCGAAGGCTATGGTTGTTTCATCGTCGAACGCGAAGATGAAGGCTTCGAAATCGCGCCGCACGAGGACAAGCTTGGCTGGCGCGGCACCAACACCGGGCCGATCAGCTTCAACAATGTGTTCCTCGCCGATGACGACGTGCTGGGCGATATCCTGACTGGCGGTTTTTCGCACCGCGCGGCCAATCAGGCCAACCTGCTAGCTCATGTGGCGACTTCGGTCGGCTGCGCGCAAGGGCTGTTCGACAAGACCATCGAATATGTGAAACAGCGCCGCCTTTATGAGCGCGACATGGCTGATCTCCAGCCGATCGGCTATTGGCTGGCTGAGTCCCATGCCAAAATCACCGCCTGCCGCGACTTGCTCTACACCGCCGTGCGCGAGTTTGAGGCTGGCACCATGGCACCCGAAAAACACAACATCTGCAAGGCCTTTATTGGCGAGACCATGTTCGATGTCTGCGTCAAACTGGTGCAGATGTGGGGTGGCAGCGGCATCATGAATTCCACCGGGGTCAACCGCTACATGCGCGATGCCCGGGCGAAATGCGTCGCCGAGGGTGCGACCGAGATGCACTATGCGATGATCGCCAACTATCTGCTGCATGGCCAGTCGACGCTGGTGCCGAAGAACATCGTCAAAACCGCCGCAGCCTGAGCGGGCCGGGTTGCGGCTCCGACCCGGCAGGCACATGCTTCGCGCATTCAATTCCGGGAAGTGGACCTGACCTGCCATGTATGACTTGCTGAACGGTCTTTCGATCATCGAAGCGTCTTCGTTCGTCGCCTCGCCGTCGGCCGGGCTCTACCTCGCGCAGATGGGTGCGGAAGTGATCCGCGTGGACCAGATCGGCGGCGGGCCGGACTACCGCCGCTGGCCGGTGACCCAGGACAATGACTCGCTCTATTGGGAAAACCTCAACCGGGCGAAGAAGTCGGTCGCGCTCGATCTCGGCAAGCCAGAGGGGCGCGAGCTTTTGCAGGCGCTGGTGCGCAGCACCGGGCAGTTCATCACCAACTTTCCAGCCGAAGGTTTCCTCGGTCACGAGAAACTGGCCGAAGGGCGGGCGGACCTGATCACCGTGCGGGTGATGGGCTGGCCTGATGGCAGCCCGGCGCTGGATTATACGGTGAACAATTCCGTCGGCTATCCTATGATGACCGGTCCCGGGTCCGAACCGGTCAACCACGTGTTGCCCGCATGGGATCTGCTGACCGGCGCCTACGCCGCTTTCGCGCTGATGACGGCGATCCACTGCCGCACGGCTACCGGCAAAGGCTGCGAAATGCGTTTGCCGCTTTCCGATGTCGCAATCGGCACAGTCGCCAACCTCGGCGGCGTGGCTGAGATGACTTATGCGGGCGCCAATCGCCCGCGCACCGGCAACGCCGTCTATGGCCTGTTCGGGCGAGACTTTGTCACCGCCGATGGACTACGCACAATGATCGTCGTGGTCACCCCGCGCCATTGGTCGAATCTCATCAGCGTGCTGGGCATTGGCGAGGCGGTGGCGCAAGTCGAGGCCGAACGCAGCGTGTCATTTGCAAAAAGCGATGGCCTGCGCTTTTCCCACCGCGACGCGCTGTTCCCGCTGTTCGAGGCGGCAATTGCCAAGCGCCGCCATGCCGAACTGGCTGAGGCGCTCGATCAGGGCGGCGTGGTTCACTCAGCCTATCGCACCATGCTGGAGGCGGTGAACGACGCGGCGCTGGTGGCGGACAATCCGATATTCGGGCAAGCGGCCAATCCCAGCAGGGTGGTTTATCCCGCTGCCGGCGCTTTCGCCACGGTGCCGCAGCTGGACCGCGCGCCGCCGCAAAGTGCCCCACGTAACGGCGAGCACAGCGAAGAAGTGCTCGCCCAGCGGCTTGGCCTCTCCTCGGGCGAAATTGCCCGGCTTATCGACTCCGGAATCGTCGGAACCGCAAGCTGACCCCGGTCCGCCCCAGACGTTTCTGAGGCGCCGCCGGGGATGCCATACCTGTGGGGTTGGCGGGAGGCTGGGCCAAGGGCGATATAGCGCCTGGTGCCAATGGGGGTGCCTGAAGCCAGAACCGTGAGGCTGGGCACTGGTGATGCGTCTTGTTCTGGCCACTTTCCTCTCGCTTCTGCTTGGCGCGGAGGCTGCTGCTGCTCCGGTCTGGCCCGAAGGCAAGTTGCCCGCTTATTTGCGCGAGCTGGAGGCACCGCACAATGCCGGCGACTGGACTCTGCAATGCGACAGCTCGCGCGTTTGCCGGATCATCGGCGTCGCGCCGGCGCGGCGTTCGGGTGTCGGCGCGCGGGCGGTGGTGATGATCGATCGCGGCCTGAAGGATGCCGCGCCTCTGCGGCTGCGATTTGCCTTCATCGATTCGCTCGGCAGCCTCGGGATACCGGCCCCGCATGAAGGCTGGCGGCTGAGCGCGCGCGGATCATTGGGCTTTCCTGAGCCACTGGTGTTCGGGCTGGGCAGCGCCGATGCGCAGGGCGCCTATCACGCATCGCCAGATGCCGCCGCGCGGATCATAGCCGCGCTGCAGCGCTGGCCCGGTTCGGAAATCCGCGATCCGGGACGGCTCCAACTGCGCATGCCCCGTGGGCATTTGGCGCGGCTGCTGCGGCGCATGGACCGCCTCCAGCACCCGCCAAGCCCGCGCCTGACGGCAGCGGAGGAAGCGATCTGGATGAAGGAGTATCACTATGTGACGCTGCGCAGCCAGCCGGCTGAATGGTCGATGCCCGATGATGTCCTTCTTTCCTGCGACACCCGAACTTACGTCAACGATCCGCAAGGCGCGCGCATCGGTCCAAAGCATCACTTGTGGACTGCCGATTGCCCGGAAGGCCACAAGATTTTCCTGCAGGAAGGCCGCAAGGACCCGGTGATCTTCAACCTCCGCGACAGCCGGGGCAGGGTGCATCTGCACAGTTATGCCGGGCTGAACGCACAGTCGCTGCTTGAAGTGCAAATCCCGCGAAAGGGCAACGACATGTGCGGACGCCGGCTCAAATTGGGCTTTACCGGCACAGAGTTCGCGATGATCGAAGACCGCCGATATGACCGCTGCCGCATGGTGCCCCATGAATTCTGGCCGGTGGTGTGGAGCCCGACCAGCTGGAAGCAAATCGAAATGGCCCCCTCAGATAAAGGGAATGCAGCGCCAATGCTGGAGGGAGCAAGGCGACCCTGATCCGTTCAAGCAGGGGGATTATCTGACGAATTCTGCCATTCGGCACTGCTATCTCGGTTCAACCCCCATCCGTTGCATCCGCCGACGATAGCCTGCGGATGGAGCCGGTTGAATGACCGGGATCAACGGAACCGCCTGACAGCGCCGGTGCAACTCTTCCTCCAGCCGGCGCATCAGCTGGGTGCGGGTGCCAGCAGCCGGTTCCCATAGTTGCGTCATGTCACTGGTCATCGGAAAGACCGGGAGGGCCCGTTCTACATCGAGACGCACCGTTCCCGCCGCCGGGGTTGCAACGCCAAGGAATGTCTCGATACCGCCGAATGTGAGGCAAGCCTTGCCGTCAATTCGCCATGGAACGCCGTCCGGCATTTCAAGCGAAAAGCCCTGCTTTGTAATGGCGATTGCGGCCGCCTTGATCGGCAGGGGAAAACCATGCTCGTCGAGCACGGAAAGATGGCCAGCAGCCCCTCGCTCCAGCGCCAGCCGGGCCAGTTCCTGCCACGGCCTTTCCTCCCATTTCGCGGGCTGGCTGGTCTTTCCGGGCGGGGCGGGGTCCGAGACCGGAAACAGTGTGTGTTCGGGTGCTTGCCACTGCTGGGGCGGCTTGCCCATCTGCGCCGGGTTGTCCCACCACTGGATGCGCACCGGTGCGATTTCGACGATGATCCTGGTCCAATACCACACTGCCTGCCGGGCCAGCGCCCAGTCCGGATTGTGCGGCAAGGTGTGACAAGCCTCCGCCAGATAGCGGTTCACATTGTCCTGCAGGTCGGTATCCCGCACCGCAGCCATGCCGGAAATCGAAATGACCGGTTCATCCGGTCCGCCTTCAAGCAGCAGGCCCACCTTGGGATTGCGCCGCGCCCTTTCAGCCTTTGCCGGATAGGACAGGCCAGTCGCCAGATTGAGCGAGCTCAGATCATCGGCAGGAAAGTAGAGCACCGGCGTGTCAATCGGCTGGCCGGAGGCGCTGATCGTGACATACTGGGCAATGCTTCCCGACTGCAGCAGCGAGACGACGGGCCCGGGCAAGGCGCCGACCAGTCCCATCAGCCCGGCGATCCTGCAGCCCGGAGCAGCCGGGCGGCGTTGCGGTGGAAATTCCACACGCCGATTTCGCGCCGTCCGACCGGCAGTTTCGTTCCCTCAGGCAAGGCCATGATGCCGGCGTGGCTTTCGGCCGCGACGGAATAATCCTCGTTCACCAGGGCGGCCGTGGAAATGGTATAGGCTTGATCGATCTCCGCCCGGTGTTCTGGCGAACGGACCCCGCCGACCGCGCAATAGGAAAGCCCGGAGGTGAACCGGTCCGCCGCGCTGGGGAATATCCGGTGGATGTTGACAGTCAGTCCGCTGCGGCTGGTCGATCCGACCGAGATGATCGTGTTGGGAAACAGGAAATATTGCAGCGGGATGCTGTCCACCTGCCAGTCGCCTTCAGCCGTTCCCACCCAGTCAGCGATGTCGAGCGGCGCGAAGGTATAGCGGTGGTGCGGCCCAAAGGTGTCGAACACGCAGGCCGTTGAGAACAATCCCTTGAACGTTTCACGGTGCAGCGAATTGAGGTGATAGGTCTCGAAGAAGGTATCCAGGCCGTATTTCCAGTTGGCACTGACATGCAGCAAGTTGGAATGGACGACTTCGGCTGCCTCAAGCCCGATTGACGCGAGGTCCTCTCCGATCCCGGCGAGGTGCGCATTGAGGTACATCTGGCCTTCCGGATTGGCCAGCACGAATACCAGCCCGTGACGTTCCTCCACCGG
>JANOBA010000041.1:0-11706 GCA_031411415.1 Novosphingobium sp.
ACAGCGCGAGGTCTTGCTGCTGATCGGAGCGAACGGCGCGTCCTATGAGGAAGCCGCCGAAGTAATCGGCTGCGCCATCGGCACGATCAAGAGCCGTCTGGCGCGCGGACGCAAGGCGCTGGCGCTGCTGATCGACGGGCCCGAAAATGATGCCCCGCTGGATGATGTAGAGAGGCGGCCAAGCGAACTTTCGCACCGACATACTTTCTCTCGCGAAAGCTAAGGGATTTGGAATAATTCCGTAGCCTAGGCGTTGCATTGCTGGGAGCAGAGTTGTGATCTTTTGACATGGTCCAGCTGCGGCGGCTATGATTCATCCGCTCTCTGCCGAGGCAGATATTCGATCTTCAGACGCACGTTTGAATAGGACTGCGATGTGCGAATTGAACGAGATTGGAGCTACCGTGCGCTTGCCCGCCTGTGATCGATGGCTAAACACTAACCTCCCGCCACTCCCCCACGCCCAGCCCCTCAAACGTCCACTCCCCGATCCCCCAGCGCACCAGCCGCAAGGTCGGATGACCCACGGCGGCCGTCATCCGGCGCACCTGACGGTTCTTGCCTTCGCGTATAGTCAATCGCAGCCAACAATCGGGCACTGACTGGCGGACACGGATCGGCGGGTCGCGGGGCCATAGTTGGGGGTCGTCGATCCGCTCGGCTTCAGCGGGCCGGGTGGGGCCGTCGTTCAGCTGCACCCCGCACCGCAGCGCTTCCAGCGCTTCTTCGCCCAGATCGCCTTCAACCTGCACGAGATAGGTCTTGGCCGCCTTGAACTTCGGATCAGCAATCCGCGCCTGCAGGCGGCCATCGTCGGTCAGCAGCAGCAGGCCCTCGCTATCCCGGTCCAGCCGGCCTGCGGGATAGACCCCCGGAATCTTGATGTAGTCCGACAGTGTCGCACGCGACGAGCCTTCCGTGCCGCGATCGGTGAACTGGCTCAACACCCCGTAAGGTTTGTTGAACAGGATCAGGCGCGACACTTGCTCAGCCCTCCTCGGCCATCCCCAACTGCCACAGCACGAAGGCAAACTCCTCTGCCGTCTCGCGCAGGCTCTCGAATCGGCCCGACTTGCCGCCGTGGCCTGCGCCCATATTGGTCTTGAGGATCAGTGCGTTGTTGTCGGTCTTGAGTTCGCGCAGCTTCGCCACCCATTTGGCCGGCTCCCAATAGGTCACGCGGGGATCGTTGAGCCCGGCGGTGACCATGATTGGCGGGTAGGCCTGGGCCTTGACCTGATCGTAGGGAGAATAGCTGCGGATCAGTTCGAAGGCTGCCTTGTCCTCAATCGGATTGCCCCATTCGGGCCATTCGCCCGGTGTCAGCGGCAGGCTCTCATCCAGCATCGTCGCCAGAACATCGACGAACGGCACATGCGCCGCCACTGCGCCCCACAGCTCAGGATCGGAATTGACCACCGCGCCCATCAGTTCGCCGCCCGCCGATCCGCCCGAGATCGAAATGCGGCCCGCTACGGTATATCCGCGCGCAATCAGGCCCTTCGCAACATCGACGAAATCGGTGAAGGTGTTTGTCCGCCGCTCCAGCTTTCCCGCCTTGTACCAGGCCCGGCCCAGATCATCGCCGCCGCGCACATGGGCGATGGCATAGGCAAAGCCGCGATCCACAAGGCTGAGCCGCGAGGTGGAAAAGCCCGGATCGATGGCGATGCCATAGGCGCCGTAGCCATAGAGGTGCAGCGGACCGCCGGGCTTGCGGTCCTTGCGCTGGACAATGCTGACCGGGATCAGCGTGCCGTCGCGCGCCGCAATTTCCAGCCGCTCGGTTGCATAGAGCGTGGCGTCGTAGCCCGAGGGTATTTCCTGGACCTTGAGCAGGTCGAGCCGCTTATCGTCGAGGTGAAAATCATAAACACTCGCCGGGCTGACCATCGATTCGTAACTGAGCCGCAGTTTGGTCACGTGCCATTCGGGGTTGTCGGCAAGGCCCGCAGAATAACTCGCCTCGGGAAAGCGGATCGGCTCGATGCGGGCAGGCTCGTCGTAATATCGCAGCTCGATCTGGTCGAGCCCGGCAAGGCGGCCTTCGACGACATAGAAGTCGCGGAACAGCTCGAATCCAGTGAGGTAGAACGCGTCCGAGCCTGCGATCAGCGTGGTCCACGCGCCGGGATTGGCCAGCTGCGCGACGGCGAGACGGAAGTTTTCGTGGGCATCGTTGGTGTGGATGAACAACTGGCCTTCGCGCAGGTCGACATCGTATTCGACACCTTTCTCGCGCGGGCGCACCAGGATCGGTGTGGCGAGCGGATCGACTGCGGGGATCAGACGAACCTCGCTGGTCTCGTGATCGCTTGCGGTTATGATCAGCCATTCCTCGTTGGCCGAAAGCGAGGAACCGACGCGGAAGCCCTCGTCGTCCTCGTGGAAGAGTTCGATGTCGCTGGTGACCGGCTGGCCCAGCCAGTGCAGCCGTGCATTGTCCGTGCGCCACTGTTCGTTGGCGAGGCTGTAGACCAGCCCCTTGTCATCAGCGACCCAGACCAGCGCGGAGAGCGTGCCGGGGATTTCATCCGCCAGCAATGCGCCGGTACCCAGGTCCTTGATCCGCGCGGTGAAACGCTCCGAGCCACTGTCATCAATGGCATAGGCGAGGAGCTTGCCATCGTTGCTGATCGACATGGCGCCGAGCCGGAAGTATTCCTTGCCTTCGGCCAATGCTACTTCGTCGAGGATCAGCTCGTCAGCGCCGCCTTCGACCGGCCTGCGCCACCATTTCTTGTATTCCGCGCCTTCCTCAAATTCGATCCAATAGAGCCATTCGCCATCCTTCTGCGGAACCGACGTGTCCGCTTCCTTGATGCGGCCGCGCATTTCCTTGAACAAGATGTCGATCAACGGCTGGTGCGGCTTCATGCGGCTTTCGAACCAGGCGTTCTCGGCCTCCAGATGCGCGAGCACTTGGTTGTCGGTCACCTCGGGATAGCCGGGATCGCGCAGCCAAGCGTAGTCGTCGCTGACTGTGATGCCGTGGTGGGTGGCGCTGTGCGGCTTTTTTGCGGCAACCGGGGGAGCGGCAAAGGCTTTGGTGGAATCTGTCATCGGCTGCATCTATGTTGACCGACAGAGGACCGCAACCATGCTGATGAATGTACACGAATCGAGGCTCGCATCATTGCGCGAGGAACTGAAGCGTAGGGGGCTGGACGGCTTCGTCGTGCCGATTTCCGATGAGCATATGAGCGAATATGTCGGCGCCTATGCCCAGCGCCTTGCCTGGCTGACCGGCTTTGGCGGCTCGGCAGGGACAGTGGTGGTGCTGGCCGATGTGGCGGCGATCTTCGTCGACGGGCGCTACACATTGCAGGTGCGCGATCAGGTCGATGGGCGCTGCTATGCCTATGAGAGCGTGCCCCAGACCAGCGTGGCCAAGTGGCTGGGCGAACATGCAGGTGAAGGCACGCGGATCGGCTATGATCCCTGGCTGCACGGCAAAAGCTGGGTCGCTGCGGCGGCAAAGGCGCTGGAGGGCAAGCAGGCGGAATTGGTCGCAGTGGAGCATAATCCCATCGATGCCGTCTGGGCCGACCGGCCCGCTCCATCTTCGGCCACGATACTGATCCACCCGGAGAAGCTTGCCGGCCAGTCGGCCGGGGAAAAGCGCGCCGCAATCGCCGAATGGCTGAACGAGCAGCAGCTCGATGCCGTGGTGATCTCGGCGCTGGATTCGCTCGCCTGGCTGTTCAACATCCGCGGCCGCGATGTCGAGCGGACCCCGGTCGCACTGTGCTTTGGCATTGTCCACGCGGACGGCCAGGCGGATCTCTTTATCGATCAGGACAAAGTGTCGCTCGAGGCACGCTCGCACATCGGCGACAAAGTGAAACTGAGCGATCCCGAGGCGTTTCTGCCGGCGTTGGCAAAGCTGGGCGGCAAGAAAGTCGGGGTTGATCCCGATCGTTCGGTGCAGGCGATCTTTGCCGCGCTCGAGGCTGCAGGAGCACAGATCGCCGAACACCGCGACCCAACTGTTCTCCCCAAAGCTCTGAAAAATAAGCCCGAGCAAGAGGGCCACCGCACCGCGCAAGCACGAGACGGGACGGCGATGGTGCGGTTTCTGCACTGGCTGTCTGAAGAGGCACCGCGCGGAACGGTCGACGAGATTTCCGCGCAGGAAAAGCTTCACCAGATGCGCCGCGAGACTGGGCACCTGTTCGATCTGTCGTTCGATACCATCTCGGGCGCGGGGCCAAACGGCGCCATCGTGCACTACCGGGTCAGCGAGGAGAGCAACCGGCCCCTTGAACCGGGCAGCGTCTATCTCGTCGATTCGGGCGGGCAGTATCCTGACGGAACAACCGATATCACCCGCACGCTGTGGATCAGCAGTCTTGAGGAAGGCGGAGGTGCCCCGCCCGCCGAGGTCAAGGACCGATTCACCCGCGTGCTGAAGGGCCATATCGCGCTGGCCCGCGCCTGCTTTCCCAAAGGCACGCTGGGCAGCCAGCTCGATCCGCTGGCGCGGCAGTTCCTCTGGGCCGCCGGGCTCGATTACCAGCACGGCACCGGCCACGGGGTCGGCAGCTTCCTGTCAGTCCACGAAGGCCCGCAGCGCATTGCCAAAAGCACCAGTGCCACCGAACAGGAACTGCTCCCCGGCATGATCCTTTCCAACGAGCCGGGCTATTACAAGACCGGCGCATACGGCATCCGCATCGAGAACCTGCTGCTGGTCGAGAACCGCTCGATCGAGGGCGCGGAAGGCGAATATCTTGGGTTCGAAACGCTCACCCATGTGCCGATCGAACGCGCACTGGTCGAATGCAGCCTCCTGACCCGCGATGAAGTGTCATGGTGGAACACTTATCATGCCGGGGTGCTGGACATCATCGGGCCGAAGCTCGATGGTCCGCCGCTGGAATGGCTCAAGGCGCAATGCGCGCCGCTGTGAACTGAGGGAGAGAATCGATGATCATGCATATCTGCGTCGGCACACGCGATCTTGAAAAGGCGGGCATATTCTATGACGCGATTGCCGCCGTGCTGGGCAATGCCCGCAATGCGACGACCGACCGGACTATCTATTACACCGCTTCCGGCGTGGGCATCGGTTTCGCGGTCACCCTGCCCTATGACGGCGCGCCCGCGACTTTCGGCAATGGCAGCATGGCGACAATCGGCGCGAAGGACCGCGATCAGGTTGCCGCGCTCCACGCCGCCGCGCTGGCAAGCGGCGGCAGTGACGAAGGCGCACCGGGACTGCGTGATAATGGCCACTTCGTCGCATACTGGCGCGATCCGGACGGCAACAAGATGAATGCCGTGGCACTTGGCTGAGCTTACCGCCTTGCGCAGCGATGAACGGGCATGCCCCTGTGCGACAATTGGCGACAAAGTTGTACGCATGCGGCATAATCGCGCGACATCCATGGCCTAGATGAGGCGTCGGGAGCCGCGTGGCCGGGGCCAACCCCCTTCCCCACCCCGGTCCGCGGCTTTCCAACACTGGCAATGGGCATGCACCGTGCCGGGGGCGACAAAGGAATTTTCGGAATGAGAAAACTTGCACTCGCAGTATCTGTTGCGGCCATGGCCTGCGCCGGAGTGGCCCTGGCCGCAGGGGCTAATGTCGGCAGGCCAGACAATGACCAGACGACAACCCGCGCTGAAGCGATGGAGCGCGCGGGCCTCATGTTCGACCGGATTGACGCAAACAAGGATGGCAAGGTCGATGCCGCTGACCGCGAAGCGCGCCGCGCCGCCGCTTTCGAACGCATCGATACCAACAAGGATGGCTCGATCTCTCGCGCCGAATTCACCGCGATGCGCCCAGGAATGAGCGGTAGAATGGGCAGCGGAATGCGTGGGCATCAAGGCGAAATGGGCGGACCGGCCGGTGAGCATCAAGGCATGCGGGGCCACGGCATGCGCGGACATGGCGGAGGAGGCGGCATGATGATGCTGCGCATGGCCGACAGCGACCATGATGGCGCGGTGAGCAAGGCCGAATTCGCCGCTGCCGCAGCCAGCCGGTTTGACCAGGCGGACAGCAACCACGATGGCCAGCTGACCCCGGCCGAGCATCAGGCAGCCCGCGCGGCAATGCACGAGCGCATGCAAGGGGCAATGCAACGCGGCGCGCAGGCCCCGGTCAACTGACCAGAGCCCTGTCCGCGTGCCAGGCTCTTTTCGCGTGCCAAACTCTGGCCGCATGCCAGACTCTGTCCACATGAACGAGGCCACACCGGTCAAACTGCTGCTGGTTGACGACGAAGCGACTTTGCGCGAACCCCTGGCGGACTATCTTGTCCGCCAGGGGTTCATCGTCGAGCAAGCCGCCAGCGCAGCGCAGGCGCGCAGCCACTTGCGCACCAAGACCCCCGATCTCGCTCTGCTCGACATCATGATGCCCGGCGAAGATGGCTTGGCTTTGTGCCGTCACATGGTCGAATCGCGGGCTATCCCGGTCATTTTCCTGACAGCCAAGAGCGAGGCGACCGACCGGATCGTCGGTCTGGAAATCGGTGCGGATGACTACATGGTTAAACCATTTGATCCGCGTGAGCTTGTTGCCCGCATCCGCAGCGTCCTGCGCCGGGTCGGCCGGGCGGGGATGGCCGCCGAAACCGATGGAATATTCGAGTTCGAAGGTTGGCGGCTCGATCCGCTCAAGCGCCGGTTGTGCAATCCGGACGGGGTGACTGTGCCGATTTCCTCGGTCGAGTTTCGTCTGCTGATGGCCTTCGTTGAGCACCCCCGCCAGATGCTTGACCGCGACCGTCTACTCGACATGGTTCAGGGCCGCGAAGCCCATCTTTTTGACCGCGCAGTGGACAACCAGATTAGCCGCCTGCGCCGCAAGATCGAAGCCGACAACCGCAATCCGCAGCTGATCCAGACCGTCTGGGGCGGTGGCTACATGTTCGCCGCCGACGTACAGCGGCTGGCGGACACGGAGTTGTGATCAGGCCGTTGTGGCTTGGCCGACTTTGGCCGCGCAGCCTCAAGGGGCAGATGCTGCTAGCTGTGGCGCTGGCGCTGTTGCTGGCGCAGGCGGCAAGCGCCGTTCTGATCTACCGCGCCCAGGCCAGCCAGCGCGAGTCTGGCCTGCTGCATACTGCCGCCTTCAGGCTCCTGCGCGCTGCGCGTGATGACAGCGCACTGCCCGATCTGCCTGACCTGGCGCGCGGCGGCAGGCGGAGTTTCTGGCTCGAACGCAGCGCCGCTTCGCCGATCAGGTCCAGCGACCAGCGCGACTCCCGGGCCGAGGCAAGTCTGCGCGAGATTCTTGTCGACCAGGATGTGCTTGCCGGCGAAGTTGTTGTTTTACGAAGAAGAGTCGGAAGCGATGCTGCGGCGAGGCAGCGGCTGGCCGCCCGCGCGCTGCGACCGTATGCGCACCCGGGCCCTAATCCCGACTGGGTGCTGATCGCAGCGGTGCAACTTGCCCAGGGCAAGTGGCTGGTGGCACGCGTGCTGATTCCGCCGGGCGAGCGGATGATCGTCGTGACGCTGATCGCGCAAACACTGTTGATATATGCGGTGCTGGTCGGCGCCATCGCCTTCATCGTGCGGCGGATAACCCGCCCGCTGGCCATGCTGACCGGGCGGACGGTGTACTTCGCCGAGACCCGCGACGCTGCCTCCCAAATCGCTCCGGAAGGGCCCGACGATGTGCGCGAACTGATCCTGGCACATAACGCGATGGAGCAGCGCATTGTGTCGCTGCTAGGCGAAAAGGACGTAATGCTCGGCGCCATCGGCCACGATCTCAAGACGCCTTTGGCTGCCTTGCGAGTGCGCATCGAATCGGTCGAAGACGCCACCGAGCGCGGCCGCATGGCCGCGACCATCGACGATATTGCCCGCGCGCTCGACGATATCCTGTCGCTGGCCCGCGCAGGCCGCGTGCGCGAGCCGAGCGAAGTTACTGATCTGTCAGCGCTGGTCGCTGCGCTGGTCGAGGAATATGAGGACATGGGCCAGCCCGTCGTGCTCACCGCTGCGCCGCGCCTGAATCTGGCGGTGCGGGCAACCTGGCTGCGCAGCGCGATCCGCAACCTGATCGACAATGCCCTGCGCTATGGCGGCGCCGCGCGTGTTACGCTGGCCCGTGAGGACGTCGAGACCGTCATTGCGGTTGAAGACGACGGCCCCGGCATCCCGGAAAGCGATATGGCGCGCATGCTGGAGCCCTTCACCCGCGGCGAGCCATCGCGCAACAGCAGCACCGGGGGCGCCGGGCTCGGCCTTGCGCTGGCCAAGGCAATTGCCGAGCAACACGGCGGGCGTCTGGTGCTGGCCAATCGCGTAGCCGCCGATGGCCAGACTGTTGGCCTACTCGCGCAACTGCGACTGCCGCCAGCCTGACGAATCACTGCCCGGTGAGCTGCGCTCTCACCCGCGACGCCAGTGCATCACGGACCATGCCGCAGCTGCGCACACGTTCAATCGACCGCTCCAGCTCCAATTCGCCCGATTTGCCAGCAAGGCGCGGCCGTATTTCGCGCACCAGTTCATCCGCGCGTTCGGCGGAACAGAACCCGGCGAGCATCTGCGGCATGCGCGCGGTATAGAAAATTCCGCCATCGCCGGAGGTCAGTTCGTCCAGATGTGCCTTCAGCCAGGAGTAGCCGGTCTCGCGCGTGGCGCGGATCGCCATGATTCCGCGCAGCAGGTCACGCTTCTCGCTGCGCCGCAGCCGCGTGTCCTGCCATTCATCGAGCAGCCAGGCGGCAACCGGGTTGCTGCCGCTGCCAGCCAGCGCCCCAAGTAGCGCGGGCCGGAGTTCGGGGTCCTGCGATGTAAGCGCGGTTTCGCCCAGCTGTTTGGCCATGGCCAGCCCACCGCGGTCAAGTTGCACATCGAAAGCCAGATCGAACCATTGCGGATCGAGCGCAGATTTGTCGCCGGCAAGAAAGGCAGTGGCGGCATCGCCGAGTTGCCCTTGCAGCTTGCGCTCGCGGTGCCAGGTGGCAAGCCTGCCCACCGCTTCGGAGCGGCGTTGGGCAGTCTCGGGCTGCTCATCGGCATACCGGCCGGCGCGCGGATCGAAACCCAGTTTGCGCAACACCGGCGCATAGAGCCGGCCAACCAGCATGCGAAACGCCTCGGCGGCATAGGGATCGATCAGGTCGCCGCCGGTCAGGCCATCGAGCAGTCTTCCCGCCGCCGCATAGGCATGGCTGTCGGGATTGCGCACCAGTTTGCGCGCCAGCGCAAGAAGCTGGCCGGTCGTTGCCCGCCCGGCACGAAAGCTCGCCCGAAGCGAATCGGCCAGCGCCAGCGCCTCGCCGCCCGGCAGACGATCCGCCTGGCCAATCAGCGCATCCCAGCCGCGCGGGGGCAGCTCGAAGCGGTAATAGCCCAAGCCATCAGCATTGGGCATAAGCGCACCCTTGCCGGCAATTTCGAGCTCGCTGACGCTCTGATCGAGCAGCTGGCAATGCCGCGCCGCGCCGCGCCAGGCGCAGAAAGGAACGGTCCAGCGCTGCCGCCCTGGCGCCGAGCCAATCGCTGCATAGCGGCTTTGCGAAACCAGCCAGCCCCGCCCTTTGCGCGCGAAAGTCAGCAGCGGCACCCCTTGTTGGTCGACGAACCCGCGCATCGCATCCACCAGCCGGGGATCGCCGGCGGCATCGGCCAGCGCAGCGAAGAACTGGTCGCTGGTGGCGTTGCCATAGCGATGCATGGCCATGTAGCTGCGCACACCGGAGCGGAATTTATCGTCGCCCAGATAGCCGGCGATCATTGAAATTACATGCCCGCCCTTGCCATAGGTAATCGCATCGAAGCTTGAATCGATCTGGGTGTTGAGCGTGATCTTCTGGCGGATCGGCCGACCCGCGGTCAGCGTGTCAGTGTCCATTGCGGCGAAGCCTTCGGCAAGGCCGCCGCCGGCAATTTTCAGGTCTGGCCGCCAGGCGCTACCGATCCGGTAGCCCATCCAGTTGGCAAAGCTCTCGTTGAGCCAGATGTCATCCCACCAGGCCGGGGTCACCAAATCGCCGAACCATTGGTGGGCCAGCTCGTGGGCCACGACCATGCCGAACCCGCGCTGCCGATCCACACTGGCCTTGCGGTCCATTACGATGATGCCGTCGTCATAGAGATCCGCCCCGGCATTCTCCATCGCGCCCGGCAGGATCGGCGTGGTGATCTGGTCAAGCTTGGGATAGGGGAAGGCATCGGCGAAATAGTCTTCGAGATGCAGCACGATGCCCTTGGAGCCTTCGAGCGCAAAATCGAGGCTGGCCGCATTCGGCCGGGGCGAAATGACGCGCAAAGGCAAGGGCTGCGCACGTTGCGGCCCCGGGGCGACCTCGCCTGAAACCTGCGCGAAAGGCCCCGTCATCATCGCCACCAGATAGGTCGGCAATGGCAGTGTGGGTGCAAAGCGGTGGACCGCAAATTCGCCTTCGCGCGTTTCGCTCAGCTGCGGCGCATTGCTCACTGCCGCCAGCCCCGGCGGGGTGCGCAAGGTGACGTTGAAAGTTGTCTTGAAGCCGGGTTCGTCGAAGCCGGGGAATGCCGCGCGCGCGTCGATCGACTGAAACTGGGTCCAGCTATACCAGTCGTCGCCGATTTTGAGGTGGAACATGCCTGCCGGGCCGTCGTTGAACGCTGCGTCATAGTCAAAGGCGAAGGTCACCGGGCCCGCCGGCAATGGGCTGCCAAATGTAAGCGAGGCAACGCCGGTGGGGTCTTCCTGCTTCCAGACGCCCTCGATGCGCATCCCCGCGACCAGCGCGGCGGCGCGATGCATGGCAAGATTGCGGCCATGCAGGAAGATAACCGTGGCCGCTTCATTGAGCCGCACGTCGATCTCGACCTTGCCGGTGAACCGTTCACGCGCAGGGTTCACCGTCAGATCGAGCCGGTAGGCCAGCGGCTGTACCGTGCCGGGCAGCTTGCCCAATGGCACGCCGACCGCCGGCGTTGCTGCGGAACTGGCGTCCTGCGCCAGTGCCCCGCCAGCGCTGGCTAATGCCAGCCCAAGCAGCAACAGGCGGAGCAGCCCGCGCAGTAAGTTCAACGCAGCAGTCCGCCCAGGATGCTGCGCGCAAACCGTCCAAAAGCCGCGCCGCCAACGGCCGTGCCCAGCGAACCGGCGATTGCGCTGGCCGCCGAGGCGACCGGCGATGCGCTCGACCTGCGGCCAGAGACCTTGGCAGCGATCATTGCGCCTGCCGACGAAGCCACCGCGCCTACTGCTGCCCTGCCAGCTTTCTCCCACAGACTCGAACTCTTGCGCGGCTGGTCACGCACCGCAGCTTCGCCCTCTGTTTCAAGCTGCTGGGCAACTGCGGCGGCATCGCTGGCCTTTTGCGCCAGCACTTCGGCGGCGCTCTCGCGGTCAACCGCGGTGTCGTATTTGCCGTCTGCCGGGCTGATCGACTGGATGATCGCGCGTTCCTTGTCAGTCACCGGGCCAAGTCGCGAGCGCGGCGGCGCGATCAGCGTGCGCTGGACAATCGATGGGCTGCCGTCCTCCTCCAGCGTCGAAACCAGTGCCTCGCCGACCTTAAGCTCGGTGATCGCGGTTTCGACATCGAGATCGGGATTGATCCGGAATGTCTCCGCTGCCGCCCGGATCGCCCGCTGATCACGCGGGGTGAAGGCGCGCAGGGCATGCTGGATGCGGTTGCCGAGCTGCCCGGCGATCTTTTCGGGAATATCGATCGGATTCTGGCTGATGAAATAGACGCCAACGCCTTTGGAGCGGATCAGGCGGACAACCTGCTC
>JANOBA010000042.1:0-13092 GCA_031411415.1 Novosphingobium sp.
GCCGCCGAGGTTGGCGGCTTCGAGGATAACATGAGCGGTCGGTTCGTCCTGCCAGTTGCCCCAGAAATAGGTGGCGAAGCCGGCGCGCTTGATCGCGTCGAGATAGCGCCATACCGCCACCTCGTCCCAGAACCGGTTGCCGGTGAACTGCGAGACCGAATCGCGATACGGCATGCCATACCAGAGCGCTGCCATCGGCGTGTTTGCCGCGTGCTGCGCCACCGCCTGGCGCAGCAGCGCGCCATCGACATCCTCATCGAGCGGCAGGCTCATCAGGTCGTCGCTGAGCGGCTCGTCGGGGCGGGTGTTGAACTGGGCAGGGATGCCGCCGCGCCGCACGAAGCCATATTTGTCGAGCTCGCTCGCGCCGATGAATACCGCCTTCAGGCTGGGCGGGGCGGTGGTCGCGGTCTGGAATGTGGTGCCGCCAAGGTAGGAGCAGCCCATCATGCCGACCTTGCCGGTGGCATAGGGGCGCTTTGCCAGCCATTCGATCAGGTCATGGCCATCCTGCGCCTCTGTGCGGTCCTGAAAGCCGCGCCGGTGGCCAAAGCTTGCGCCTTTGCCGCGAATATCAGCGACGGCAACAACGTAGCCCGCCGAGATAAGTCCCTTGAGCCCGAGCCGCCCATCGAGGGCAGGCTCGATCACCTTGCCTTGGGCATCGCGGAACCGTGCGCGATAGGGGGTGAAAGCGAAAACCACCGGCAGCGGGGCTTCCACCGCTTTGCCATCCACCGCCGGGCGATAGATGTTGACCGCGAGCCGCGTGCCATCGCGCACCGGCACATAGATCGAGCTGCGCACGACATCGGGGTAAGGCTGCGCGCGCAACGCGCCAGACGCCATGCCAGTTGCGGCGAGTGCCAACAGTGTCACAGCCTTCAGAATAGCCCGCATCGCCCTCGCCCCACGATTGTTGACAATATTATCGGCAATGTTGGAGCGCAATGCAAGTGCTAACTTGTGCGCCCCCTATCTTGAGCGAATGTGGCGCGCGAAAAAGGCGAAGACCTGATCGAGCACCGTATCGAAGCTACGGTGGCCGCCGCCGGGCACCGTCAGCAGTTCGCCATTGCCGCCGGCGCGGTTCAGGCGACCGATCATTTCGGCGCTGGCTGCATGGGAAATGATCTCGTCCTTGTCGCCGTGCACGGCCAGCACTGGCAGTGTTCCAAGCTGCGCATAGGGATAGTCCGCCGGCGCGATTGCACCTGCGCCCGGCGCGATTGCGGCCCAGAAATCTGGCCGGAGCTGCGCCAGATGCCATGTTCCTTCGCCGCCCATCGAATTGCCGGCGAGATAGATCCGGCGCGAGTCTATGGGATAGGCCGCGCGCACTGCGGCGATGGCATCGAACACATCGGCTTCGGCGGGCTCTGGATCGACGCCGTCCTTGGGCAGGACAGCTTCGGCAATCGTGCTGGGGCGCGGCGCGGGCATGGTGCCATCCGCCAGCACCACCGGCAGATGATTGCCCCAGCCGCCGTTGGGGCTGTAGCCCATCGGCGCGAGCACCGCCCAGCAATGCTGTTGCGCCAGCTGCGCCGCCTTGCCGCCAGCAAACGCACGGTTGTGATCGCCGTTCGAGCCATGCAGCAGCACGACCAGCGGCAGGCGCGTCTTGCCGTTCCAGCATGGCGGCACGGCGAGGCGGAATGGCTCGATCCGCCCGGAGACCTTGCTGAAGTAATAGCCCTCGCGTTCGGCCTTGGCACGGCGCAGTGGATCGCGGCCTGCCTCGGCTTCGGCCAGCAGCGCTAGCGTGCGGTCAAGCGCGGCGCGCAAGTCGGCGCGCACGACCTGCCGGGTGCCGTCGTCCAGCGTGCGCACGAGATCGCCGGGCCATGCGAGGGCTGCGGCCATCGCCCCAGACACACGCAGCCCCGCGCGCCGCCGCTCGATTGCCGCCAGATCGCGCCGCAGTCCGCCTGCGACTTCGATGGTCAGCGCCGTCTCGCCGATCACATGCCCGCCTTGCCGGGCCTGCACCACCAGCACGGCGGAGCCATCGCGCAGCTCGGCGAGCGGGATAGTCATTTCCGCAGGCGCTCCCGCCTGCCAGTGCGTCGATGCCCGCCACGCGGTCTCCCCGCTTTGCTTCACCCCCAGCGCCAGCTCGACTGCATCGGCAACGGTAGAGGCAGGGCTGGCCTCATAGAATTGCCCGATGCGGACGGTCAGCGGCTCATCGGTGTCGGCGGCGCGGTGCCCGGGCAGCAGTTCCAGCGAATGCAGAAACTCCGCGTCGCGGCCCCATGCGCCGCCCGCCAGCACGACGCGGGCCTGCGCCAGTTGCCGCCGCATTTCTCCGTTTTTCCCCGCAGCGCGCGCGACTGCCGCCCGGTCCATCGCGGCACGCGCAATGACGCCCGCCTCGGCACTCGGCGGCGCGATCAGCGAGACGGTATCTTCAATGAACAGCCATTGGAGATCGGCAATCGGATTTGCCGTGCGAGTCTGGGCTTGCGCCGCTGCCACCCACACCAGCGCCGCCGCAGCAATCAGGGTGCGGCGCATGTGAAATTCGCCGCGTCGCTGGTATCGCCCCGGCCCTTGTAGTGCACGACCTGCGGCCAGGCGCAGACTGGGCGGGTCATGGTGGTCTTGCTGTCCGTCACCTTGCCTGCAGTCAAACTGGCCGGCTCGCGGCCGTGTTCGACCCAATCGACCATGGCCATCAGCAAGTCATTCTGCGGCGTTGGCGGCTCGGGCAATTCGGGGCCGATGAAGCCGAAATTGTCTGGTCCGGTGCCGCCCCGGCAATGGTCCATGCCGGTGGCGAGGAACAGCTTGTAGAACTTGTCGCGCTCACCCGCGCCCATGTAGCGCCCGACGCTGTCCCAATAGTCGATGGTCGCTTGCACCGGCACGATTTCGTCGGTCCAGCCGTGGAAGCTGATCAGCTTGCCGCCGCGCGCCGCAAAAGCCTCAAGGTTGGGATTGCTCGGCGCGGCGCCGGGCACGGAGGCTTCGGTCAGCGGCACATCGCGGGCAGCATCAAACAGGTTTGGGTCCCAGCTCGCATCGCCATAGAGCCACTGTGCGAACACTTCGCCCGGGCGGCCGGGCTCGGTGATTGGTGCATAGGAAACCCCGGGCGTGAAGCCTGGATAGAGCACTGCGCCGGCCTTCCCCAACACTGGCCCCTGAAGCAGCCGCGCGGTGCGCTGTTGCGCCGCAGTCAGCCCCGGCGCGCTGCCGACATCGAACCTGCACTGCATCGGCTGGTTGATAATCCCGTCGCTCACGCCGTCCTTGGCATCGCAGGCCTTGATCCCGGCGGCGGCAATGCCCCGCCATTGCGCCGACGTGACATGCGCGGCGGGGGTGTTTTGCGCGATCAGGGCGCTGTTCAGCCAGCGCGCGGAAATGCCGACGATAGAGCGGCCATGCGCCCCGGCAATAATCCCGTCATAGTCCGCTGGATATTTCTGGACCTCGTTCATCCCCTGCATGCCGCCGCCCGAACAGCCCATGAAATAATTGCGGTCGGGCACCCGGCCATAATGCGCGGCGATGATCGCTTTGGCGTTCACCGCCAGCAGATGCTGCGCGCGGTGACCATAATTTTCCAGCCGGCGGGGATGGCCGATGGGCCAGTTGATCTCGGCGATCTTGTGGCCGGTATCGGTGCTGGCGCTGGCAAAGCCGCGATTGATGCCGCGCGCGAGCCCTTCATAGCGGATGAACCCGGCAAAGCCGCCATTGCCATTGCCCAGCAGCCGCCCGTTCCACTCTGCGGCTACGGGCAGCCACAGCTCGAAGCCGATCTCGTCCTCGATCGTGCCTTCCACCCGGCAGAACGCCTTGCGTACCGGCGCGCTATAGCCGGCTGGCGGCTGCGCCAGCGGTGCCATCCACACTGGATCGGGGCGGACTTCGGTGGTCTTGACGATTCGCACATCCGGGATGCGCAAGGCAGTCAGGCGCTCGCATGGTGTTGGCGTCTCTGCGGCCTGTGCGGGTTGGGAACAGGCGATGAGGGCAAGCAAGCTGGCGGCGCCAAACAGGCCGGTGGCGGAGAGGGAAAATTTCATCGGCAACACTCCCGGTTTGCCACCAGCCTATGATTGCCGATAATTTTGTCAACAATACTTCTTGCCGTCGCCCTGCCTGCGCGGCAAGGTTCGCGTTAATGCAACGATGAGGCGGAACATGCGAATTTGCGCAGTCGGCGATGTCGCTCCCCGGCGGGTTGATCCCGCGTCAATTTTCGGCCCGAGCGCCGCCACGCTGCAAGCCGCAGACTTACGTTTCGGGCAGATGGAGTGCCCGATCTCGCTGCGCGGGTCGCCATCACCGGGCGCGCGGCTGGCGATGCGCACCACACCTGATGTCGCGCCGGCACTGCGGGCTGCGGGCTTTGATCTGATGTCAGTTGCCGGCAATCACGCGCTCGATTTTGGCGCGGAGGCGCTGGTCGATACGCTGGAGCATATGGGCGCGGTGGGGATTGCCGTGTCAGGCGCGGGTGTCAATCTTGCCGAAGCGCGTCGCCCCGCGCTCATCACGGCGGGCGGCAAGCGCGTTGCCCTGCTCGCGCGCAGCTCGATCCTGCCAACTGGCTATGCCGCCGACGCTAGCCGCCCCGGCTGCGCCCCGATGCGTGCGCACACCCATTACGAGCAGATCGAGCACGATCAGCCTGGCACCCCGCCGCGCATCCTGACTTTTGCCGATCAGGGCGATCTTGCGGCCTTGTGCGCAGATATCGCGGCGGCGCGTGCCGAGGCGGACGTGGTGCTGGTCTCGCTGCACTGGGGCATCCATTTCGTCCGCGCGAGCGTGGCTGACTATCAGCGCGAAGTGGCGCGCGCGGTGATCGCGGTGGGGGCCGATGCAGTGTTCGGCCACCATCCGCATGTGCTGAAAGGCGTGGAATTCATCGCCGGCAAGCCGGTGTTCTACAGCCTCGGCAATTTCGCCATCGAACAGCCCGCCGCCTATGATGAAGCGATCCGCGAGCATGCCTCCTTCGCGCACCTCCAGACATTGTCCGATGGCTGGCAGCCGCAAGCCAAATATCAGACCCCGCCTGATACGCGCCACTCAGTGATCGCCTGGCTCGACTTTGCCGCGGGCATGCCAGAGGTGACCTTGCAGCCGTGCCGCATCGATGACGACTCCGTGCCGCATCCGTTGGTGCCGGGCAGTGCCGAATGGGACGAATGGCTGGACTATGTGACCGCGATCACGGCGGAAGCCGGGCTGAATTCTGCCTACCTGCCGCGCGCCGATGGGCTAGTCACTTGCCTTGAGGCACTACCGGCAGGGTGATTGCCGAAAGGCCGGGGCCGCGATGCAGGGTCCACACCGGCGCGCGCGCGCCCTCGGGCTTGTTGTCGGCGCTGAGTCCGGGATGCAGCGCAAAGCTTGGCCAGTCGGCGGCGGCCAGGGACAGTCGGATGCGGTGGCCTTTGCTGAACAGCCAACTGGTCGGCAGCAGGTCGAGCTTCAGCCGCAACACTTTGCCCCCGGCGAAAGGTCTGGGATCATAATCAGCCTTGGCGAAGCCCTGCCAGGGCAATGCGGGCCGTGCGCCGGGTGCGGGGCCGCCGGGCTTCAGCCGGTGATAGTTCGCGCGCAGGTGGCCCTCGGTGACGAGCAGCGCACTGCCGTCGGGCGAAACGTCCTCCAGATAGACGAAAACATCGCTTTCATCGGTATCGGATGACAGCGCGAGATCGACAATCGGATGGCCGGTCACTTCGCTGTCCGCATCAAGCGGCTCGGTCTGCCATGAGGGGCGCGGGTGGGCGGCGCCGTCGAATGTCATTGGCTGGCGTACGGTCGAAAGCGCGAAATTCCAGCGGTTTGCGTCGTTACTCAGTGTGCTGGTATCGAGCCGCATGGCAAGGCGCTCGGTGCGCTGCTGCGGCGCCGCGCGGCTGAGCCCGCCGCTGGCGTCGAGCGAAAACCGCACCGCCTGCGCGCGCGCCAAAGGCCACTCGTGTTCATAGCGCCAGCCGCCTGAATTGCCTCTGGCCATCACATAAATCAGCACCGGCGGGCGGGACTCGAAGCCGTTGCGCAATCCCTTCACATAGCGATCGAAGAAAGCCAGCTTCTCGCGGTTCATCATCACGTTGGTCGAGCGGGTGTCGCCGAACAGCTTAAGGTATGGCCCTGAACGGTAGATCGCCTCGCCAGCATCGGCGGGCAACCCGCCATGGCCGACGGGGGCCATCATCATTCGCGTCGGCGTCTTGCCGCGCAAGGTGGCAAACCACATTGCGGTGTCGCGTGCGTGATAATCGAACCAGCCGCCCCGGTTATAGACCGCGATGCCCGATGCGGCGATGGCAGCGGGCTTCACGCCGGGATCGAGATCCATCCAGCGGTGCGGCGTGCCGGCGATAGCCGAATCGCGATAGGGCGCGGCGGCGACGCGTTCGGCAGGCAGGTTGCGGTTGGCAAGGTGTTCGCGGGTGGCCTGATAGTAGATGTTTTGGCGCACCTTGCCATCGGCATAAGTGGGCTCGCCGTCATCCAGGAATGTACCATTGCCATTGCGGTCGAGCGGGATCTCGTCGGCCAGCTCGCCGTCGCCGTCCTCGTCGACCACCGGCACCGAAGGCATGTGCCCGCGCGGCGATGCGGGCAGGAACTGGTTCAGGTCATCGCGGCGAATGCTTTCGGAGGCCGAATCGGACAATGCGGTGACGAAAATGCCGCCCGGGTGGAACATCGAGGTATAGTCATCAAAGCCGGCGATCTCGGGGAAGATCGCCTTCAGCGCCGCCGGGCGATTGGCCGCGACGGCATATTGCGCAAAGCCCTGATAGCTCGCGCCGATCATGCCGACCCGGCCCGAAGACCATGGCTGCCGCGCGATCCAGCCGACCACGTCGGCGCCGTCGCGCCCGATCTGCGGGCCCCGGTCAAGCTCGCGGGTGCCAAACGAAGCGCCGCTGCCGCGCATTTCGGCGACTGCCACGGCATAACCGTGCGCGGTAAAAAAGGCGATGTCGGCGGGCGCCATGATTGGGCGGACCCGGCCAGTGGCAAGGTCGATGCTCTCGCGGTGGCCGGGATGATACCACAGCAGCGCGGGGAAGCGCTCGCCGCCTGCACCCTTGGGCAGATACCAGGTCACGGCCAGCCGGGTGCCGTCCTGCGCCGGGGCATAGGCGGCAAAGCGCGTGTAGCCGTTATGCGTGGCGGGCGGTTCGGCCTGTGAGGAAGGATCGGGCGCAGTGTTGCGCACCGGCGCGGCAGCGGTCAAAGCCAGCAGAATGGCCACTCCGAATGCCCCCATCACCAATCCCCTCACGCAATATGTTGCCCGCAAAGCACACCTCCCCAGAGATATTGTCAACAATTTGCCACGCAATATTGCCGCACCGCATGCACTCTGCTATGAGAGATAGCAATGGGAGGGAATCTAAAAATGAAATCCAGTAATATCGTTCGTCGCCTTGCGGCTGTAAGCGCTTTCGCACTGGCCACCGCGCTGCCGCACACGGCATTTGCCCAAGCCGCCGCTAACGAGCCGGCAGACGAGGCCGCCGATAGCGAAGCGATCATCGTCACCGGCACGATCCTGCGCGGGGTTGCCCCGGTCGGCTCGTCGATCATCTCGCTCAACGCGACTGACATCCAGAAGACCGGCCTGCTGACCACGACGGACATCCTCAAGTCGATTCCGCAGATCAGCGGTATCGGCCTTGGCGAAGGCTCGACCAACACCGCGGCCAACAACGCCAACCTCAACATTTCGCGCGCCAATGCGCTCAACATCCGCGGGCTGGGCATCCAGGCGACGCTGACCCTGATGAACGGCCGCCGCCTGCCGGTGGGCGGCTTCGGCGGCCAGTTGTTCGATCCCGGCTCGATCCCGGCGATTGCGCTGGCGCGTATCGATGTTGTCGCTGACGGTGCCTCGGCCACTTATGGCTCCGACGCTGTCGCTGGCGTCGCCAACCTGATCCTGCGCACCGATGTCGATGGCATCGAGGCACGCGCGCGCTATGGCTTTGCCGACAATTACAACTCGCAGGCGCTCAGCATGGTTGCCGGCACGCGCTGGGAAACCGGCCGGGCGATGATCGCCGCCGAATACACCTGGAACGACCAGCTGCTGCAGTCCGACCGTCCGCAGTTCTTCCCCTGCGACCAGAGCCTGATCGGCGGGACCAACAATTGCACGTTCGGCGGCGTGCCGGGCAATATCGTCTATACCGGCGCAACTGCGGCCCGCTTCGGCCTGCCAGCGGGCACCGGCGTCGGAGTGACTGCGGCGCAGCTTTCACCGACGGCCAACCGGCTCCAATCCTACACTTTCACTACCGCAATTCCGGCGAACAGGCGGATGAATTTCATCGGCACTGTCCGTCAGGATGTATCCAATTCGGTGACGCTGTGGGCGGAAGGATTTTACTACAAGCGCTTTGGCGAGGCCTACACCGGCAGCCCGGCCACGGCTTCGCAGCCGGTACCCAGCACCAACCCCAATTTCGTAGTGATCCCCGGCCGCAGCACGACGACCCAAAACGTCGAATACTCGGTCATCAACGATCTTGGCGAAGGCCGCCCATTCAAGTCGACCGAAGTCGGTATCCAGATTGCAACTGGCGCCGAATTCAAGATTGCCGACGCGTGGAATGTCGATATCGGCTATACCTACAACGACAACTACGGCGAAGTGAACCGCACCAACGAGCTGAACATCACCCAGTTGCAACTGGCGCTGGCCTGCACCCAGCCCGGTATCTGCCTCAACCCTTATGGTTCGGGCGGCTCGGCCAGCAATCTTGCGGCGCTGAAGAACGTGCTCGGCTTCACCAATTTCAAGATCTGGTATGACGCGCACATTTTCAGTGGCAAAGTCGATGGCACCCTGGCCACCATCCCCGGCGGCGACATCAAGGTTGCGGTCGGTGCGCAGTATCTCAAAGAGCGGCTGCGCGCCTACAACGTCTCCAATGCCGGTACCGGGCGCAACACCCTGGCCGACGTGCTGCCAACCGCTGATTTCGGACAGGCCCGCGACGTCACGTCGCTGTTCGCCGAAATGGTTGTGCCGATCGTCGGCGAAGGCAATGCCACTGGCGGGGTTCAGGCGCTCGAGCTCAACCTTGCGGGCCGTTTCGATCATTACAGCGATTTCGGCAGCACGACCAATCCCAAGGTCGGGATCAAGTGGGTTCCAGTTTCCGGGCTGACCCTGCGCGGCAGCTTTGGCAAGTCGTTCCGCGCGCCGACGCTCTCGGACAACGATCCCCTCTCTACCCCGTCGCTATCGGCCAGCACCACGCTGGCCGGTGCCGGGCGCAACACGCTGACCCTGCTGGGCGGCAATGCCGATGTCGGGCCGGAAAAGGCGACGACGTGGTCGTTTGGCGCGGAATTCAAGCCCGATGCGGTGCCGGGACTGTTCGTTGGCCTCAACTATTTCAACATTGACTACAAGGACGTGATCGACACGCCGGGCAACGGCGGGGCGGTGTTCTCCGATCCAAACCTTGCGCACCTGCTGATCATCAATCCGACCGCGGCGCAGATCAACGACATCGTCGTCTCGAAGATCATCTCCGGCCTCTATCGCACCCCGGCGGAGTTCCCGCTATTCCTGAACGGCGCGCCCAATGTCTATGCGATTGCCGATGGCCGCAAGGTCAACACCGGGCGCATCCAGATGAAGGGTCTGGACTTTCAGGCCAGCTATCAGTTCCCGGCTGGCGGGGCTGACTGGACAGTGGGCCTCAGCGGCACGCGCGTGTTCAGCTACAAGTTCCAGGCGATCCGCGGCGGGCCGGTGGTCGACCGGGTAAACAACGTCAACTTCCCGCTCAAGTTCAAGGCGCGCGGGCAGATCGGCCTACGCACCGGCGGCTTCAGTATCAACACTTTCTATAACTACGCCAATGCCTACCGCGTGGTCGGCGTGGTGCCCAACGTCCAGCTGAACCCGGCCCCGGTCTCCCCGGCGGTGCAGGACGAGGCGATCCGCTCGCAATTCACCGTCGATGCAACCGTGACCTACACATTCCCGCAGGAGAGCACGATCTTGCGCGATCTCAGTCTGTCGGTCTCGGCGCAGAACCTGTTTGATCGCGATCCGCCGTTTGCCCGCGTGGCCAACAGCCAGGTGTTCGATTCGGCCAATGCCAGCGTGATGGGCCGGATGGTTTCGTTCGAGCTGCGCAAGAAGTTCTGATCGACAGCGGGGCGGGGCTCAGCAAGCCTCGCCCTCATACTGCGTTCGGAGACTGCTCGCCGATTTCGCTGAGGATCACCGCGATCGTGGCGGAGCCATCGTCGATGTGCTGCCGCAGGGCAGCTTCGGCCGCCTCGCCATCGCCTGCGAGGATTGCGGCGGTGACCGCATGGTGCCCGGAATTGGCGGCTTTCAGGCGTTCGATGTTGTAGAGGCTCTCAAACAACATCCGTTGGATCGGAATATTGAGCCTGCCCAGGATGCCGGCGACCAACTCATTGCCGGCGCCTTCGATAATCAATTTGTGCCATTCGGCATTGAGCCCGTTAAACCGGTCGGGCGCGCCATCGGCCACGGCGCTGTCAAGCTCGTCCATCAGTTCGGCGAGGCGGGCGCGCTGTTCGGGCGAAGCGCGCATCGCAAAATCGCGTGCCGAAATCCCCTCCAGCGCAATCCGCGCACGATAGATCTGGCGCAGTTCCTCAAGGTTCACCCGCCGGACCGAAGCGCCCTTGAACTCCTCGATCAGGACCAGCCCTTCGCTTTCCAGTCGTTGCAGCGCCTCGCGCACTTTTGATCGGCTGGCGCCGGTGGCCTGGGTGATGTCAGCCTCGACCAGCCTTTGCCCCGGAACGAAGCGCCCGCGACGGATGCCTTCGCGCAGCCAGTCCGCCACCGATTGCGCCGGCAGCATCTTGCGCCGGGAGGGCGCGTTATCCTGGGTGTCGTGCAGCGTGGCCATAGCGCATCATTCGGCCAGCCGCCCGGCGATTGTCAACAATAATGCAAATTAATCTACTTGCATGCCCGGGTGCGGAAACATGGACGCAGCATCGGGGCAGGGCGGTGCGAGACGGTGCTGGCCGGCGGCATGCGCCAGCGCCCGGTATCAATGCGTGCCTCCAGATGGTGCAGCGCCAGCAGGATCTGGGCCGGGGTGAACGTGCAATGGCCTGCCTGGCGAAACCACAGGCTGGCGAAATTGCGCCGGTCCGCCGCATCGGCATAGGCTTGTTGCATGGAAGGCGAGGTCATCCCGTCGCCCACTGCCTGCACCGCCAGCAGCGGGACTTGCGGGCGGGCATTGGGTGTATAATTGCGCTCCATGTAGGCTGCCGCACTGGCACTGCGCGCAATTCGCGGGGCGCTGCCCAGCCGGGTGAGATCGTCCGCGAGCGAGAGCCCGGCCTTGCGGTAGAGTGCGGCCACAAACGCCGTGCGGCCCGAGAGGCGCAGTTGCGCGGCATAGTTGATCCCGGTGGTCCATGAAAAACCGACCCCGGCCCGGCTTTCCTGATCGGCGCGCGGCAGGAAGGTGCCCATCACGAAAGCGTGGCTGATTTCTTCGACCTGGGCTTCGTGGTCGGCAGGTGCCGGTTCTGGCCGACCAGGGCTGGTCCAGCCGGGAATGCCGGCCAGCACACCTGCCAGCGCGACCCGCGCGCGGCCCTGTGGTGTTTTCATTGCACCATCGAGCGCGGCGGCGACCCTGGCGCCGTTCGCCCGGTCATCGCCAGTGCCGACCAGGGCAATTCCGGCATCCGGCGCGACCAGCGTGCGGAAAGCCTGCGCTCCGTCGAGCGCCATGTTCATCATGCCCAGCGATCCGGCGATCGAGGCGCAGAAGGCAATCCCGCCCTGGACTGCCGCCGGGCTCTGTTCGGCCAGCGCCGTTGTCACCAGCCCGCCCATTGAATTGCCCCAGGCGATAACCCGGCGCGGCTGGCCGTGGCGCGCGGCAAAGGCGGTGATGGTTGCACGCTGGGCCGGCACTGCCTGCTCCAACGCCCAGCCGCCGCTGCCATAGTCCGAACCCGCCAAGGCATAGCCTGCCGCCAGCAGCGCCGCCTTAAGCTCGCGCGGGGCGCTTTCGGGCTGCCCGGCGCGCATGGAATAGCCGCGTGACCATAGCAGCAGCGTGCCGTTCCACTGCGCCGGCATGTCGGCGCTCCATTGCACGCCGCCGGGTAATTGTGCTGGCACAGCGTCATTCGTTTGTGCTGCGAGCGGCGCCTGAAACAGCATGGCTATGGCCAGCAGGCCGCATTTCAGATCGGGGCGCATTGGCTCACCTTTCGCAGTTAGACCCAAGCGCCGCTTGCGGCGACGCCGGCATAGTTTACTGTTCGTGCATGGCGAAGACAAATTCCACCAGCACGCTTAGCGATGTCGCCACTGCCGCCGGCGTGTCGACCGCGACGGTCTCGCGCTATTTCAATTCGCCCGACATTGTCTCGCCAGCCACGGCGGAGCGCATCCGTGCGGCGGTCGAACAGCTTGACTATATCCCTAATCTGCTCGCCGGCGGGCTCGCCTCCAACCGTTCGCGGCTGGTGGCGGTGCTGATCCCCGAGCTGTCGGGTTCGATCTTCACCGACATCATCGAGGCGATGGTCGGTGAACTTTCCACATCGGGCTATGTCGCGCTGCTCGGCCTCACCGGCCGGTCGCATGCGGGCACCAGCGAACTGGTTCGCGCGGCGCTGGCGCGGCGGGTGGAGGCTATCGTCATTACCAGCGCAGTCGACGAGCCGACCCGGGCGATGCTGCGCCGCTCTGGCACCACGGTGATTGAAATCTGGGACCTGCCAGATGATCCGGTCGATATGGCGATCGGCTTTTCGCATTATGCCATCGGCGAGGATCTGGCGCGGTATTTGCGCAACCGCGGCCACGAGCGCCCCTTCCTCGTTTCTTCCACCGGCCCGCGCTCGCGGATGCGGCGCGATGGCTTTGTCGCCGAGTGGCTTGCAGGCGGCGGCAGTGCGCCGGGCGAATTGCAGGTCGATATGCCGGGCCGCTTCGGCGATGCCGGGCGCAGCATGGAGGCGATGCGCGCAGCTGACGGAATGCCCGATGCGGCGGTCTGCACTTCGGACCTGCTCGCTCAGGGCATTATCGTTGCCGCCCAGGCGAGCGGCCTGCGCGTG
>JANOBA010000043.1:0-3006 GCA_031411415.1 Novosphingobium sp.
GCCGAGTTAGGATTGCTTGAACGCGCCATCGAGCAGACGCCGCGCACGTGCGGCTCGGCGTTGAATTCGGCCTTGATGTCAGCCCGGCTGGAACCGCCCATGCCGGTGCCATTGGGGCAGCCGCCCTGCGCCATGAAGCCGGGGATGACGCGGTGGAAAGTCAGGCCATCATAGAAGCCTTCGCTCACCAGTTCGCTGATGTGCGCGACATGGCCCGGGGCCAGATCGGGGCGCAGCTTGATGACGACATCGCCGGTGGCGAGGGTGAGCGTGAGTGTGTCTGACATGGGCTTCTCCTGAGATTTGCGGGTCCGTATAGGGCCGAATCCGGTAAAGTCACGCGGGGAAGGAATGCCCGGTTGCTTTTGGCGTTTCCCGGCCTAGACCTTCGCCCATGAATCCGGATGAAAACCTCGATATGAAGGACCGCGATACCGCTTTAGCCGAAGCCGAAGCGGGCATGCGCCTGAAGAACGAGGCCTTCGACGAAGACAACCGCCTGCGCCCCGAATTCGTCCGCCGAGTCGAAGATGCGCTCGACCGTGACGATCGCGACGCGGTCTATGCACTGGTCGAGCCGCTGCATCCCGCCGACATCGCTGACCTTTTCGAACTGATCGACCGCGACGAACGCCGCGCACTGGCCCGCGCCATCGGCGACCTGATGGGCGTCGAAGTCATTGCCGAGCTCAACGACCATGTGCGTGAGCTGTTCGTCGAGGACCTGCCCGCCGGAACCGTTGCCGACATCGCCGAACAGCTCGAAACCGACGACGCGGTCGCGATGCTGGAGGATCTCGACGAAGACGACCAGCAGGCCGTGCTCGCCGAAATGGAGCCGGAAGACCGCGCCGCGATCGAGAGCGCGCTGGCCTATCCCGAAGAGACCGCCGGTCGCCTGATGAGCCGCGACTTCGTGGCCTTTCCGGAAAACCGCACGGTTGGCGACCTGATCGATTTCCTGCGCGAACATTCCGATCTGGCCACCGAATTCTGGGAAGTGTTCATCGTCGATCCGGCACATCATCCGGTAGGCGCCTGTGCGCTCTCGTGGATCCTGCGCAGCCCGCGCCAGGTCATGCTTGGCGATGTGATGAAGCGCGACCAGACGCTGATCCCGGTGATGATGGACCAGGAAGAGGTCGCGCTGCGCTTCCAGAAATACGCGCTGATTTCTGCCGCCGTGGTCGATGATGGCGGGCGGCTGGTCGGCCAGATCACGGTCGATGACATCGTCCACATCATCCAGGAAGAAGCCGGCGAAGATACGCTGTTGCTATCGGGCGCGGGCGATGGCGACATCAACGAGCCGATCCATCTGACGATCCGCACAAGGCTGATATGGCTCATAGTCAATCTCGGCACGGCGATGATTGCGGCCAGCGTGGTCGGGATGTTCCAGAATGCGATCACCAGATTTGCCCTGCTCGCAGTGCTTATGCCGATAGTTTCAGGGATGGGCGGCAACGCCGGCACGCAGACGCTGGCGGTGGTCGTACGCGCAATGGCGACCAACCAGCTGACCGATGCCAACACCTGGCGGATGATCCTGCGCGAATTCGGCATTGCCAGCGCCAATGGGATTACGTTGGGCGTGCTGATCGGCACGGGGGTCGCGCTGCTCTTCGCCAATCCCCTGTTGGGCCTGGTGATTGCCTCGGCCATGCTGATCAACAATCTGGTGGCAGGGCTCGCCGGAATACTGGTGCCGCTGACGCTTGACCGGCTCCGCGTTGATCCGGCGGTATCTTCGGCCGTCTTCGTCACAATGGCGACCGATGTCATGGGCTTTTTCAGCTTCCTCGGCCTCGCGGTGCTGAGCGGACTGACGGGTTAGACCCGATGCCACTCCACCTGACCAAGGTCGCCTATGGCGCGACCTCGCTGGAAGACCTGATGGGCTGGTTTGCCACGCGCGGCGAGGAGGCTTTCCTCACCACGCGCTATCTGCCCAAGCGCCATGCCGAGATGGCCGAGCCTAATGGACTTGGGGGTTCCTTGTTCTGGATCCTGAAACACCAGCTGGTCGCGCGCTCGCCGATCCTGCGCTTTGCCGAGGCCGAAGCCGGCAAGACGCACATCGTGATCTCCACCGGCCTGATCCAGGTCCACCCTGCCCCCAAGCGTGCGCATCAGGGCTGGCGCTACCTCCAGAACGACGACGCGCCGCTCGACCTTGCGGACGGCGGCGCGGAAGACGACATGCTGCCCGCCGATCTGGCGGGCGAGCTGTCACGGTTAGGGCTGGTTTAAGGCCGGGCTGCGCGCGGCGCTGAGTTGCCGCCGCCATCACGCCGACCGTTATTGCGGGGCCCATTGCGGTCACCACCGCCACCGGGGCGGCGATCACCATGCGGCGCGGGGCGACGCTCGCCTTGCGGCGCGGGGCGGCGATCACCCTCAGGCCGAGCCGGACGGCGATCACCTTCAGGACGCGCTGGACGGCGATCTGCATCCGGGCGGGCACCGGCGATGCGCTCTTCGTGCTTCAATGGGTTGTGCACCGGACCGCCCTCGCGGGGTGCCCATTCCTTACGGACCTGCTCGTTGCGGGCGTGCTGGTCGCGGCTCTGGCCGTCGCGGGATTGGCCGCCGTTGCTGCGGTTGTTGTTCGGGCGCCCCTGAGCACCGCGGCCACCACCGGCACCGCCGAAACGGCCCCGGCGATCACGCTCATCGCGGCGGGCATCCTGCTCAAGTTCGGCAGGCTTGCGCGCAGGCGCGGGCAGGCGGGCGGCTTCCTTCTGGAAATCCTCAGGCAGCGATTGCGGCATCAGCTTGACGCCGGTCAGCTTTTCGATGTCCTTGAGATAGGGCTTCTCATCAGGCGCGACGAAGCTGATCGATGTGCCGTCTGCGCCGGCGCGCGCTGTCCGCCCGATGCGGTGGACATATTGCTCGGCCACATTGGGCATTTCGAAGTTGTAAACATGGCTCACGCCCGAAACGTCGATGCCGCGCGCGGCGATGTCGGTCGCCACCAGCACCGGGGTGGTGCCCTTGCGG
>JANOBA010000044.1:0-4537 GCA_031411415.1 Novosphingobium sp.
CATCGGTCGACATTCAGTCATTTGCGCGCTCTGCGAGCCACGACCGCCCCAGCCGTATCCCCTCGTCGAGCCATGGCTGCTTCACCGCTACTACTTCTTTGAGCCGGGCGAACCGCCCGTAGAACTTGTTGCCCGAAATCGTCAGCGGACCTGACAGTTCGGCTTCGGCGTCATAGCTCCCGAGGAACGCCGGTGGGGTCCAGACGAAGGCCGCCATCGGGCGCGGGAATTCGCTGCGGTTCGGCGTTCCGCGATGCCACAAGTTGGACGGGCGGATCAGCACGTCGCCGACCGCCAGCGCGGGACGGATCGCTCGTGCGGCCCAGCCTTGGCGGCGGAAGCGCCAATAGCCGAGTTCGTGGCGATGGCTCGCGGGCACCAGCTCGGTCGCACCGTTGCTGTCATCGGTGGCGGTCAGGCAGAGATTGACGATCATGCTGCGCCGCGCAAATTCGCCATCGATGTGGTAATTCTGATGAACGCTGCCCGGCAGGTTGAGATTGCCCGCCGCCTGCGCCAGCACCAACGGCTCACCCGCCAGCCGCGCGAGCAGTGAGGGAATTCCCGCCGCCTCGACCAGCGCGAGCAGCTCGCGCCCTCCCGGACCCATGCTGAAATTGAGATGCCCCGCGAGACTTCCCGCCAGTGCCGGGCGGCGATCCTTCGACCTGCGATATTCGTCGCAAGCAGCTTGCCCGAACGTCCGACAGACTTCCGGATCGATCACCCCACGCAGCACCAGGTAGCCCGGTGCGGCATAGCGTTCAGCATCAGACATGCTTGCGCGCCGTTCCGGGCCAGTACCGCGCCAGCCGCATCGCCGGGCGCTCGATTGTCACGCTGAGCAGCCATGCCAGCAGAAATGTCGCGACCAGCGCTGCGGCTTTGGCCAGCGGGTTGGCGTCGATGGCAGTGCCGAACCACAGCTGCATCACCCGCAGCACCGGGATGTGAACAAGGTAAAGTGTATAGGACAGGTAACCCAGCGCCTGCGCCGGTGCAGTCGCGAACAGCGAACCGCCGTTGCGCCCGGCGAGGATGCAGAGGCAGGCCACGAACGGCAGCAAGATCGCTGCGAGCGGGACATAGGTCGCCAGCGCCATGATCAGTCCCAGCGCGGCAAATAGCGGTAGCAAGGGCAGCTTGAGGGTCAGCTCGGAGCGATAAAGCAAGTGGCCCGCAGCCAGCCCGCAGGCTGCGCGCGCCAGATAGAATTGCTCACCCCCGGCCACCCCGATATCCGCCAGTCCGAGCGCCAGCAGTGCAACCAGCAGCAGCGGCTTTACTCAGGGATCGGGCACGCGCACCGGCACCATGACGGCGAGTACCGGCAGATAGAATTCCCAGCACACGCTCCACGCGGGGAAGTTGGCGGGGTCCTTCCCGGTCATCGGCACGGCCATCGCCAGTTCGGCGGGGTGCCAGCCCGACGGTGCTGCGAGCACTGTCACGAGGGTTGTCACATAAAACACCGGTGCCAACCTCAGGAATCGCCGAACCGCGAATTGCCCCGCCCGCGCTCCGCTGCGCGTGGCATAGGTCAGTACGTAGCCGCTGAGCAGAAAGAACACATCGACCGCCAGTTCGAACCGGAAACCCTGCCAGCCGAGCGCGCGCTGGGTGAAGCTGTTGAACCCGAAATGCAGCAGCACCACCGCCAGCGCGAGCACCCCGCGCAGCCCGTCGAGGTCCCGGAAATGCTGGCGATCCCGCGCAGTGGCAGCGGCAGGCAATGCTGCGCTCGCCATTACCCGTCGCGGTCTGCTGCGTGCTTCATGCCAATGCCGATAGTGGCCGGCCCTCGGTATGGAAAGGGGTCACATTCGGGGGCCGTCGGAGGTCTTCCCGATCAGATGCGCTCTGCGCCGCGACCATTCGCGTAGCGGCCATTCGAACCAGCGGAACAGCACCCAAGCGGCAGCGAAGACCAGCATCAGCGCCAGCGCGCCGATCAGGTCTGCGCGCCAGTCACCGTTCGGCACCGGTCGCGCTGTGACGGCATCGGCGGTGAACAGACTCGGTTGGCCGGTAACCGCGAGCAGGTGCTGCACGATCCGCAGCGAGGCGGTCTCGACCAGCCCGTGCACCATGTAGACCGAGTAGGAAATTGCTCCTGCCAGCACGAACGGCGCGGTGAACAGCAGGTGGCTGATCTGCCCGCGCTGTGCGGCGAAGACCAGCACGGTCAGGCCGAACACGGCATCGGCGGCGAGGATCGGTGGTTGCTGGCAGGACAGTACAAAGATCCACCCGGAGAGCAGCAGCGTGCCGACCTCCGCCAAGGTCATCCAGTGGGCACGCAGTTGCAAAAGCCGCGTCCCCCAAAGCTCCCACAGCTTCCACAGAGCCAGTCCGGACCCGAACCCGCAGAGTCCGCGCAGCAGCTTTTCCCCTTCGGCGAGCAGGGCATGATCGACCATCCAGCCCGCAACCAGCGCCACTGTGAAGCCCGCCAGCCACCATCCCCGCCCGAGCCGGGACCAGCCGAACGCCACCAGCAGGTAGAGGATCAGCTCGACTGAGATCGACCAGCTCTGGACATTCCAGGTCATCGTCGCGGCGGGCCAGAGGCTCTGCATGAGGAGGAGCGCTGCGGGCAGATAGGCGAGATCGCGCGGGCCGGTGAAGGCGGCGCGCCCGGTCAGGTCGGCCGCGCCGCTCAGCGCAACCCATAGCTCGATCAGAACATAGCACAGCACCATCAGCTGGTGCGCCGGATAGATCCGTCCGAGCCGCAGCCACAGGAACCGGGTAGGCGGGTAGCCCGCCTGCAACCGCTCGCCATAGCTCGCCGCAATCACAAAGCCGGAGAGCACGAAGAAGAAATCGACGCATTGCACGCCTGCCTGAAAGAACGGGAGGCCGAACAACGGCGTGCGGGCATTGAGGTGGTGCGCCGCGACGATCAGCGCGACAATCCCGCGCAACGAATCGAGCGCGACGAAGCGGGCGGGCGGGTTTGCTCCAGCCGCGCCGCCGCGGTTCATTCTACCACCACCGCTCCGGTTTGGCGGTGAACCCGGCGCGCTGCTCGATCGCGAGGCCCGCGTTGAGCACGCCCTGTTCGTCGAAGGCCCGTCCGACGATCTGCAGGCCGAGCGGCAGGCCCTCGCGGTTGAGGCCTGCCGGGACCGACATCGCGGGCAAGCCTGCCAGCGAAGCCGGGACCGCGAACACATCGTTGAGGTACATCGCCAGCGGATCGTCGCTCTTCTCGCCGAGGCCGAACGCGGCGGTCGGCGCGGTGGGGGCGAGGATTACGTCGCAGAGCTCGAACGCCTGCGCGAAGTCGCGCGCGATCAGCGTGCGGACCTTCTGGGCCTGGGTGTAATAGGCGTCGTAGAAGCCCGCCGAGAGCACATAGGTGCCGATCATGATGCGGCGCTTGACCTCTGCGCCGAACCCGGCGGCGCGGGTCGCGGCGTACATGTCCTGCAGGCCGGCGCCGTCAGGCAGATCGCGCAGGCCATAGCGGACGCCGTCATAGCGCGCGAGGTTCGACGAGGCTTCGGCGGGGGCGATGATATAGTACGCCGGGAGCGCGTATTTGGTGTGCGGCAGCGAGACTTCGACGATTTCCGCGCCCGCATCTTTGAGCCATGCGATCCCCCGATCCCACGAGGCGGCGACATCGGCGTCCATCCCGTCCATCCGGTATTCGCGCGGGATGCCGACTTTCTTGCCGCGCAGGTCGCTGTTGAGCCCGGCTTCCCATGCTGGCACGGCGAGTTCGAGGCTGGTCGCATCCTTGGGATCGAACCCGGCCATCGCCTCGAGCATGATCGCACAATCGCGCACATCGCGCGCCATCGGCCCGGCCTGATCGAGCGACGAGGCGAACGCAACGATCCCCCAGCGCGAGCAGCGGCCATAGGTAGGCTTGATCCCGGCGATCCCGGTGAAAGCGGCGGGCTGGCGGATCGAGCCGCCGGTGTCGGTGCCGGTCGCGGCAGGGCAGAGCCGCGCGGATACGGCGCTGGCGCTGCCACCCGAGGACCCGCCCGGAGCCAGCGCCGCATTGCCGCCATCGCTGCGCCGCCACGGCGAGATGACATTGCCGAAATAGCTGGTCTCGTTCGACGAGCCCATCGCGAACTGGTCCATGTTGAGCTTGCCGAGCATCCCCGCCCCGGCGTCCCACAACTTTTGGCTGACAGTGCTCTCGTATTCGGGGGTAAAACCCTCGAGGATGTGACTCGCCGCAGTAGTCTGCACGCCCTTGGTGGCGAACAGATCCTTCATCCCGAGCGGCACCCCGCCGAGCTTGCCCAGCGGCTGGCCCGCAGCGCGGCGCGCATCGGTAGCCGCAGCCGCCTCCTGCGCCTTCTCCGGCGTGGCGACGATGAACGCGTTGAGCAGGCCGGCGGCCGAGACATTGGCGTTGAACGCCTCAGCGACCTCAACGGCGGTGAAGTCGCCCGCGGCCACCCCGTCACGGATCGCCGCAACGCCGAGTTCCGTGAGCTCGGTCATTTCATGTCCAGCGAAAAAGTAGGGACAGTCCCTACTTTTGTGAGGAGCAAGCGCGCGCGGTCAC
>JANOBA010000045.1:0-7145 GCA_031411415.1 Novosphingobium sp.
GGCGCTTCGGTATCGGCCTGACGCAGCACGGCATAGCCGGCCGGGGTCAGTCGCGCGCGCCATTCGGCGTCGCTGTGGCTGATGCGGAACTTGCCCGGCGGCGGCGCTGATGGAGGCGCTGATGGCGGCCCCATCAGCAGCCGGCCCCCCACCAGGGCCAGCGCCACGGCGCCGACGCTGGCCATGCCGATGAATTCACGCCGCGTCGCCATACCAGATTCCCTTGCCAATAATGCAGCAACAGCGATTCATTTACGCCCGGTTGCGCAGACCCGCAAGCCAAGGCATGAGCGCGCCATGCGGATTGCCATTGTCGATGAAAGCGCGAGCCGTGCCTCGATTATCCAGGATGGGCTGTCGCAGCTGCCCGAGGCGGAGATTTTCGTGCTGACCGATCGGCGCGGGCTGATGGCGCGGATGGCGGAGATCGCGCCTGACGTGGTGCTGATCGATCTCGGCAATCCCTCACGCGATGTGCTGGAGGAATATTTCGCGGTCAGCCGAGCATTGGCCAAGCCGATTGCGATGTTCGTCGATGCCTCGGACGATTCGGCGATTGCCGCTTCGATCGATGCCGGGGTTTCGGCCTATGTGGTGGATGGCCTGGCCTCGCACCGCATCCGCTCGGTGCTCGATCTGGCGATCAGCCGATTCAATGCCTTCGCCCGGCTCCAGGCCGAACTCGCCACCGCGCAAGGCAAGCTGGCGGAGCGCGACGCGGTCGACCGCGCCAAGCGGATCCTGATGGACAGCAAGCATATCACCGAGCCGGAGGCCTATGCCGAGCTGCGCCGCAAGGCGATGTCGACCAGCCGACGCATCGCCGAAATCGCCGAAGCGGTGGTCACGGCACACGAACTTCTGGAGGGCAAGTGATGGCGGACCAGCTGAATATCGGTTTCCTGCCGCTGGTCGATGCCTGCCTGCCGATCCTGGCGCAGGAGCATGGCTTTGCCGAGGAAGAAGGGCTGACGCTCAATTTCATCCGCGATGTCAGCTGGGCGACAGTGCTCGACCGGCTGCTCTATGGCCACAGCGATGCCGCGCATCTGGTGGCGCCGCTGGCCATCGCGACGACGCTGGGGCGCGGGCGCATGGCGCAGCCGCTGTCGGCGCCGTTCGCGCTGGGGCTGAATGGCAATGCGATCACTTTCGCCAACGATCTGGCAGCAAAGCTGACGCGCCCGGGCCAGCTGGGCGATCCGGTGGTGGCGGGCGCGCGGCTGCGGGCGGAAGTGCAGAAAGCGTTGGCGCGGGGCAAGCGGCTGCGCTTTGGCGTGGTGCATCGTTATTCGAGCCATAACTACAAGCTGCGCTATTGGCTGGCGGCGAGCGGCATCAGGCCTGATGAAGATGTCGAGATCACCACGGTCGCGCCGCCCTATGTGGCCGATGCATTGGCCAGCGGCGAAATCGACGGGGCCTGCGTGGGCGAGCCGTGGAATAGCGTGTGCGCCGAACGCGGGGTCGGCACCATCGTTCTCGCCACGGCGCAGATCTGGCGGCGCGGGGTGGAAAAAGTGCTGGCGCTGCGAGAGCCGGTGCTGGAGGACAAGCGCGGCCCCGCCGAAGCGCTGATCCGCGCGATGCGCAAGGCCGGGCGGCACTTTGTCGATCCGGAAAACTGGGAGGCCAATGCCGCGATCCTGGCGCGCACCGAATATCTCGACGGCGATGCCGCGCTGATCCAGCGCTCGATTTCCGACCGGCTGGTGCTGGCCCACGGCACGCCGCCGGTGCACTATGCCGACTTCATGTTCCAATACAGCGAGGCGGCCAATTTCCCCTGGATCAGTCAGGCGGAGTGGCTCTATTCGCAAATGGTCCGCTGGGACCAGATCGCCTTTGATCCAGCGGACGCAAAACTGGCCGCAGGGGTTTTCCGGCCCGATGTCTATCGCAGCGCGCTGGTGGGCACGGGCGACGCCCTGCCCGGGGCCAGCTCGAAAGTCGAAGGCAGTGTGTCGGCGCTGATGCAGGTGTCCACCCAGCAGGGATCGATCACGCTTTCGCCCAACACCTTCTTTGACGGGCGCAGTTTCGATCCGGCGGACATACCGGGATACCTTGCCTCGCTGCCCTGAATTCACGAAAAAATGCTGCACTGCAAAAAAAGCTTTGCGTCGGCTGCATCATCGGGTTAGAAATCGATTCGAACAGGAACGCCGCGTCCGATGTTGGACGAAACCACGGTATTCCATTCACAGCAACATTGCGTGGCAACGTCGCCGCCCGAATTGACCCTATCCGGGGCCAAGTCGAGGCGGCTTTTTTGCGTTGCAGCGCAGCACAACGGGGAAGACAAGCGATGAGCATGGTTCGGTTCGGCGCAAACAAGTTTGATCGGCGCGGCTTCATGGCGGCACTGCTGCTGAGTGCGGCACTGGCAGGTTGCGGCAAGAGCGAGGCCCCCCCGACCGGCGGCACTGGCGAGATTGCCAAGATTGCGGCTGAAAAGGGCATTGAACAATCCAACCTCAAGCTCGGCTTCATCAAGCTGACCGACATTGCCCCGCTGGTCGTCGCCAAGGAAAAGGGTTTCTTCGCTGACGAAGGCCTCAACGTCACGCTGGAGCCGCAGGCCAACTGGAAGGTGCTGCTCGATGGCGTCACCGGTGGCCAGCTCAATGGCGCCCACATGCTGGCGGGCCAGGTGCTTGCCGCCAATGCCGGGTTTGGCGCCAAGGTGCCGCTGATCACGCCGTTCTCGCTCGATATCAACGGCAAGGGCGTCACCGTTTCCAACCGGGTCTATGCCGCGATTGCCGCCAAACTGCCCAAGGGGCCTGATGGCAAAGTGATCCAGCCGGTCTCCGCCGCCGCGCTCAAGCCGGTGATTGCCGCCGACAATGCCGCTGGCAAGCCGTTCAAGATGGGCATGGTCTTCCCGGTCTCCACGCATAACTATGTGCTGCGCTATTGGCTGGCGGCAGGCGGGATCAATCCGGGCTATTATCTGCCGGGTGACACCGCCGGCACCACCGACGCCGAAGTCCAGCTATCGGTCACCCCGCCGCCGCAGATGCCCGCAACCATGGAAGCCGGCACGATCAACGGCTATTCGGTGGGCGAACCGTGGAACCAGGCTTCGGTTGCCAAGAAGATCGGCGTGCCGATCATCGTCGATCCCGATATTGCCGGCACCACTGGCGACAAGGTGTTTGGCCTGACTGCCGAATTTGCCACCAAGAACCCCAAGACCACCCAGGCCATCGTCCGCGCGCTGATCCGTGCCTCGATGTGGCTCGATGCCGACGGCGGCAAGAACCGTCCTGAGGCGGTCAAGCTGCTCGCCAGCCCGAAATATGTCGGCGCGGATGAAAAAGTGCTGATGGCCTCGATGACCGGTAAGTTCACTTTCGGCGAAGGCGACACCCGCGATACGCCGGAGTTCAACCTGTTCTTCGACCAGCAGGCGAGCTATCCGTTCTATTCCGACGCCATCTGGTTCCTGACGCAGATGCGCCGCTGGGGCCAGATCACCGAAGCCAAGCCCGATCAGTGGTATCTCGATACGGCCAAGGCGGCCTACCGCACCGATATCTATGACGCCGCTGCCGCTTCGCTGGTAGCCGACGGCAAGGCACCCGCCGATGCCTTCCCCAAGAGCGACGGCTTCCGCATCTATACCCGCAAGGCAATCGACGGTGTGGCGTTCAACGCCAAGGCCCCGGCTGCCTATGCCGCCAGCTTTGCGATCGGCCTGAAGGATGGCCAGAGCGTCACGCCCGCAGGCGTGAAGTAAGCCCCTCAAGTTAGTAAACATGGGCGCAAACCAAGGACCGAGTTATGAATGCCGTCACTTCCAGGAAAGACGATTTCGCCATGGACCAGCACGTCGATCCCCCCAAAGATGTGGCGGAAGGCCTTGGTGCGGGGAAGCCCGCACCAAAGCTGCCTTCCTGGCTTGCCAAGATAAAGCTGCCGACTGGCCGCGAACTGTGGGACGGGATGTGGCCGCCGGCGACCGGCATCATCGGATTTCTGGCGCTGTGGGCGCTGCTTGCCCCGATGGTGCAGACCTCGCTTGGCGCGCTGCCGGGGCCCGGCGATGTCTGGGCTGCGTTCAAGGAGTTGATGGTCGAAAACAGCGCGGCGCGCGTTGCCGCGGCGGAGGCTGTGGCCGCCGGATCGACCTATACCGGGCCGCCGACTTTCATCGACCAGATCTTCACCTCGCTGCAGACCGTGGGAATGGGCTTCATTCTTGCCAGCATCGTCGCGGTGCCGCTGGGGCTGGTGGCGGGCATGTCGAAGCGCTTCAATGCGGCGATCAATCCAATTGTGCAGGTGATGCGCCCGGTCTCGCCGCTCGCCTGGCTGCCGATTGTCACCATGGTCGTCTCGGCCTCGATCACCAGCGAAGATCCTGCCATGGCCAAGAGCTTCGTCATCTCCGCCGTGGTGGTGATGCTGTGCTCGCTGTGGCCGACGCTGATCAACACCGCCATCGGCACCGCCTCGATTGACAAGGACCTGATCAATGTCGGCCGCGTGCTCAAGCTCGGCTGGTTTGCGCGGCTGACCAAACTGGTGTTGCCCAGTTCGCTGCCCTACATTTTCACCGGCATGCGCCTGTCGCTGGGCGTGGGCTGGATGGTGCTGATCGCCGCAGAAATGCTCGCGCAGAACCCGGGCCTCGGCAAATTCGTCTGGGATGAGTTTCAGAACGGCAACGACAAGTCGCTGGCGCGGATCATGGTGGCGGTGGTCGTCATCGGCCTGATCGGTGTCGCGCTCGACAAGGTGATGATGGCGCTCCAGTCCTTCGTCAGCCGCAACCGGACATTCTGATATGCCAAATCGCATCAAGAATCCAATCCTCTCGATCCGGGGCCTGACCAAGCGCTATGCCGGCAAGGCAGGGGTCAGCGAAGTGCTCGGCGGCATCGATCTCGATGTCTCGGAAGGTGAATTCGTCGCCATCCTCGGCTTCTCCGGCGCCGGCAAGACCACGCTGATCTCGGCGATTGCCGGATTGATCGAGCCCGACGAAGGCGAGATTCTGCTGCGCGGCAAGGCCATCGATGGCCCGGACAAAGACCGCGGCCTGGTGTTCCAGTCCTATTCGCTATTCCCATGGCTGTCGGTCGAGGCCAATGTGGCGCTCGCGGTCGATGCGGTGCACAAGGATCGCAGCGCCACCGATCGCAAGGCGCTGGTCAAACAGAAAGTCGAACTCGTTGGCCTCGGCCATGCGATGGACCGCAAGCCGGCCCAGCTTTCGGGCGGCATGCGCCAGCGCGTTGCCGTGGCGCGGGCGCTGGCGATGGAGCCGGAAATCCTGCTGCTCGATGAGCCTCTCTCCGCGCTCGACGCGCTGACCCGCGCGAAATTGCAGGACGAGATCGAGCGCATCCGCAAGCACGAAGGCCGCACCATCATCCTCGTCACCAACGATGTCGACGAGGCGCTGCTGCTGGCCGACCGGGTGGCGGTGCTCACCCCGGCTCCGGCTGCCACCATCGGGCGGATGTTCGATGTCGACCTGCCGCGCCCGCGCGACCGCGAGGCAGTGAATGACAGCCAGGCGTTTCAGGCGCTGCGCGGCGAGATCGTCTCCTATCTCGGCTCACTGGTGGCGGGGCAGGCACGCACAGCCGATGACTTTGGCAACCTGCCCAACGTCACCCCGCTCGATCTCGCGCCGCCTCCCCAGGCCTATCGCGATGCCGCCAAGGGCGGCACCGCGCGGCGCTTTCTTGAGTTCTACAAGCTCGACAAGGTCTATCCCACGCCCACTGGTCCGCTCAAGGTAGTCGATGACTTCAACCTGCTGATGGACAAAGGCGAATTCATCTCGCTGATCGGCCATTCCGGCTGCGGCAAATCGACTGTGCTGACCATGGCAGCCGGGCTGAACGCGATTTCGCACGGCGCCATCGTGCTCGACAACCGCGAGATCGACATCGCCGGGCCAGACAAGGCAGTGGTGTTTCAGGCGCCCAGCCTGATGCCCTGGTTGACCGCGCGGCAGAATGTCGCGCTGGGGGTTGAGCGGGTCTATCCGCACGCCGCCAAGGCCGAGCGCCGCGAGATCGTCGATTATTATCTCGACCGCGTGGGCCTGGCCGATGCGCGCGACAAGCTGGCGGCGGAAATGTCGAACGGCATGCGCCAGCGCGTCGGCATTGCGCGGGCCTTTGCGCTCTCACCCCGCCTGCTGCTACTCGATGAACCCTTCGGCATGCTCGACAGCCTGACCCGCTGGGATTTGCAGGACGTGCTGGTCGAAGTGTGGAACCGCACCAAGGTGACCGCCGTCATGGTCACGCATGATGTCGACGAGGCGATCCTTTTGGCCGACCGCGTGGTGATGATGACCAACGGGCCCAATGCCACCATCGGCAAGATCCTCAAGGTCGATCTACCGCGCCCGCGCGACCGCAAGGCCCTGCTGCGGCATCCCGATTTCTATGCCTACCGTCAGGAAGTTCTGCACTTCCTGGCTGAATACGACCACGGGCCGAACGCCGAGGCGGCCTGATCCATCCGGGGGGATGCCTGGCGGAACAACCGTTCGTCAGGAGATTGAAAAAATGAGGAAAATACTGCTCGCGGCGACCGCACTTGCGGCGCCGATCGCCCTTGCTCAGCCTGCGCTCGCAGCCGCGCCAACGCCCAAATTCGGCGATCCGGTCAAAGTCGGCGATGGCCTGATGCTCGATCCGATCCTCGATGCCCGGCTGCGCTATGAGCATGTCGACCAGCCGACAACCGAAGCCGACGCCGTCACCTTGCGGCTGCGCGCCGGTTTCGAGCTGAAGCATGCCGCATCGAAGCTGGCGCTGCTGGCCGAGGCCGAGGGCACGCTCGCCATCGGCAAGAACTACAACGCTTTTCCCTATGCGCTCGTCTCAAGCCAGCGCCGCACGGCCTATTCGGTGGTCGCCGACCCCGAGAATATCGAACTCAATCGGCTACAGTTGCAATACAAGGGCAAGGCGGTGACGGTGACCGTCGGGCGCCAGCGGATCAATCTTGATGATCAGCGCTTTGTCGGTGCGGTCGGCTGGCGGCAGAACGAGCAGACCTTCGATGCCGCGCGGATCGAGGCCAAGATCGGCCCGGTCAGCCTTGATGGCGCCTATGCGATCGATCAGCGCAATATCTGGGGCTATGACGGCGGCGCGCGCACGGCGTTC
>JANOBA010000046.1:0-6873 GCA_031411415.1 Novosphingobium sp.
CGCGGCAGAAAACCGAGCTGGACCGCCTGCTGAGTGATCGAATAGGCCCCCGAAATAACCGCCTGACTGGCAATGATCGTCGCAAGCGTGGCGAGGATGACCAGCGGCAACCTGAACTGCTCCGGTGCCATGAGAAAGAACGGATTTGATGCCGCTTCTGGCGACCCCATCATCAGCGCCGCCTGCCCCAGATAGTTGATGATCAGACAAGGGAAAACCAGATAGAGCCACGCCAGCGAGATCGGTCGCCGCCCGAAATGGCCCATATCGGCATAGAGGGCCTCAGCACCTGTGATCGACAAGACTACAGCCGCCAAAGCGAAGAATGCCAGTTTGGGGTCAGCCATAACAAAGCCGACAATCCAGTGCGGGCTAAGCGCCAAGAGGACCTCCGGTCTTTGGACGATCTGGGCAATCCCCAATATGGCCAGCACGGCAAAATAGACCAGCATGATCGGCCCGAACAATCTGCCGACTTTGTCCGTGCCTCTTGACTGAATCATGAATAGACCAACGAGGATTACCACCGAGAGCGGAATAACGAATGGCTCAAACCGGCTGCTAACCAGCGACAGGCCTTCAACCGCCGAAAGCACCGAAATTGCGGGCGTGATAATGCTGTCGCCATAAAACAGCGCCGTCGCAAAAACCCCCAGCATGATCAAGCTGAAGGACCATTTCTTCCCCTCAGACATGCGCGTGACCAGAGCCAGCAGCGCCAGACTTCCGCCCTCTCCCTTATTATCCGCGCGCATGATGATGAAGACATATTTGATCGTGACGACAATGATCATCGTCCAGAAAATCAGGCTTATCACACCGTAGATGTGCAGCAGATCGACCTTAAGCGGGTGGTGGCCGACAAAGGTTTCCCTAATTGCATAGAGCGGGCTGGTGCCGATATCGCCATAGACAACGCCAACGGCCCCCAGCGCGAGCTTGGCTAGGCTGCCATGCCCCTGGTGCCCATGCGCAGCGCCATGGCTGGCGGGGCCGGGCTCACTTGCGCCCGCCTTGTCAGAGGCGCCGTCTGATTGCACCGAATCGCTCATGTTTGCGCCCCGAATATCACCGAAAGTGCCCTGGCACCGATCATGGTGACCGGCGTAGCCGCGCGCTTACCAGCGCGGACAGGCAAGGGCAATCTCACGGCGCGGAATAGTTCAGCCGCGCGGCGATCCCTGCCCGGGTCTCAACCGTCACCCATGACCGGGCAAGCTGCCGCCGCCACCACATCTGCGCCAATTCCTGCCGTCCCGACGCCTCCATCGCCAGCCCCGCCGGCGGCAGCAGTGCGCCCCGGGCCAGCGCAGCCCGGTCTGCCCGGTCATAGGCGAGCGCGGCCGCCGGAGTGAGTTGCCCGCCAGCGTGGCCATAGAGCGCATCGCCCAGCGCCAGCCAGCCGTCGCTGTCATTCGGATCGGCCTCGACCGCACCGAGCAGCACCCCGGCCGCATCGGCAAAGTGCCCGCGCCGCGCCAGGGCATCGCCGATAACGATCCAGCGGTTGGTGTTGGGCGGGCCTTCAAGCAGCGATTGCCGCGCCGCGACCAGCGCCGCGCCGCGCGGGAACGGCGCAGGCGCCGCTCCAGGCGATTGCCCGGGAGCAGCTAAAGCCAGCCAACCGGCAAGTGCCAGCGCCAGTGCCAACCCGGCAGCCGGCACCAACTGCCACGCGCCGACCGCCGGCTTTGCAGGTCCGGGCAACGGGCGCTCGCTGCGGCGCATGGCAATCCTGTCCCGCGCGTTTCGACGCCAGTGCAAGCTGCCCAATGCGATCAGCGCCATCAGCCCCGCGCCCAGCGCCGCCAGCCAGCCACCAAGCCGCGCAAGGCCCGCAAGTGGCCGCCAGCTCACCGCAAGCGTTATGCAGCCAGTAAGCGGATCGAAGGCCGGGACCTTCAGTGCGAGATCGCCGCGCCAGATCGACACGCGGCTGGCCGGATCAAGCGCGCTCTGGGCCGAGAAATAACTGCGCAATTGCGGCGCCAGCGTGATCGGCTCGCCCTGCGCGCGGCTGGCGGTGATGCCAGCCTCGATTGCCGTATGGCCATCGCCGGCGACCGGGATGATGCGCGTCAGTCTCAGCTCCCAGCCGGCCAGAACCGCGCCTTGGCTTTCGCACAGCGCTGGGATTGCCGCGCGCTGTTCGCCGCCGCGCGACACCACGAGGGCGCCCAGCATCAGTGCCAGTCCGCCAAGCAGCATCAGCCGCCCGGCGCGGTGGACCAAGCCCGGCCGATCAGGCGCGGTGCCGGCGGGGCGCGGATAGCGCAGCACCAGCCACAGCGCCGAAATCCCGGCGATCCCGGCAAGCCATAAAGCTGCGCTGCCCTGGTCCAGCCGCATCGCGCCCGCGCATATCAGCGCCACCAGCGCCGCAGAAGCCGCGAAGCGCAAGCGCCGCCGAAAATCGGCGAGCCCGCTGCTCCGGCTCATTTGGTTTCGGCCACCACTTGCCGCACTTCAACCGGCGACATGTCTTTCATTTCGCGCGGCACATAGTTCTCGTCATGCTTGGCCAGCAGCCGGACTGCGATGAAAGTGCGATCCGCGCCCAAATGCCCTTCGGCAACTGCGCCCGAGCCCTCCTGAAACAGATCGGGCACAATCCCGGTGAAGCGCACCGGTACCCGCGCCTTGCCATCGGCCAGCACGAAGCCGATCGAAATCCCGTCGGCCTGCGGCTTTATCGAGCCGCGCTCGACCATGCCGCCAAGGCGCACCTCGCGCGCGCTGTCTGGCGGGCTGGCGGCCAATTCGCTGGGGACATAGAAATAGCTCGCCTGGTTGCGCAGCGCCCAAGTGGCGAGCAGGCCTGCGCCGATCAGCGCCGTCATCGCCAGTCCGATCAGCACCAGCCGCTGGTGCTTGCGTTTCATCGGGCCTGCAGAGGGCGCGCTCATGGCTCGCGGGTCTTGTCGCGGCGCCTTTCGGCGCGGCGCATCGCGATCCAGCTAAAGCCGATCAGCGCCAGGGTCGTGCCCACGCCCACGGCATAGGCCGCCAGAACGAAGTGCCAGTGATCAAGTGCTTCGTAAGTCACGGGTCACACTTTTTCGGGCGTTGAAGAACGGGGGAATAGGATGCGAATGGGGCGACCGATGGGGTTCGAACCCACGACCTCCGGTACCACAAACCGGCGCTCTAACCAACTGAGCTACGATCGCCACAACAGCGCATCCAGCCGGGCGCGGAGGCACCCGATGCGGGTGCGGGCCTTTGCACAGCCTCAGGCAATTGGGAAGTGAAAACTTCGCTGGCCTGGCCTATCGCTGCCGCCATGCACTGCCCCGGCGAATCATCCTGCGACCACTTGCTTGCTTTCCCGGGCATGCGCCGTCTGCCACATGACGGCATCGAACTGTTCGCACTGCGCCAGTTTCTGACCCGGCTGGAATGCAAGGGGCTGATCGATCTGATCGACGCGCGCCGCCGCCCCTCAACCATCGCCGACGCCAATGGCGACCCGGTTTTCCGCACCAGCGAGACCTGCGATCTCGATTCTGGGCATCCGCTGGTCGCCGCGCTTGATGCCAAGCTCGCATGGATTTCGGGGGTTGCCCCGGCGCACGGCGAACCCCTGCAGGGCCAGCGCTATGAGGCGGGGCAGGAATTCAAAGCGCACACCGACTATTTCGAGCCCGATGGCGCCGATTACGCCACCTATTGCAGCATCGCCGGGCAACGCAGCTGGACGTTCATGGTCTATCTGAATGCCGTGCCCTCAGGCGGCGGCACGCGCTTTGAACACATCGGCCGCACCATCGAGCCTGATGAAGGCGCGCTGCTGATCTGGAACAACCGGCTGGCAGACAGCACGCCCAATCCCGCCACGCTCCACCACGGGCTGCCGGTGCGCAAAGGCGTCAAATACGTCATCACCCGCTGGTATCGCGAGCGGCCCTGGGGCTGAGACGGCTTTGGAGCAGGAAGGTAGGGCGGGGAATGCCCCCGCCCGAAACCTCAGTTCTTCTTGAGGCTGAGCCCACCGAAGCGCTTGTTGAACTGGGCAACACGGCCGCCCTGATCGAGCTGGCGGGTGCCGCCGGTCCATGCCGGGTGCGAAGTCGGGTCGATTTCGAGGACCAGCGTGTCGCCTTCCTTGCCCCAGGTGGAGCGGGTCTGGAACACAGTGCCATCGGTCATCTGAACCGAGATCATGTGGTAATCGGGATGGCCTTCGGACTTCATGGCGCATTCTTTCGTTGTGGCCGGTTCCGACCGGCCTGAATGGGAAGCGGGGCGCATAGCGGGGTCGCGGCGCTATTGCAACTCCCCTCCCACAGGCGGAGGCTACTCTGGCGAATCGGCGATCATCGCGGTGAATTTCGCCTCGCAGGTCACTTTGCCCTCAATCGATGCCTTGCCCCAGAACTTGCACACCCGCGCGCGCTTCTGGATGAAGCCGACGTGGAGATCGAGCAGCACGCCGGGTTCCACCGGGCTGCGGAACTTGGCTTCCTCGATCGCCATGAAATAGACCAGCTTGCCCGAGCCGCCAAGCTCCAGAGTCTCAATCGCCAGGATCGCCGCCGCTTGCGCCAGCGCCTCGATCTGGAGGACGCCGGGCATGATCGGCCTGCCGGGGAAATGGCCCTGGAAGAACTGCTCGTTGAAGCTGACAGCCTTGATCGCGTGGATTTCCTCGCCGATGGTCAGCGAGGCCACCCGGTCAACCAGCAACAACGGATAGCGATGCGGCAGGGCCGCGAGGATCTTCGCGGTGTCGTATACCGGTGGGCTGGCTTCGCTCATCGCAGCTGGATCAGCGGCCGTCGGTCGAGGGACGCGCCGCTCCGGCGGGCGCTGCGGGCGCCGCGCCCGACTGCTGCGCGGCCTGGGCGGCCTTCTGTTCACGCACTTCGCGCGGTTCCCAGCCGGCGGGCGGCACAAGCTGCGCGGTTGGGATCGCGGTGTTCAGCTCGTCGAGGATCGCCTGGTTGAGATTGTAGGCATTGGTCGCAGCGACCACGCTCTGCGGGTTGATCACCAGGCTGATGTTCTTCTTGACCATCGCCCCCTGAATCGCGGCGTTCAGCTTTTCGCCGATCTGCTCCGTGACGTAAGCCTCGGACAAGGCAACCGGCTCGAGCAGCTTCTGCAGCTCGGCCTGGCCCGATTCCTGGATGCGCTGGATGGTCTGCGCCTGGCTCTGGAGCAGAGCCTGGCCGGCGGGTGTGCTGGCAGTCGGCGCCTGGCGATCGCGGTTGAACTTATCGACCATCGGCATCAGCTGTGCGCTGATCGCCGCGCGGCGCGCTTCGGCGGCGTCGAACTGTGCCTTATAGGTCGTCGGGCGCTGGACCTGGGCGACCTTGAAAGCGGCGCTGTTGCCGATGATGGCATCGATATTGGCAACGCCAAGGCCGGGCACGGCAGGGGCAGAAGCGGTAACGCCAGCAGGGCGAGTCTGGGCCATGGCCATCGGCGCAGCGCCGACGAGCAGGGACAGGACGACGGCGGATTTGAGGAATGTTTTCATCAGAATTGGGTTCCTACGTTGAATGTGAATGATTTCGTGTCGTCGCCATCACGCTTCAGCAGCACATGGGCAAAATCGATACGGAAGGGGCCGAACGGCGAATTCCAGTTGAACCCGACGCCGATCGCCAGACGCGGCTTCCAGGTGTCGCCGAGGAATTCCTCGGTGAAGGGCGGAATGGTCGTGCCGAACGCGGTGTTTACCCCGGTGACGCAGGCGTTAGGCGGATTGGCGTTGGTCGCGGTGGTGACAACCGATGTTGCGGTCGGAGTACACAGGCCGGCGGTGTTGTCGACTGCGTCGATCTGGGCATATTGCAAGGCGCCCGTCGCATCGCGGCTCTGGATCAGGAACGGTGCTGGCACGTCCTGCGTCTTGGGCGTGCGCACGCCCCAGACTGCACCGACGTCCATGAAGATCGATGGACGGATGCCCAGCTCTCGCGCGCCCGAACCCAGCGGAATCTCCAGCTCTGCCCGCGCCTGATAGTAATACTTGCCGCCGATGGCATCGTCGGTCCAGTTGTTGCGGTCGCCGACCACAACCAGCGGGGTTTCCGGAAGGCCATCGTGATCGACCAGCGGCTTGCGCAGCACGCGCGGGCCGATGCCGCGAATATCGAAGCCGCGCATCTGCGGTTCGCCCAGATAGAAGCGGTCGGTCAGGCGAACATCGTCGACGCCTTCGGCTGCGTTTCCGCTGTTGTCGAACGACTTGATCAGCCCGCCTTCAGCCGAAATCGAGAAAATGAAGCCCTTGCCGACAGGGTAATATTGCGCCGCGTTGAACCGCAGCCGACCATATTTGACTGAACCGCCCAGCCCGGCGAAATCGCCGCCGACAGTCACCAGATGGCCCCGGCTCGGGCGCGAGCGGTTGTCGAGCGTGTCGTGGATCAGCGACAGGCCCAGGATCGAGCTGGTCCGCTTGCCCACCGCTTCGCACAGATAACGCCCGGCGAGCAGCGGCTCGCATGACGGCGTGCCAGGCACCAGACGGTCCGAGAAGTATTGCGAGCCGAGCGAGATGTTGTCGTAGTTCAGCGTGTAGCTGGCGACGGCGGTGAAATACTCGGTCAGCGGAATGCCAAGCCGCAGCTGCAGGCCGGTGGTTGCCTGCTGATAGGTGTTGTTGCGCTGGCTGTCGACGAAGCTGAAGCTGTTAAGGTCGCGCCGATAAATGTCGACGCCCAGCGAGACATTGCGATCAAACAGGTAGGGCTCGACGAAGCTCGCCTCGACGCTCTTCGAATATTTCGAATAGGAGCCCGAAAGCCCGATGGTCTGCCCACGCCCGCGGAAATTGCGCTGCTGCACCGAGGCCTGGAAAATGAAGTTCTCGATCGACGAGAAACCGGCGGAAAGCTGGAGCTGGCCGGTCGGCTTTTC
>JANOBA010000047.1:0-5748 GCA_031411415.1 Novosphingobium sp.
AACCTTCGGGCCCCAGCGTGCTGGTGTTGTGCGGACAGCCTGAGCAGAAATACGCGCCGCGAATGGCGGTGCGCTCCAGCGTGGCAGCGCTGTCTTCCAGCTGGCGGAGCGCCGCATCGCGCGCTTTTGCCTCGTCAGTCAGCATACCCAGCGCGCCGAGCCGCTGGACGAGCGCGCGGCGCACCATGCCGGGATCGAGCACGCCGATCTCGGGAAGCAGGCCGTTCTTGCCACTGAGCGCCGGGGCATTGGCCATGCCATAGAAAATCCGCGCTAGCTGTTCTTCGATGAAAGCCCGCTTTTCCTCGACCACCATGACCTCGGCACTGCCAAGGCAGGCCTGCCGGATGAAGCCTGCATCAATCGGCCAGACGAGGCCCAGCTTGACCACGCGCAGTCCGATTGCCCGCCCGTCCAGCCCCAGATCGCTGAGCGCCTGACACAGATCGAGCCATGCCTTGCCCGCGCTCACCACTGTGAGTTTTGCCCCCGGCGCATCATGGCTCACCCGGTCGATCCGGTTGGCGCTGACAAACGGTGAAACCAGCGGCAGGCGATGTTCGATCACCGCTTCTTCCTGCTGCAATGCCGAGGCATTCTGCCGCAAATGCGGGGAGGGCCTTCCGGCCAGATCGGGCAGGGTAATCGGGAACATGTGCCCCGGCAGCGTCACGGTGGTCGTCAGATCGAGCGTATCGGTGACAGCCTTCATCGCCACATAGAGCCCGCTGAAGCGCGACAGCGCCCAGCCCAATTGGCCGAAGCTGAGGATCTCGTCCGTGGTTGCCGGATACAGCACCGGCGCCATCGCGGTGACCATGACATGCTCGCTCTGGTGCGCGGTGAGCGATGACTTGGCGGCATGATCGTCGCCGCACAGTAGTAGCGCTCCGCCCTTGGCATGGGTGCCCTCGAAGTTCGCCGCCTTGATCGCTTCCCCCGCCCGCTCGACGCCGACGCCCTTGGCATACCACAGCGCGAAAACGCCATCGACGCGGGGCTTGCCATACCAGCCAAGCTGCTGGGTGCCGCGCAGGCTCGTTGCCGCCAGTTCCTCGTTCAGTCCCGGCTCGAAGCGAATATCGCGTTCAGTCAGCAGCTTTTCATTGGCCCACAGCTGCGCATCGAGCGTGGTGATCGGCGATCCGCGATAGCCGGTGACATAGCCCGCCGTGCGCAGCCCCGTCGCCTTGTCGCGCCGGGCTTGATCGAGCAGCAGGCGAACGACGCCTTGCAGCGCGGAGAGCATTACTTGCCCGCCGTCTTGCGTATATTTGTCGCTCAAGGTTACGACCGACTTGGTCAACTGCGGATCCTCTGCTGCAAGACCAACATGCCCTCCCCCAGCCCCTCCCGCAAGCACGAGGCGAACGGAAGCACCTTGCAATTACATCGCCATCGGCGATCATCGCCGCAACGATGATGGGAGAAGGCAATGACGCAGCTGGGCGACTACCAGAACAAATTCACCGGCATCCACTTCACCCGGAGCCCCACCGGCGTGCTCGAATTGGCGATCCACACGCGTGGCGGACCGGCGCAGTGGGGAACTTCGCTGACCAGCCTGCACACCGAACTCGGCGAGGCCTTCCTCGACATCGCGCGTGATGCTGAAAACAAGGTGGTGATCTTCACCGGCACCGGCGACGCCTTCATCGCCGAGTTTGACCGGAGCGAGAATTATCCCGAAGCCAGCCTCGCGGAGATGTGGCCGCGCATCTATGACGAGGGCAATGCGCTGTTGAGCAACCTGCTGGCGATCCCGGTGCCGGTGATCGCCGCAGTCAATGGTCCGGCGCTGATCCATGCCGAATTGCCAGTCGTCGCGGATATCGTGCTGGCGGCAGACACCGCCGAATTTGCTGACCTGGCGCATTTCCCCAATGGCACCGTGCCCGGCGATGGGGTGCACACGGTCTGGCCGATGCTGCTCGGCCCCAATCGCGGGCGCTATTTTCTGCTGACCGGCGAGCGGATTGGTGCCGAGGAAGCCAAACGGCTGGGGGTGGTCGCAGAAATTCTGCCGTCCGCGCAGCTGTTGCCGCGCGCGCGCGAATTGGCCGAGGGCATGGCGAAGTTCAGCCCTGCAGCGCTGCGCTATACCCGCGCTCTGTTGGTCCGTGAATTGCGCCGCCGCATGTTTGACGAGCTGTCCAGCGGCCTCGCGCATGAGGCACTGGCAACGTTGGTTCGGTAGCGACTTCTTCCCCAATCGCGCCTTACTGCAACAATCTTTGTGCGATGCAGCAATCGATTGTGCATTGCAGCGAATCAATCCCCGTGATTAACTCTTTGCCTAATTCGGCCGTTCTACCTTCCGATATGCAAGGGGAATCTTGGCAATGCAGCGTTACGACTTCGTGGTTCTTGGCAGCGGCCCGGCCGGACGGCGTGCTGCGGTGCAGGCGGCCAAGCTTGGCAAGCGGGTGCTGGTGATCGATGACCGCGCACGGGTCGGCGGCGTTTCGGTGCACACCGGCACGATTCCGTCGAAGACCCTGCGTGAGACGATCCTCAACCTCTCAGGCTGGCGCGAACGCGGGTTTTATGGCCAGTCCTACCGGGTCAAGCAGGACATCTGCGCCGCTGATCTCGCCAATCGCATGGGCAAGACGCTCGAACACGAAGTCGCCGTGCAGGAGCATCAGTTCGCCCGCAACGGCGTGCGCGTTTGCATCGGTTCGGGGCGCTTTGTGACGCCAAACCGCATCGCCATCGCCTGCCGGACAGGCGATCAGGACAGCGAGGAAGTGGTCGAGGCCGGCAAGGTGCTGATCGCCGTCGGCACTGCGCCGAACCGGCCAAGCTCGATCCCCTTCAACGATGTCAATGTGCTCGACAGCGACGATTTCATCCGCGCGCCGCGCCTGCCGCGCAGTCTGGTGGTGGTCGGCGCCGGGGTCATCGGGCTGGAATATGCAACGATTTTCAGCGCGCTGGATGTTCCCGTCACCCTGATCGAGCCGCGCGACAATTTCCTCGAATTCATGGACCGTGAACTGGTCGATCACCTTGTCCACCTGATGCGCGATCGCGGCATGAGCCTGCGCATCGGCGGCGAGGTCAGCCAGGTGCGCTTTGCCGCCGATGGCTCGCCGGTCTGCATGCTGGCCGACGGGCGGCAGGTTGCGTCAGATATGGTGCTTTATACCGCTGGCCGGGTTGGCGCGACCGAATCGCTGTGCCTCCAAGCCTGCGGGCTCGAGGCCGATGCGCGCGGCCGGCTAAGCGTCGATCCGGTCACCTATCAAACGCCGGTGCGCCATATCTATGCGGCCGGCGATGTGATCGGTTTCCCCAGCCTTGCCGCGACCTCGATGGAGCAGGGGCGGGCGGCGGCCTGCCATGCCTTTGGCGCCCCGATGCCGGCAGGCGAACAGGCCTATCCTATCGGCATTTACGCGGTGCCTGAATTGTCTTCGGTGGGGCTGACCGAAGAGCAGGTGCGCGCCGCCGGCATCGCCTATGAATGCGGCATCGCCCGGTTCCGCGAGACATCGCGGGGGCAGATCATGGGGCTGGGCACCGGCATGCTCAAGCTGATCGTCGATATATCCTCACGCCGCTTGCTGGGCGTCCACATCATCGGCGAAGGCGCGACCGAACTGGTCCATGTCGGCCAGGCGGTGATCAATCTGGGCGGCACCATCGACTATTTCATCGACAATAGCTTCAACTATCCCACGCTCGCTGAGGCCTACAAAGTGGCGGCGCTCGACGCATGGAACCGGCTGGGGCGCTACGAGAAAGGGCTTGTGGCGCTCGTAGGGGGCAAGGCCGCGGCGGCGTAATCAGGCGGCCAGATAGCCCGCCAGCTTGGGCACTTCCGCCAGCGCCCGCAGCGCATCGTTGAGGTGGGTGCAGCCTTGGGCCCCGCGCAATTGCTCCAGCACGGCGTCGCGGATTTCGTGGAGCGTTCGGCCGAGGAGCCGCTGGGTGTTGGCCACCGCGCCGGGGCATTCGCCGAAGGGCAGGATGCTCGGCTCCGGCACAAGCGACAGCAAGTTCCCGGTGGCCAGATCGGCGGTGGCCGAGATGTTGTATTCGTGGATCGCTCCGCGTGTGCCATTATTGCGCTTGACGCTGTCCTGAAAGGCCGCCTCGATGCGGATCAGTCCGGCGTCATCATCGCGCTGCACTTCGATGCGGCGCGCGCGCCGAAAGCTCGGACCGTCGACTTCGAAAAGTCCGTGCCAGCCCTCCGGATCGGCCGGATTGCGGACATCGCCGGCATCCGCTCCGCCGACGGCATCGCCTGCGCCCCTGCCTGTGACCCCGCTGTTGCCTTCGGCCAGCCCCCAGCAGACGTTGACGCGATCGGCCATCAATTTCTCCAGCTCTTCGGGCTTGAACCTGCTGCGCATAGCCAATGCCGAGTCGCCGTTAAACAATGACCAGGCCGAAACTGAGACAAGCGAAGTGCCGGAGATATCGTCAAGCGGCAGGTAGATCGGCGCGCCATCGGTGATCAGCTCGGGCATGGTTTCCTTGATGAACAGCCGCAAGTGATTGCCGCCGCGCACGCCGACCAGGCTGTCGATTTTATCAGGCGCCGGGGTGGCAGTGATCGATGTGATGGTCTTGTCTTCAGCCAGCCTTGCTTGAAACTCTGCTTCGTCGAGCACCCGGCCAGTGCCGCCGCCGATGGGTGTGCGATAGTCACGGCAACGACCCACGAACAGGCGTCCGCCGGTCTCGCCGTCTGGCCAGCTGACGTCGATCGACATGGTGCGGCGGACGGAATTGGATGCGCGCGGCGGGGCCGGGTTGGCGGTGCTGCGAAGGGGCGGGGGAACGGTTGCTGTTGCCATAATGAGCCAGTGTCGCGCTGGCACTCTCCTTGTCAACTTGTCTCTGCGTCAACTCGCCTCGGCAACTTTGATCAGCAGCTTGCCGACAAAGGAATTGTCCGAAAACACGGCGCAGAATGCCTCCGGAGCGGCTGCCAGGCCCTCGACGACAATTTCAGGAAAGCGGAGCTTGCCCTCACGCATCCAGCCGGCGATTTTCTGGGTCGGCTCCGGCCCTGCGCCAAAGCTGGCAAAGCCCTTGATCTCCAGCGCCTTGGAATTGATCGCGCGATAGAGCGCGGGCATGTGATCCGGGCCGGGGCCTTCCTGTCCCATGCCATAATAAGCAATGAAGCCGCACACCGCCATCCGCGCGCCGCGATTGAGCAATGGCAGCACGCCGAGCGTCACCGCGCCGCCGGTGTTGTCGAAATAGAGGTCGATGCCAGCTGGGCAGGCCGCTTTCAGCTGCTCTGCAAAGTCCGCCGCCTTATAATCGACTGCCGCATCGAAGCCGAGGTCCAGTAGCGCGCGGCATTTGCCTGGCCCCCCAGCAATGCCGACCACGCGCGCGCCGATCACTTTGGCGATTTGCCCAGCGAGGCTGCCGATCGCCCCTGCCGCCGCCGAAATCGCCACGGTTTCGCCGGGCTTTACGCGGCCGGTGTCGATCATGCCGATATAGGCTGTCTGCCCCGGCATGCCGAGCGCGCCGAGCGCGGTCTGGACGGGGGCGAGCGAAGCATCGAGCTTGCGCGGCGGCCCGCGATAATCCGCTTCGTCAGGCGCGACCACGGCATATTCGCGCCAGCCGGTGCGGCCATCAACGATGTCGCCGATGCTATAGTCCGGGTGGTTCGAAGCAACCACCTGACTGACGGTCGGCCCATAGAGGACACCGCCGGGATGAACCTGCGCCGCGCCCGACAGACGTACTTCATCGATGGCAAAGCGTATC
>JANOBA010000048.1:0-3830 GCA_031411415.1 Novosphingobium sp.
CCGCCTGCCCCGCGCACCGCGTCGGCCACGGCATAAAGCGGCTGTATGACCCCGGTTTCGCTGTTCGCCTGCTGCACCGCGACCAGCCCTGCGGCAGCACAGTCAGCTGGATTGACAAGGCCACAGCTATCGACGCCCAGCAGGCGGGCCACTGTTGGCACGTGCCGCAACACCGCCTCGTGTTCCACTGCGCTGACCGCCGCCAGCGGCTTGGCGCAGCGCCTGATCGCGATGGTCAGCGCCTCGCTCGCGCCGGAGGTGAAGATCAACTCTCCCTCCCAGCCCAGCGCCGCCTTCACCCGCTCACGCGCATCTTCCAGCGCGTGCCGAGCCTTGCGTCCTGCGCTGTGCGGGCTGCTGGGATTGGCCCACAAGCCAAACCCGCGCTGCATCGCCTCCCCCGCGGCTGGCAACAGCGGCGTGGTGGCGGCGTAGTCGAGATAGATCGGTTCGGGCGGCATGTTCGCTAAAAGTTGCTTTCGAGAAGATCGTTTCTATATAGCCCTACGCTTCCATTCACAGCCCAAAGCGCAGCGGCCTGCCTCTCCGGCTCGCCGCGCGGGGTGGCTTTCATTTGCAGGTAACCTGAACCATGCCGTCAGTCATCTTCCCCGGACCCGAAGGCCGTCTTGAAGGCCGCTTCCAGCCGGGCCCCCGCCCGCGCGCGCCGGTCGCCATGATCCTGCACCCGCACCCGCAGGCCGGCGGCACAATGAACGACCGCATCACCCAGGCGCTCTACAAAACCTTCGTTGCGCGCGGCTTTGCCACTTTGCGGTTCAATTTTCGCGGCGTCGGGCGCAGCCCGGGCAGCTTTCACAACGGCATCGGCGAGCTCAGCGATGCCGCCGCCGCGCTCGACTGGGTGCAGTCAATCCATCCCGAAGCGCAGACAACCTGGATTGGCGGCTACAGCTTCGGCGCGCTGATCGGCATGCAATTGCTGATGCGTCGCCCGGAAATCCGTGGTTTCATCTCGGTTTCGCCGCCGGCAAACATGTATGATTTCAGCTTTCTGGCGCCCTGCCCCGCCTCGGGCATCGTCGTTCAGGGCGTGGCGGACACTGTGGTGACGCCGGGCGCGGTGCAGAAGCTGGTCGATAAGCTGCGCACCCAGCGCCACATCACCATCCACCACGACGAAATCCCGCGCGCCAACCACTTCTACGAAAACGAGCTGGGCGACATGATGCATTCAGTCGATAACTATCTCGACATGCGCCTCTCGCCGGATTGCCCGATCAAGTAAGTTATTTCGGCGCTTGGCCCGCTGGGGCGATCCCGTCGGCATTGGGCACGACGAGGATCGCCACATTGCCGGCGATCACTGCGACCAGCACCAGCATCAACACTGCTTGCCGGCGCATGCCCTCACGGTTCCACAGGTATAGCCCGCCCGCCAGCAGCGCGAGCGCGGCGAGCACCATGATCGAGAGAACGGTGTTCATGGCTCGCCCGCCCTGCCTAGTCCTGCAATTCGGACCAGATCCGGTCCGGCGTCAGCGGCAGATGCCGCATCCGCCGGCCAATCGCGCGGCTGACCGAATTCAGCACTGCGCCAAGCGGCGGCACAATCGGCACTTCGCCCACGCCCTTGACCCCGAAAGGATGCGCCGGATTGGGCTTTTCGACCATCACCGTGTCAATCATCGGCATGTCCGAGCAGACCGGGATCCGGTAGTCGAGGAAGCCGGGGTTATCCATGCGGCCTGACTTGTCATAAACATAGCCCTCGTTGAGCGCCCAGCCGATGCCCTGCACTGCGCCGCCCTGCATCTGTCCTTCAACATAGTCCGGGTGGATCGCGGTGCCAACGTCCTGCACCGCAGTGTAGCGCGTCACGGTGACATGGCCCGTTTCGGGATCAACTTCAGTGTCGCAGATGTGCACGCCGAAGCCGGGGAGATAGCCTTGCGCATTGAGCGCAACTTCTGCGGTAATCGGCCCTTTGGCAAAGCCCGCGCGGGCGGCGATCTTGCGCATGGTCAGGGACTTGTCTTCCTGACCCGCTGCCGTGCAGAACACGGTGCCATCGCGCCATTCAGTCTCGGCCAGATCTGCGCTCCACATAGCAGCCGCGCGGCCGCGCAGGTCAAGGATGATCGCCTCACAAGCTTCAATCACGGCCTTGCCAGTGGCAAAAGTCGTGCGGCTGCCGCCGGTGAGCATTGAATAGCCGATTGACGAGGTATCCGCGATGGTTACGCGCACTTGCTCATAAGGCACTTGCAATACTTCGGCGGCCATGATCGCCATCGATGCGCGGCTGCCGCCGATGTCCGGGCTGCCAGTTGTGACCAGCACCGAGCCATCTTCGCCGATGCTGACCGATGCGGTGGAAGGCCCGCCATAATTGCCCCATGTGCCGGCGCCGACCCCGCGACCCTGATTGGGCCCAAGCGGCGCCGACCAGTGCGGATGGGCCTTTGCCGCCTCAAGGCATTCGACAAAGCCAATCTCGCCTGCCGCAACCCCGGTGAGGCCAATGTCACCGGGCCGCACGGCGTTCTTCAGCCGCATGTCGATGGGATCGATGCCAAGCTGCATCGCCAGCTCGTCAATGCAGCTTTCGACCGGAAAGGTGGTCTGTGGAGCGCCGGGAGCGCGATAGGCCGCCGTGCTCGCCATGTTGCACAGCACGTCCCAACCAGTGACGCGGGAATTGGCGATGTTGTAGTGCGCCAGCGCGCTCATCGCGCCGGAATGGGTATCCGAGCCCGGATAGGCCCCGCCAAGCAGTTTGAATTCAAGCACCACGGCGGTGATCGTGCCATCGGCATCGGCGCCCATGGTGATCTCGATGCTGCCGCCGGGAGCGGGTCCAGTGGCGCGGAACACGTCGCTGCGGCTCATTTCGAGACGCACCGGGCGGCCCGACTTGCGGCTGAGCACCATCGCCACCGGCTCGAGATAAACCGTGGTCTTGCCGCCGAAGCCGCCGCCGATTTCCATCGGAATGACGCGGATATCAGCCTGGCTGAGCCCCAGAATGTTGGCGGTGAGCGTGCGGATCATGAAAGCGCCCTGGCTCGATGCCCAGATCTGCGCCTGTCCGTCGGCATTCCACGAGGCAACGCAGGCGTGCGGCTCGATATAGCCCTGATGCACCGGCAGGGCGGAAAAGCGGCCTGATACGACCTTATGTGCGCCCGCCAGCGCCGCATCGGGATCGCCGCGCCCGATGCCGAAACGCAGCGCGGCATTCGAGGGCTTGTCGGGCTTGGGCTCAACCCCTTGCGTAAACATATCCTCGTGCAGCAGCGGCGCACCGGGGGCGAGTGCCGATTCAATGTCCATGACATGGCCGAGAACCTCATAGTCGACCGCGATCAGCGCCAGCGCCGCCTCGGCAATCGCCGGGCTGGTCGCGGCAACTGCTGCGACTGCGTGGCCTTCATAAAGCACTTTCTCATGCGCCATGCAGTTGCGGCTGATATATTTTATATTTCCAGATGATTCGCCAAGCGACACTTCAAGCGAAGCAAGCGAAGGAAAGTCAGCCCCGGTCACCACGGCTTTTACGCCGGCAAGTGCTTCGGCCTTGCGGGTATCGACTGAGCGGATGCGGGCGTGGGCATGCGGGCTACGCAGAATCGCGCCGTGCAACATGCCTGCGGCGACGGTATCGGTGCCATAGAGCGCTTTGCCAGTGACTTTATCGATCCCGTCAGGCCGGACCGGGCGCGTGCCGACCACGCGATAGCTCTCCCGGCGGAAGGCGCGTTTGTCTTGCGGAGCGTTCATGCCGGGATCCTCTGGGTTTGATGTTCCTGGCGCATCTCGGCGGCGGCATCCATCACCGCGCGCACGATCTTGTCATAGCCGGTGCA
>JANOBA010000049.1:0-1935 GCA_031411415.1 Novosphingobium sp.
GGACCATGAACGCGGCGGTTGATTCGATAACCTTGGGCGTGAGCCATGGCAGCGCTATTAACGGCTGGTAGTCGTAATAGACCTCTACGAAAATCACTGGGCTTTCGACAGAGGCCTGAACTTCCTGTCCATCCGGCCCGATCCCATCTGGCAGGGCGCGGTTCTGGTTGCCATAAGCCGGCGCGTGGTTGAGTGCTCCTTTGCAACGCTGCCAACTGATGTACTGGTTTCCGTCAGAATTGCCGCTGCCAGTGCAGCCATTAGAATTGCAGTGTGTTGAAGGCTTCCAGATTTCGACGCTACTGATGATTACCCGTCCGTGGCGGTAGAGATCCAGCCCGTTTCCAGCCTGTATGTTTGCGCCAAGCAGCACGTCGGTAAGGTCTTCTTCGTAGAGTTTGCGGTTCTGCAAAGTCGCAGTTTCCCCGATTCGCGAGGCGTTGTCTGCTACATGGACCGCGATCTGACCGACCTTCATGTTGACCACCGCGAAGTTGGCCGTCTCCACGCCCCACAGTCCGGCGGTGAGCAGGAACGGCGCGCCGAGGGCAAATTCCGTCATTGCCACACCAGAGCGATTGCCGAGCAGCGCGCGAAAGGTTTGCAGCAGGCTCATGTGCAATTTCCTGTGGCGATACTGTCGCCTTTCTGCAGTCCATACGGCTGGTTGCGCAGCACCGTTTGCGATTGCATCGTGAAGGTATCGGTCTGCCCTGGGATCAGCCGCGCGATCGGGAACATCCGCGGATAGCTGACGATCACAGTGTACAGCACCGCATCGCGTGCGCCGCCTTGGCCGGCGATGCCTTGGTCAGTGTCCCATTGGCCGTTGCCGTTAGCATCCTCGAAGGGTTCGCCGTTATTGCAGATTTCGTCGTTGTCGCTGTCGGTGAAGTCTTCGGCTTGCCCGACATCGGAGAAGTTGGTGTAGGCAGAACGGCCGAATTGTAGCGTCGAATTGGGCGAGATCGCACGGACCGCCGTGGTTACGATGGCATCGAGCGCTGCGGGGTTTGAAGCTGCGCCTTCAATGGTCGAATTGCGCGCGGATTGCTGGATCGCACCCTGCAGCATCGAGGTGGTGTACATGTTGTGGCCCAGATCGAAGATGCCCATCACCATCATCAGGAGGACCGGCGCAATCAGTGCAAACTCCACCGCGCTGACGCCAGCGGTGTCGGCCTTTAGCCGGACGAGATAGGCACGGATCATTTCGAGATCCGCAAGTCACCGATCGACGCAGCGATGCGGTTAAAGATGTCGTTGAGCTCTGAAGTGTCAGAAGCCTCGAACGATTTGCCCGGCCCGGCACAGTCGGACATGATCGGGTTCAGCTTGGTACCAAAGCCGATCACCCAAACTGTGATGTTGCGCTTCTTGACCTCAGCACAAGCCACGGCGAAGCGGTTTTCGACCGTCTCGGTCAGCGTCAGCGCCGATCCTTCGGACCAGCGGCGCTGATCGAGCGGTTCGACGCCGTAGGTCCCGTAAGACAAATCAAGCGGCGCAGTCTCACCATCGGTCAGGAAGATCATATGCCGCGCGGTCGGCTTGCCATCGACATCGGCATTGTCGGCAGCGAACAGCCCGGTCGGTGAAAGCAGTCGTCCGCCCCAGATCATCCCGATGTCGTGGTACGTCGAACCGGCCGGTTGAAGGTTGCCGACATAGCTCGCCACTTCGGAGGCGTTCATTTCGCTCATGCTGCGCGCGGCCGCGGGGCAGGCGGACATGCCGCCCCATGAAGGATTCACGTAATCGTCGGCGGTGGTCACGTCCGCCGGGGTGAACGAACCGCTGCCATCCCAGCGCATCGAGCGCGCAAAGACAATGTCCGGATACATCGGCCGCCACTTCGTATCCTCATCGCTGGTCGGCACCAGATCGATATCGAGATCGAGCGCCTTGGTCAGATCGACATTGTCATAATCGTTG
>JANOBA010000050.1:0-9193 GCA_031411415.1 Novosphingobium sp.
CTCCCCTGAAGGGGAGGGGCTTTCCGGTCGCTCGTTGTTGCAACGCCATTACCCGGGTGACCTGCTGATCTCCGGCTTCGACATCCTGTTCTTCTGGTGCGCGCGGATGGCGATGCAGGGGATGCATTTCATGGACGGGCAGGTGCCGTGGAAAAAACTCTATCTCCACGGCCTCGTTCGCGCCGCCGATGGCCAGAAGATGTCCAAGAGCAAGGGGAATGTCGTCGATCCGCTGCTGCTGATCGATGAATACGGCGCCGATGCGCTGCGCTTTTTCAGGGCGGCGATGGAGAGCCAGGGCCGCGATGTGAAGATGGATAAGGCCCGCGTCGAAGGCTATCGCAACTTCGCCACCAAGCTTTGGAATGCCGCGCGGTTTTGCCAATCGAACGGGATTGGGGCTTCCACTTCGGTTGCCGCTCCGCAAGCCACCTCGGCGGTCAACAAATGGATCATCGGCGAAGTCGCCCTAACCCTTGAAGCACTTGACAAGGCGATGGCCGACTTGCGCTTCGATACGGCGGCGGGTGCGATATATCACTTCGTCTGGGACCAGTTCTGCGACTGGTACATCGAGCTGATCAAGGGCGCCTTCGACGACGAGACCAAGGCAGTCGCGGGCTGGGTGCTCGACCAGATTCTGGTGATGCTGCACCCGTTCATGCCGTTTGTGACGGAGGAGCTGTGGAGCAAGTTGGGCGAGCGGCCGCATTATCCGCTGATCACCGCCAGCTGGCCCGCGCCGGGGGCTGCGGTTGATGCGCCGGCGAAGGCTGAGGTGGAATGGTTGATCAAACTCGTTTCGGCCATCCGAGGTGCACGCACCGAGTTGAATGTGCCTCCTGCGGCAAAGGTACCGCTCATAGTCTGGGCGGATTCAAATCCCGATTTGGTTGCTAGAATTAGACGGTGTGAATTATCAATTGAACGATTGGCTCGCATTTCAGAAATTCGATTCACGATCGTCGAGGTTCCGGGAGAGTCTGCTCAAGTCGTGGTCGATGGTGTAACATACATCATCCCCCTCGAAGGCATCATCGACATCGCCGCCGAAAAGGCCCGCCTCGCCAAGGCGCTTGAAGTTTCTACCAAGGAAGCCAAATCGCTCGAAGGACGCCTGAACAACCCCGCGTTCGCCGAGAAAGCCAAGCCAGAAGCCGTGGAGAAGGCCCGCGCCGATCATGCGCATCATGCCGCCGAGGCCGAGCGGCTGAGCGCGGCTTTATCGAGATTAGGATAGGGGCGCTGTTGGCGTGATCTTCATGGTCCTTCGAGACGGCCCTTCGACAAGCTCAGTGCCTCCTCAGGAGGAGCGGAACCGGAATTCCCCCGCTCATCCTGAGGAGCGGGCGGGACTGAGCTTGTCGAAGGCCCGCTCGCGTCTCGAAGGACCATCGGTGTGACCCTCGTCCTCGCCGCCCAGACCCCCGGCGAGCCGGAGATATTTGCCTCGCTGCAGGGCGAAGGTGCTGCCGCCGGCAGGCCTTGCGCTTTCGTGCGCCTGTCGCATTGCAACCTTGCCTGCGTGTGGTGCGACACCGGCTATACCTGGGATTTCAGCACCTTTGACCGCAAGGCCAATCAGGTCACGCTCTCGGAAACAGAAACCGCCGCCCGCATCGCCGCGCTGGGGCAGAGCCGCCTCGTCATCACCGGCGGCGAGCCATTGCTGCAGGCCCCTGCCCTCGCCCGGATGATCGCAGCCCTGCCCCACATGCACATCGAGGTCGAGACCAACGGCACGGTCGCTCCGCCGCCGGCGTTCGATGCGCTGATCCAGCAATACAATGTCAGCCCCAAGCTGGCGCACAGCGGCAACCCTGCCGCGGTGGCGCTGCCCCCTGAGCGGCTGGCAGCATGGGCAGCGGACCCGCGCGCCTGGTTCAAATTCGTGATCGCCGAGCCTGGCGATGTGGATGAAGTTCTGGCGTTGCAGGCGGCCCACGCCATCCCCGCAGCCCGCATATTCCTGATGCCCGAGGGCCGCGACAGCAAGACCTTGCGCGCGCGGGGGCGATGGCTGGCGCTAATTTGTTCAGAACATGAATTTAACTTCTCCGACCGCTTGCATATCCACCTCTATGGCGACACGAGAGGAACGTGACTGAAGCCCCCATTCTCGACGATTCCGATCTCGCTGCCAGCACGGCCCGGCAGCAGCCAATGCGCGGCGACCTGACCCAGGGGCCGGTCGGCAAGACTCTGTTGCTGTTCGCGCTGCCCACGCTGGGCTCAAACGTGCTGCAATCGCTCAATGGCTCGATCAGCGCGATCTATGTCGGCAAATTTCTGGGCGAAAGCGCCTTTGCCGGGGCGGGCATCGCCAACATGATGATGTTCCTGATCTTTTCCTCGGTGTTCGGCCTCGCCATGGCGGCAACGATCATGATCGGCCAGGCGATGGGGCGGCGCGATGTGGCCGAAGTGCGCCGCATCACCGGCGCAACGCTGGGCGCCTTCCTGATTGCCAGCCTGTTTCTGGCGCTGGGCGGCTGGTTGGCAACGCCGGCCTTGCTGCGGGTGCTCTCAACCCCCCCGGCAGCTTATCCTTTCGCCATTTCCTTCCTCAGTATCGTCTTCCTCACCCTGCCGCTGGTGTTCGTCACGGTCCTGCTGCAATCGGCGTTGCGCGGGGTGGGCGATGCGGTGACGCCGCTGTGGAGCACTGTGCTCAATCTGACTTTCTCGATCCTGCTCAATCCGGTTTTCATCCTCGGGCTCGGCCCGATCCCGGCGCTTGGGCTGCCCGGCGCGGCGATTGCCGGGGCGGTGACCAACCTGATCTGCCTGATCTTCATGGTCTGGCGGGTCTATCGGCTCGATCTTCCGATCCGGCTGCGCGGGCCGGAATGGCACCTGCTGCGGCCAGATTGGGCGCACCTCAAGCCGATCTTGACCATTGGCCTGCCAATGAGTCTGTCGACCGGGATCATGGCGGTTTCAACTGTGATCATGATGGGGCTGATCAACCGGCAGGGGGTGGAAACCTCGGCGGCCTACAACGCCGCGCAGCAGCTGTGGAATTATATCCAGATGCCGGCCTTTGCCGTGGGCAGCGCGGTTTCTGCAATGGCAGCGCAGAATATCGGCGCAGGTCGGTGGGACCGGATCAGCAAGCTGGCGGGCTTCGGCGTCGGTGCCAACGTGCTGATGACCGGGCTGTTGATCGCGGTGTTGCTGGTATCGGATCACTATCTGCTGGGTCTGTTTCTGCCGCTTGGCAGCCAGGCGATCGCTATCGGCGAGCATATCAACCTGATGATCGGCTGGACATTCGTGCCGATGGGCATCTCGATGGTGATGACTTCGGTGGTGCGCGCCAACGGCGCGGTGCTCGCGCCGTTCATGATCCTGTTGATTTCGGTGATCGGCGTGCGGCTGGCAGTGGGCTTTGGCCTCTACCCCAGCTTTGGTGCAGACGCGATCTGGTGGGCGTTCATCGCCAGCAGCACGTCGTCGGGCGCGCTGGCCGTGCTCTATTATCTGTTCGGCAACTGGCGAAAGGGCGCAGGCGCCGTGCCGCTCGGCGGAGCCACGCTGGCGGCCGAGTAATTCCGGCTTACCGCCCGTGCGCGCGCCAGCGGTGGATAGTGCGGGAGATCATGTCTTCCTCGCCGCCCGACTTGTTCCACATATCGACGAACGAGGGATCGGCAGAGGCCGGGCGCTTGAACGCTTCGAGTTCGTCGAAACTGACCCGGATCGGCACCGAAACGCCCTCGCCGCAGATGATGCATTCGCGGTTGCGCAGCGCCGGGATCGATTCGAGGAAGCCGCGCGCGCCTTCGGGCATCGCCGCCTTGACGAAAGCCTGATCGCGCTCGTTGTTGAGCCGCATCGAGATGATCGTGCCGCATTGCGAGAGCACGCCTTCGGCAAGGTCTGAGGGGCGCTGGGTGATCAGGCCCAGCGAAACGCCGTATTTGCGGCCTTCCTTGGCGATGCGGCTAAGGATCTTGCCGACCGAGGAACCATCGGCGTTTTTCTCGTTAGGCACATAGCGGTGGGCTTCTTCGCAGACCAGCAGGATCGGCCGCATCGAATCATCGCGCGACCAGATGGCAAAATCGAACACCAGCCGGCTGAGCACCGCGACCACCGTAGACGTGACTTCGGAAGGCACGCCCGAGACGTCGATGATCGAGATCGGCCGTCCATTCGAAGGCAGCCGAAAGATCTTGGCAATGAATTCGGCCATGGTGTCGCCCACCAGCATGCCTGAAAACATGAACTGGTAGCGCGGATCGCCCTTGAGCTCGTCGAGCTTGTTCTTGATCCGCATATAGGGCGCAGTCGTGGTCGACTTGTCGAGCTTGCCCATTTCATTTTGCAAGATCGTGGTCAGGTCGTTCATAAGATAAGGGATCGGTGTATCCACCGTGACCTTGCCGAAGCCTTCCGCCATGCGACTCTTCATCCGCGCCATTTGCAGGCACTTGGCGAGGATTTCCATATCCTCCTGGCGGTTGCTGCCAGATGAGGTGAGGATGATTTCGCAGTGTTCCTCGAAATTCATCAGCCAATAGGGCATCTGCAGGTTGGAGACATCGAGGATCACGCCGGTGTCGCGGAAGGCCGAGCCATATTCGCCGTGCGGATCGACCATGATGATGTGCCCCTCGGGCGCCGCCTCGCAGATGCGGTGGAGGATCAGCGCGGCGCTGGTCGATTTGCCGGTGCCGGTGGAGCCGAGCAGCGCGAAATGCTTGCCCAGCATGGCATCGATATACAGCCCGGCGCGGATATCGCTGGTGGGGAACACCGTGCCGATCTGGATGAGGTTGCGCCCATCGCTGGCATAGATCTGGCGCAGGTCCGGCGTGGTGGCGGGATAGACCAGAGCGCCTGGCACCGGATAACGTGTCACGCCGCGCTGGAAATTGTGCAACCGGCCAGTCAGCCGCTCTTCTTCGCCTTCGCCAAGAAAATCGACCACGGCGAGCACACCGCCCGGCGTATTGGAATCCTGCTTCTGGCTGCGCATGGTGGCGAGCAGCCAACTGCCGGCGACCTGAATCTTGATCTGGCTGCCGACCTGCCCGGCCAGCGCGACAGCGGGATCGGTGCTGGTGGCGCACTCGTTCAGCCGCTGCAGATCAATCGCGATCTGACTGCCCGAACCGGAAATTTCCAGCACGATACCAATTGGTTCGATCGACTGATCAATCGGCTGGTTGATCGAAGGCGCATTGGCGGCAGCACCGAGTTCCTGCGCCAAGGCGGGCCGCGCCGCGCCAAAATTGTGCCTGCTCATATCTGCCATTTGCCTGCGCCGACCATTGAAATCACAGGTCCGTGCCTAGGCCAAAGGAGTTAATTTGGCCTAAACCAATGAAAATACGCGGCCGGCCAGCCAGCCCATGATGACCGAAATTGCCACTGCCAGCAGGCCATAGAGCAGCGACCACTGCTCGGCGAAATTGGCGATGGCACCTTCGAAGCCAAGCTTGCGCACCTCGATCTGGCTGATCGCGGTGGCCACGACCCGCCCGCGCGAGACGGCGAAAGTTTCGGCAGTGTAGCTCCCCGTCGGCACGCTGGAAGGCAGGCTGATGCGCGCCTGATAGAGTACCTGTTCGCTCACTTTCACCCCGCCCTCGTCCTGGCGGTAGAGCCCGTTGCGCCGCCGCAGATCGACCAGCCCGGCGTTGAAACGCACCAATGCCTTGGGATCGATCGCGCCGGTGGGGGAAAGTTGCAGCCAGCTGAGGCCAAGCTCATAGATCGCGGCGGTCTTGCCATCGACGATCCTGGCAATTGGCCGGGTCGAAGCCATGGCGAAGTAGCCGGGAACCGAATGCAGCTCGGTGCTGGCGGCATTGATCCACATGCCTGCGATGCGGCGCTTTTCGCGCAGTACCACGGGGCTGGTCGGACCTTTCAGCACGACGACGATGTCATAATCCTGCGCCGCGCGGGTGCCGTCCGGGCTGAGAATCGCGCCGAACAACAGCAATTCCGCGCCGGTAAAGCCCTGTCGCACCTGAACCTCATGCTGCGACACCTCGGGCACCAGGATAGGGTCACGCGCACCGCCCAGCAGCGCCAGTGCCAGCAGGGCGAGCAGAACCCTCATCGGGGAGCGACCGTGAATATCTCGTCGGGCCGATACGTCAGCCCGAGGCCGAGCCGCAATGCGACCAGCAGGACGATGACCGCGAGCGCCAGGCGCAAGTATTCCGGCCGCCAACGCTGGGCAAAGTACGCACCGACCTGCGCCCCGGTAACCGAACCGATCAGCAGCAGCAGCGACAGTACGATATCGACCGCCTTGGTGGTCAGGGCATGCATCATCGTCGTCGCCATGGTGACGAACAGGATCTGGAACAGCGAAGTGCCGACCACGACATTCGCGCTCATGCCGAGGATATAGAGCATCGCCGGCACCAGCACGAAGCCGCCGCCGATGCCCATCAGCATGGTGAGAATGCCCGTCACCAGCCCCAGCAGCAATGGTGCCAGCGGCGAGATGTAGAGCCCCGAGCGATAGAACCGCCAGCGCATCGGCAGGCTGGCAACCAGCGGATGATGCCGGCGTTTGCGCGCCTTGATCGGCTCGCCGCGCCGCTGCGCACGCAGCACAGTCAGGCTCTCGCGCGCCATGATCAGGCCAATCGAACCCAGCATCACGACGTAAAGGATATTGATCACTGTATCGATCTGGCCGAGCGCCTCGAACAGGCGGAACAGCAGCGAGCCAATGCCGGTGCCGATGATCCCGCCGGCCACCATCACCGCGCCGATCTGCTTATCGACCCCGCCGCGCCGATGGTGGGCAAACACGCCCGAGACGCTGGCCCCGGTGACCTGGCTGGCGGAGGATGCCGCTGCAACCGTTGGCGGCACGCCATAGAAGATCAGCAAGGGAGTCGTCAGGAAGCCGCCGCCCACGCCGAACATGCCGGAGAGCAGCCCGGTCAGCCCGCCAAGCAGGACAATGACGAGGCCATTGACCGCAAGATTGGCGATGGGGAGATAGACGTCCATCTTGAAGGAAGCCTAGCCCAGCGATGCGCGGGAAGGAAGCGTCGGGCCTTCAGAAACCTGCGGAAAGCGTAACTGCCGGCCCCGACCCGGGCGCAGCCTTGCCCGCCACGCGGAAACGCCAGTCAGCCGCGAGGCGCATCGAACCCGAGCCGCCAAGTGGCCGGCCGATGGTCAGGGTCGGCCCGGCATCGACGCGCGAGGCGCCCTTCTGCACTCCGCCCCAAACGCCGCCGCCCAGCCTGACATCGCCTTTGCCCAGCCCGGCGAGCCGCCGATCGACGCGGATCTGGCCCTCGGCAAATCCGGTGGCGAAGCGACCGCCGACATAGCCGGCCTGGCCGTAGGCTTCGCCGCGCAGGCCAAGCAGCAGGTCGAACGGTGACAGCTCGGTCACCGCGAAAATCGCCGGGCGCAGATAGGTCCGCCCCGGAACCGCAGTCAGCCGCGCCTCGCCCGCCAGCGCGACCGGAAGGCCCGAGACCGGGCGCAATTGCAGGCCCAGCGCCACCTCGCGCTCGCTTGAGCCATTGAGCGCGGCGGTTGTGCGCAGATAGGCCGCCGGGCGCAGCGCGCTGCCTGGCGCAAGCCGGTAACGCAGCACCGCGCCTGCCTGGCTCGCGCCATAGCTCGGCGACAAGAGCGCGCCCGATGCCGCCCCGGTGCTGCCGCGCCGCCACAGCACCCAGCCGTCTGCCGACCAGCGGCGGGTGGCTGGCTGAGGCCCGGACTGAGGCACCAGCTGGCTTCCAGCAACTGCCGACCTGCCGGATCCGTCCAGCTGCCAAGCCAAGTCCGCCGGCATCGGCACCCTGGCCATTGCCGCCATCCACAGCATGTTATGCCCGATCGCGGTGCGCGCCGGGACCGGCGCGAATGCGGGCGCCGGGGCGGGCGCCAAAACCTGTGGCGGTGCAGGCGGCAGCGGTGCGAATGTGCTGTGTGGCGCAGCTGGACCGGCCACGCGATGTGGCGCGGACCGGGCCGGCGGAAGATCGTCGGGCATCCCCGCGAATTCGGCCTCGCCCATGACCGAGACATCGCCGCGCCATGTCTCGCCGGGCAAGCTGGCGGCTTCTCGCACTCCCGCGGCAGGCCAGACGCGAGGTGCCGCCACCTGCGGCGGCTCTGCGGCAAATTGCGGGACTTCCAGCTTGAGGACGATATGCGGCGCTGCCTCCGGCTCCCACATCACCGCGCGCGCCGAGACCCATGACCCCAGCAGCAATACGAGGGCAAACAGCGGCTGCCCGCGCCGGGTGAATGCCCCGATCATGTGACAAGCGCCTGCTGCGCGCCGTTCGCCGGGTGGACGGCGTGGCTGGTCTTGTCCCAGCTGAGCTTTTCGCCGCGCAACCCGCGGATGTAGGCAAACAGCGCGCGCCGGCCGGCAAGGATCGCGATGACATTGGCCACCGGGATGCGCAGCACCGCAATCAGCCCCTCGGCAACGCCATATTCGCGTGTGGTGAATGCAAAGCGCATGGTCGCGCGCCAGGCGAAACTGACGAAACTCAGTGCGATCATGAAGGACAGCAAGGGCGTTGGCGCCAACCCGTCAATCCAGCCCGCCAGCCGCGCCGCTCCGAGAATGGTCTCGATCAGCAGCAACAGATAGGCCGCCGCCAGGACCACCGCAGTCAGCGGCCCGCGCCGGTCGCGCAGCGCCATCCACAGCTCGATCGGGCGGCCTTGCCAGCCAAGCCGTTCCCAGCCTTGCAAGGCAATGCCATGGATCCAGCGCGCTTTCTGCCGCACGGCGGTCTCCAGCGTGGCCGGAAAATAGCTGCGGGTTGCAACCAGATTCCCGCCCTCGTCGCGCAGGCGCAGGAACCGGCTGCGCCCGCCTTCGCGCGCGATCAGCAGGCCGAGTTCATAGTCTTCGGTCAGGCACTCGGCGGCAAACGGCCCAGCCCCACCCTCGGCAATGCGCAGCCGCGCCAGATTGCTGAGCGCGGCCCGCGAAAAGCCGCAGCCAACGCCCGCCGCCGGGATCGCCGCGCCCAGCGCATCGCGCACCACCAGCGACTTGGCATGGGCCTCGGTAAATTCGTCCGAATAGTGCCCAGTTATTCAGCATGAAAATTCGCCTATGTAATTCAATCGCTTATTGGGAGTGTTTTCCCTTTCGCGATTAGTTTTCCCGTTCTTGTTTCGTTTTGGTTCCCCACTTGCCCATTGCCACGCGGCCTAACTTCGACTGATCGCG
>JANOBA010000051.1:0-3643 GCA_031411415.1 Novosphingobium sp.
GATGGCAACCCGCTGTTTGCCTCATCGACCAAGTATGAAAGCGGCACCGGCTGGCCCAGCTTCTGGCGGCCGCTGCCCGGCGCGATTGGCACCACGACCGACTGGGATGTGGGCATCCCGCGCACCGAAGTGCACTGCGCGCGCTGCGGCGGGCATCTGGGGCATGTGTTCGATGATGGTCCGCGCCCCACGGGCAAGCGCTATTGCATGAACGGCGATGCGATGGCGTTCAGGCCCGCCTGAGGTTCAGGCGTGCAGCGCGGTGCCGGGTGAAGTGGCTTCGGCTTCGGTCACTTTCTGGAGTCGCGCAGCGAGCACGGCCAGACCCTCCAGCGTGAATACCTGTTCAAACACCAGTCCGTAGTCCGCGCCTGATCGCCAGCAGACCTTGGCGATGGTCGCTGGAAAGCCCTCGCCCTCCAGTTTGACGCGCTGGCCGATGGCCAGATAGCGTGAGGTCTCGATCCCTGCGCCTTGCGGCGAGAGATCGCGCACCGTGGCAACGCTGGCCTGACCATCTGAGGAAAGCACGGCGGGAAACTGCACGCGCAGCCGGGGCTGGCGGCGCGGATAGGGACTGACTTCGGCGATGAACGTTTCGACAGCGATCGGCGTGGCAAAGCGGAAGCCCGCATGGCTGTCGCGCTCCCAGACGCGCTCGATGAAATAGATTTCGCCGTTTGCCAGTTCCAGCGCCATGCGGCCATCGGCGGGAAGCTGGTGAAACAGGCGCAGGCGCAGGCCGGTCGCCGAAACGTCGCGGATGATGCAGAGGAATTCACCGCTGTCGCTGACCAGCTTGGCGGTGCGGATCAGCAGGGTGAAGCGCTGCGCGCCGCGCATATCCTCGAAGGCGCGCTGCTGAGCAAGATCGGCACTGATCGCTTTGTCGGTCATCTGGCAAACGTCCTCTGTCCGGACCCATGGCAGGGGATAAAGCAACATGGCTAATTTGACGTTAACCACGCATTGGCGACCCCAGACCCGTCCGAAAAGAGTAAACGGGAGAGATTTCAGCAAATTAAGTGCAGCTGCCCAAATCCCCTCTTCCCAATTCGGCAAAGCGCCATAGGGAAGGTGGCCATGAGCAATACCGGCACGCCAGAACGCCTCGTTATCCGCCAGCCTGATGACTGGCACGTCCACTTGCGCGATGGCGCGATGCTGGCCGATGTTGCGCAGTTCACCGCGCGCCAGTTCGCCCGGGCGATCATCATGCCCAACCTATCGCCGCCGTGCGCCACCACCGGCGAAGTTGCGGCCTATCGCGACCGGATCATGGCGGCGCTGCCGGCAAGCTGCGGCTTCACCCCGCTGATGACGCTCTACCTGACCGATGCGACCGACCCCGCGGATCTCGAGGCCGGTTTCGCTCTGGGCGTGCTGACGGCGGCCAAGCTCTATCCGGCCCATGCCACCACCAATTCCGCGCACGGCGTCACGGCGATCCGCGGTATCTATCCGGTGCTGGACCGGATGCAGGACATTGGCATGCCACTGCTGGTCCACGGCGAGGTGACGGACGGCGAAACCGATATTTTCGACCGTGAAGCCGTGTTCATCGAGCGAGTTCTGATCCCCACCCTGCGCGACTTTCCTGCGCTGAAAGTCGTGTTTGAACACATCACCACCAAGGACGCCGCCGAATTCGTCATGGCGGCGCCAGACACCATCGGCGCCACGATCACGCCCCACCATTTGCAGATCAACCGCAATGCGATGTTCGCCGGCGGCATCCGCCCGCATGCCTATTGCCTGCCGGTCGCCAAGCGCGAGGTCCACCGCCAGGCCCTGCGCAAGGCGGCAACATCGGGCTCGCCCAAATTTTTCCTCGGCACGGACAGCGCGCCGCATGAAGTCCGCACCAAAGAGAGCGCCTGCGGCTGCGCCGGCATATTCTGCGCGCCGCATGCGCTGGAGGCCTATGCCAGTGTGTTCGATGAAGAAGGCGCGCTTGGCCGGCTGGAGGGCTTCGCCTCCGAACACGGCCCGCGCTTCTATGGCTTGCCGCTCAATGAGGCGCAGGTGGTGCTTGAGCGGGCCGAAAATGCGGTTCCAGCGCGCGTTGCGGCTGCCGGCGGTGAGGTGGTGCCGTGGATGGCTGGGGAGACGCTCGGCTGGCGTTTCGCCGGGGTTCAGCCCCTCGGATAACGCGCGCGCAGTTGCCCGAATGCCTCGCCCGGCCCCTCGGCCATGCGCGTCTCGATCATCGTGACAACCGTTTCGGGCGCGTGGCAACTGGTGTCGATCATCAGGTCGTAGAGGTCGTTGGCATAGACCGCATCGTAGAACCATGGCCGCAGCCGGTCGAGCCGCTCAACGATCTTGCGGACCACGTCCTCGCCCAGAATATCGGTCGGCAGTTTCTTGTCCATCTTGCGGTTTGCGACACGTTGTTCCAGCACCTCGAACGGCGGCTTGAGGCAGACGAACAGCACTTCGATGCCTTCCAGCCGCCAGACCAGATCCTGCAGCACCGGCGGATCGGTCATTGTCAGATGATCAAGCACGATGTTGCAGCCTTCGTGTGCGGCAGCGGCGACCCAGGCGTGGAGCGTGCGGAAGGCTGCCTCGCCCTTGGGGCCAAAGCTCCAGCGCAAGGGGCCATCGGGATCGTTTTCATCTATCGGGTGTGCGTAGATGCCCTCGCGGCTGCGCGGGCCGTGGTGGCCGAATTTGGCTGGCAGGGTGCCCGCAAGAAAATGATCGATGCCATAAAGCAGCCAGAAGTCGTCGGACTGCTTGGCGAACAGTTCGCAGGCGGTCGACTTGCCCGAGCCGGACGTGCCGGTGACGATCAGGACTTTGCCGGTCATGCGCTTTCAGCCCCCACGATTTCTTCCAGCCGGATTTCCCCGCGCGCCATTTGGCGGAAGGGTTCGGCCGGGCAGAATTCCTGGTTATCTCCCCAGTATGTTGCACCGTTCCATTGCCATTCGGTGAGCGACCAGACGACGGTGTGATCAGTATAGCCAGTGAAGGTGAGGCCGGGATCGATGGTGCCGGTGGCCTCCATGCTGCGTCCCAGAGCGTCAGTGCCTTCAAAACGGACTTTGGACGGACCGAACTGGCCATATTCCAGCACCGTGCGCCGGCCCGAAACAAGGCTCGCCATTTCACCATCCTGCATGATGTAGCCGCCGATGCATTTGGCCTCGCGGGTCCAGCCAGTGCCCTCGTTCATGCACAGCGCGTGGAAGCTGCCCGCATCGCCGATGCCCCAGAAATAGCCGCCAAAGGCCAGCGATTCATAGTCGCGCGCGCCATAGGACGTATCGCGCATCGAATGGCAGTCGATCCGCCATTCCTTGCCGTGGCGGCGGGCGGTGCCGGTCATCCGGCCGGGCTGCTCGATATGGAATTTGGCGGTTGCCAGCTGGCCGGGATCGCCGGTCTTGAGCTCGTGGAACGGCCCGGCTGCCTGCCATGTGAGGTCGAGCATCAGCCCGTCATGGTCATAATCGATCTTGTAGCGCGTCAGCGGTTCGATCACGGCGACGCTCAGCGAATTGCGCGCGGTCATGCCGAATTTTTCCGCGCCCGCTGGCATCGCCTGCAAATGGCTCCACTGGTAGTGCAGACAGTTCGACTGCTGGAGGCCTGAGGCATCCCACAACACCGGGCCGCCATTAAGCATGCCCAT
>JANOBA010000052.1:0-1893 GCA_031411415.1 Novosphingobium sp.
CTATTTCTACTATGCCAGCATGAATGCGGGCAAGAGCACCAACCTCTTGCAGGCAAACTTCAACTATCATGAGCGCGGCATGCAGACGATGCTGTGGACCGCCGCGCTGGATGATCGCGGTGGGGAGAAGGCGATCGAGAGCCGCATTGGGCTGCATGCCGAGGCGCATCGGTTCGATGGTGAGACGGACCTGTGGGAGCGCGTCATGGCCGCGCATCGGGTCGCTCCGCTGGCTTGCCTGCTGATCGACGAAGCGCAGTTCCTGATCCCGGATCAGGTATGGCAGCTGGCGCGGCTGGCTGATGAGGCAGGCATTCCGGTGCTCTGTTATGGCCTGCGCACCGATTTTCAGGGTGAGCTTTTCCCGGGGTCGGCAACTTTGCTGGGCATTGCCGACAGTCTGGTTGAGCTCAAGGCAGTGTGCCATTGCGGCCGCAAGGCGACGATGAACCTGCGGGTCGATGCAGGCGGCGCGGCAGTGAAGGCTGGTGCGCAAACTGAAGTCGGCGGGAATGATCGCTATGTCGCGCTGTGCCGCCGCCATTTCAGCGAGGCGCTGGGCTGATGAACCTCGATTTCTCAGCGCTTCGGGCTGAACTCAGCTCGGGTGAGGTGTGCCTCAGTCCGCTCGCCGATCACCACATTGAACCCTTGCGCGCTGCCTGTGCCGAGGATCCGGAGATCTGGCACATCTATCCCCATTCGATGCTCGGCGAACATTTCGACGCTGCGATGGCTGCGCGCCAGACTACGCCCAGTGTCATTTTCGCCGCAGAACGGGGCGGTGAAGTCGTCGGGATCACTTCTTATCTGCGCCCTGATCCGGCTGACGGTGTGGTCGAGATCGGCGGCACTTACATAGCCCCGCGGGTTCGCGGCACCAGCTATAATCGGACGATGAAGAAACTGATGATCGATCATGCGTTCGCGCAGGGCTATGGGCGCATCGACTTCCGTGTCGACGAGCGCAACCTGAGAAGCCAGGCCGCCGTGCTCAAGCTTGGTGCGCTGCGCGAAGGTCTGCTACGGCGCGACCGGATCACCTGGACCGGACACTTGCGCAACACTTGCGTTTTCGGCCTGCTGCGCGAGGACTGGCACGGATGAACGAAACCCTGTTTCAGGCCGTCAGCCTGATCATCCCAATGATCCTCGCAATCGTTTTCCATGAAGTCTCCCACGGACTGATGGCGCGGGCGCTGGGCGATCCCACGGCGGCGGAAGAGAAGCGCCTCAGCCTCAACCCGCTGCGCCATGTCGATCTGGTCGGCACGGTGATCCTGCCGGGGCTGCTGGCACTGGCAAAAGGTCCGATTTTCGGCTGGGCAAAGCCGGTGCCGGTGAACAAGTGGCGTTTGCGCAATCCGCGCTATGGCATGATGCTGGTGGCCGCAGCCGGGCCGGGGATCAATTTCATCATGGCAGGGGTTGCCGCTGTGGCGCTGGGCGGGGTGCTTGCCGCGTTTGCCGATACCAGTGAACCTTCTGTCGCGGCGCGGTTTCTGGCGGCCAACCTGCTTAACTTCATCACCATCAACGTGTTCCTGGCGCTGTTCAACCTGCTGCCGATCCCGCCGTTTGATGGCTCGCACATTCTCGAAGGCCTGCTGCCGCGCTCCATCGCGCCGGCCTATGCCCAGCTGCGGCGATGGGGCCTGCCGCTGATGATTGGACTGGTCGTGATTCTGCCATGGGCAGTGCCGGGGTTCAATCCGGTGGGCGATCTGCTGCTGCCCCCGTTCGAATGGGTGACGGGGAGATACATGGCGCTGGCCGCCGGGATCGCCGGGGCGTGAGCGGACCTGACGGCTGGATCATTCTCGACAAGCCGCTGGGGCTGGGCTCGACCCAGGCGGTGGCGGCGGTGAAGCGCAATTGCCGCGAGGCGGGGCT
>JANOBA010000053.1:0-2706 GCA_031411415.1 Novosphingobium sp.
GTTGGCACCACCGGCCTCGAAATTGTCGAACGGCTTGCGGGCCGCCCCGAATTCGAGCTGCTGTTGCTCAGCGAGGAACAGCGCAAGCTCGCCAGCGCCCGGCGCGACGCATTCCACGCCGCCGATTTCGCAATCCTCTGCCTGCCTGACGACGCCGCGCTCGATGCTGTCGCCATGGCCGAAGGCAGCAAAGTGCGGATCATCGATGCCTCCAGCGCGCATCGCGTCGCTAATGGCTGGACTTATGGTTTCCCCGAAGTGGCGGGCCGCGATGATGTCGCCTCGGCCATCCGGGTCAGCAACCCCGGCTGCTATCCCACCGGCTTCATTGCCCTGCTCGCGCCGCTGATCCGCAAGGGCCTGTTGCCTGCCGACTGGCCATACACCTGCCACGCCGTCTCGGGCTATTCGGGCGGCGGCAAGGCGCTGATCGGCCGCTTCGAGGCGGATGGCGATATTGCCTACCGCGACTATGCGCTCGGTTTTGGCCACAAGCATGTCCCCGAAATGCAGGCGCAATGCGGCCTCGCCCATCCGCCGGTTTTCGCGCCAGCCGTGATCCCCGCGCACCGCGGCATGATCGTCGAAGTGCCGCTGCACCTTGGCCAGATGAACCGCGCCGCGCCGGTCGATGGCCTGCGTGAATGTCTTGAGGACTTCTATGCCGGCAGCTCGATTGTCTCGGTTCGGCATGAAGCGCCGAACGAGCTGCTGCTCCGCGCCTCGATGGAACCATCGGACCGACTGGATCTCCACGTTTTCGGCGCCAAGGACGGATCACAGGCGCGGCTGATCGCGGTGCTGGATAACCTTGGCAAAGGTGCCAGCGGCGCGGCAGTTCAGAACCTCAATCTGATGGCGGGACTCGACGAGACGGCCGGCCTGCGGCTGTGATGCCCAATCCTTGGGCACATGATGCTCAATAATTGGTCAGAAACTGGGCAATTTTCAACGCTATCGTGGCTTTTTCCAGCTGATGCAGAGTGAAATGAGGCGTTTTTCGCTCTTTTCGCGGCCATTCGCATCGCCTAGGGCAATAATATCGCCTCTGGCACGATTCTTGTTAGGTCGTTAACGAGGCATTTGGAACTTCGGCAAGGGCATGACCCATGGCCGGTTGCCAATGCAGGGGGTCCGTGACTGTGAAAAAGATCGAAGCGATCATCAAACCGTTCAAGCTCGATGAAGTTAAGGAAGCGCTGCACGAAGTCGGCGTCTCCGGCATCACCGTTACCGAGGCCAAGGGCTTCGGCCGCCAGAAAGGCCATACCGAGCTTTATCGCGGCGCTGAATATGTCGTCGATTTCCTGCCCAAAGTGAAGCTTGAGATCGTCGTGCCTGACAGCATCGCCGAGCGCGTGGTTGAAGCCATCGCAGCAGCCGCGCAAACCGGGCGCATCGGCGACGGCAAGATATTCGTCACTGCCATCGAAAGCGCCCTGCGCATCCGCACCGGCGAGCGCGACGACGACGCCATTTAATATTCCGTTCAACCTCCACCATCAGAACAAAGGGTTCTAGCACATGGCAAATACTCCGGCTGATATTCTGAAGCGCATCAAGGACGAAGAGATCGAATGGGTCGATGTCCGCTTTACCGACACCAAGGGCGCCTGGCACCATCTAACCATGTGCTCCAACGTGATCGGCGAGGATGAGCTGACCGACGGTCTGATGTTCGACGGTTCTTCGATCGAAGGCTGGAAGGAAATCAACGAGAGCGACATGATCCTCAAGCCGGATCTTGATGCCGTCTATATCGATCCGTTTTCGGCAACCCCGATGATGATCCTGGTGTGCGACATCGTCGAGCCTGCCGATGGCTCGCTTTATGCCCGTGATCCCCGCTCGACCGCCAAGCGCGCTGAAGTCTACCTTCAGTCCACTGGTCTGGGCGACACGATCTTCATCGGCCCCGAGCCAGAATTCTTCATGTTTGACTCAGTCGAATTTGATAACACTTACAGCTCCAGCTTCTACAAGCTTGATGATGTCGAGCTGCCGACCAACACTGGCACCACCTATGAAGGCGGCAATATGGGGCACCGTCCCCGCGCCAAGGGCGGCTATTTCCCGGTCGGCCCGGTCGATGTGACCACCGATATCCGCGCTGAAATGGTCACGACGATGATGGAAATGGGCCTGCCCATGGACAAGCATCACCACGAAGTCGCAGGTGCCCAGCACGAACTGGGCCTGACTTTCGGCAAGCTGGTTGAAACCTGCGACCGCATCCAAATCTACAAGTATGTCGTGAAGATGGTGGCCCAGGCCTATGGCAAGACCGCGACCTTCATGCCGAAGCCGATCAAGGCTGATAACGGCAGCGGCATGCACACCCACATGTCGATCTGGAACAAGGGCAAGAACACCTTTGCCGGCAATGGCTATGCCGGTCTGTCGGACACCTGCCTGTATTTCATCGGCGGTGTGATCAAGCACGCCAAGGCGCTCAACGCCTTCACCAACCCCAGTACCAACAGCTACAAGCGGCTGGTTCCGGGCTTTGAGGCCCCTGTGCTGCTCGCCTATTCGGCGCGCAACCGTTCGGCCTCATGCCGCATTCCTTATGGTGCGGGCGAAAAGGCCAAGCGCGTTGAGTTCCGTTTCCCCGATCCGCTGGCAAACTCATACCTCGCCACATCGGCGATGCTGATGGCCGGTATCGACGGCATCCAGAACAAGATCCATCCGGGCGAAGCGATG
>JANOBA010000054.1:0-8983 GCA_031411415.1 Novosphingobium sp.
AGAATGCGAGCTTCGCGTTCCTTTCGGGCAAGATGCAGGGGACCATCGTCGACTACCTGATGCCGCCGCTCTCCGAAGCCGAGCTGATGCTGGGATTGATCGGCGCGTCGATCACCCGCGGGGTCTGCGTCGGGATGGCGCTGGCGCTGTTCATGCTGCTGTGGCCGGGAGTGAGCCTTGCGGTGGCGCATCCCTGGGCGGTGATCTGGTTCGGTCTGATGGGGTCGGTTTTTCTTGCAGTCCTGGGCCTGCTGTCATCGATCTGGGCCGAAAAGTTTGATCACAACGCGGCAATCACCAATTTCATCGTCACACCGCTGACTATGCTTTCGGGCACGTTCTATGCCATCGACAAGCTCTCGCCATTGTTCTGGACGCTTAGCCATGCCAACCCGTTCTTTTATGTCATTTCCGGCTTCCGCTATGGCTTCATCGGCGCCAGCGACATCGGGAGGGCCAACCATGACGTGCTGCTCGGCGCGATCGGGCTGGGGGTGTTCAACCTGCTGCTGATCGTGCTGACTTATCTTGTGCTGCGCAGCGGGTGGCGGCTCAAGAGCTAGCTAGGCGCCCGGCACTCCCAATTCGCCGCATCGTTGAAATCGAGCCCCGGCGCTTTCAGCATCGCGCGCTTGGGCTCGGGGCACATGCGGAATGTCCGGTCGATGCCCTTCTCGGGCGTCTGGCGCGGGGCGACGACTGATTCAGGTTCCTTGCCGGTCTCGACCCACTGCGCCAGTGCGTCGATCATCGGATCGACCACGTCGGTCGGGCCGTTGCCGCCGTCGCAGTGTTGCATGCCGGGGACGAAGAAGATGCGCAGCCAGTCTTTCGCGGAAGGGTAGAGGCTGCGCACCGCTTCATAGCCCTTGAGGTTGTCGAGATAGGAATTGGCCTCGTCCGAGGTGCCGTGCCAGATCATGAATTTCGCGCCGCTCGCGGCCAGTTTGCTCATGTCCAGACTGTCTGTGGAAACCTCGGTGCCGCCCATTGTCGCCAGCCGGATCAGCTCGGCATCGCTGGTGATCGCGGCATAGGACTGGCCTGGCGCCATCACCCGGATGTTGCTGTCGGCCATGACGTGGTAAAACGGCACGCCCATGGCGGCGAGTGCCGAGGTGCTGTGCTGGGTGGTGTCGGGCCAAGGCGGGCGCATCGTGCCGGTGAGATACTGAATCCAGCCCGCGACATCGTTGACCGGCCAGCCGGCCTGCAAACCATCGCCATAGAGCCCCTTGCCGCGCCAGCTGCGCGGCGTGGTAATCATACGGAACGTGCCGATCTGCGCGGGCGTGAAGCCCACATCGCGCAAAATCTGCTCGTCGAAGGCGGCGATGTTGCGCGCGTCGTGGATGATGCCATCTTTCGCGCCGTCGCTCTCGTCATAGCGCGCGACGATTGCCTGATGGGCGCGCAGCAGCAGCTCGGGCGGCAACCAGGCATCGGGATGGTTCTGCATGTGCGCCATGATGCGATAGAGGTTGGGCTTGAACGCAGCGCCCGGCCAAACGGTGGCAGCGCTGATGAATCCGTCGAAATCCTCCCCGCCAAAGCGGATCGCATTGCTCATCCCCATCTGGCCGCCGCCCGAGCAGCCCGAGATGTAGCGACCGATCTTCTCGCGTCCGTAATAGGCGCGGGTGATTGCCTGAGTTGCCTCGGCGCTGGTGCGCACGCCGCGCCAGTGGAAATCCATCAGCCGCGCAGGGTCGGCCTTGAACGAGAAATCCGAGATTGTCTTTGCGCCGGTGCCGGCATCGCTGCCCGCCTGAGCATAGCCCCTGGCCAGAAGTCCGGGTCGCACCACCGGCAATTGCCCCGCGCCGCCGCCAACGCCAAGATAGAGATAGCGTCCGTTGAAGCGGTTGGGCAGCATCAATACGAAATGCACCCGGTTGGGTCCGGGATCGGTGTTGGTCACATAGCCGTGCACCCGGCAATTCCCGCCTGATTCGCGCGCGGCAAAGGCCACGGTGGTATTGGCTGGAGCCATGGCCTGAATTGAGGCCTGGTCGCAGCTTTCAGAAGGCGAGGTGCCTTTGGTTAGCCCGTCGATTGGATTGTTCTGCTGGGCAAGGGCAGGGCTGGAAAGCGCCGCCAGACCGGCGAGCAGCAAGCATTTGCGCATGGGACATCCTCCGTTTTACCGGAGGCTAGGCCAATGTGATCAGCTGCTCAATGCGCCATATGCTCAATGAGTGAGGGCGCGGCGCAGCGGATAACGTCCGCCGTCGAACTCCTCGAACAGCTGATCCAGCGAGGGGTGATCGACCGGGCCGCCTTCGCCATCGGAAAGCAGGTTCTGTTGGCTGACATAGGCGACATAGCTGCCTTCGCCGTTCTCTGCGAGCAAGTGATAGAACGGCTGTTCGCGCGTCGGGCGCACTTCGGCGGGGATCGATTCGTACCATTCCTCGCTGTTGGCGAAGACGGGATCAATATCGAAGACAACGCCGCGAAAATCATAGACCCGGTGGCGCACCACTTCGCCGATGGTGAACCGCGCCTTGGTCCGGAGAGGAGCATCGACCATCTTGCCGGCCTGCGGGGAAAAGAAAGTCGCTCTGTCCATGGCCTCGTATATAGGTTTTGTGCAGGTGCGAAACAAGCCGCCGAATCGGGCCATCCCCTGCGGACTGGCGTTAGGGGGCTTGGCAACGGCCCAAGCTTCGGCTAACCGCGCGCCTTGCTGACCAGGATGGGCCTCGCGCCCAACCTATTTCACTTCGCGGAGAGGTGGCAGAGTGGTCGAATGCACCGCACTCGAAATGCGGCATACGGGTAACCGTATCCAGGGTTCGAATCCCTGCCTCTCCGCCATTAAGTCTGTAATATCAATAACTTAACTGAGAGTTTGATGCACGCATCATACTCTAGTGCGGGTAATTCTCCTCGGTACCGAATGGTGTTTTCGGGGACAAAATCGGGCCTGTACCGGGCCTCATTTTCTCTCCTCGGAAGTTGGCCGAAATTGTGCCGACATTTCCGGAGGTTATTTTTAAGTTGGTACTGAAAGTTCGAATCCCCTTTGCTCCGCCACCTAGTCTATATATCTGATATAGAAGGATAATATTCCGAATGAAGTGGCGCAATTCCGGGACATTATGGCTATATTTGGGTAGTGAGAGAGGGGCTGCAGCTAGCCAGATCCTTCCAGAATCCTGGACATTCTCCGGCGCCTCAGGCCCAGGTACCGTTTCGTCGTCAGGTTCTTTCGGGTGATGAATGACAACCTAAGCTGTAAACTTGGCTACGCCACCGATTTTCGCCACACACTTGCCAGCCAGGGCTGCTGTTCGAGCGGAACGCCCGTTGGCCTATAGTAGTGTGTCAGTTCGACGAACCCGGCAGCGGTCACAAAGTCGCGCCAACCTTCCCAGCTGTGGAAGGCGCCAAAACGATCACCTTTCCAGCCCTCTTGACCGTCGCCATGAGGATTTGAGCTAAACAAGACACCGCCCGGTTTCAGGGCATTATTCAACTTTATGAGCACGTTCGGCAGTTCCTGGCTGGGAACATGGAAAAGCACGGCGTTGGCAAACACGCCATCGAAATGCTCGCTTGGCAAGTCGAGTTCGAAGAAGTTCTGTTCGAGCACATCACAACCACTGTTTGCCCGCGCCATTGCGGCCAGCTGCGGTGATCCCTCAAGGCCGGTCGGACTATGGCTGAGCGCCTTGAACACCATGAGATCGCGTCCGGGGCCGCATCCGAAGTCCAGCAGCGCAAACGGCGCAGGCGTCTCAATGTACTGCAACAGCGCGCTGATATTCTGGCTGACGTCGTGATCACGCGTGCCCTCCCAGAAGTCCTGCGCGTGCTCGTCGTAGTGCTCCAGCGTGCGTGCGGCGATTCGTTGGAGGTCCTCGTTTGTAAGCTGCATGGTCAATCATTTCATACAGTTTGCTGCACTGGCAAGCCCGATACGCAGCTTTCGCCGACGAAGCCGACATTCCTAGGCTAAAATCTGTCCGCCCGAACCTGCCCTTCATTCATTGTACCGCGAATGGGGACACTTCAGCAGTTCCCGTACTCCGGCTCGTATTCGATCCGGCGCTCGTCGGTTTCGGCGTGTTCCAGTTCGTACCCCGCCGCGAGAACCTCGGCTTGGCCGGTGAGGTGCAAATCGCACACGGGGCAGGCGAACTCATCCGCTGAGTAGGTAATTTCGACAGTTTCCCACGGAACATCATCGTAAGTCTCCCTAGTGACCTCCTCGCTCACGCTGTCGCCTGCCAGAAAACCTTTGGCGCTGCAGGCGGTGGACTCCGCTTCCCAAATGTTGTCATTGGCCCACTTGAAAAGATGGGAGTAGTTAACGGCGCTGCGTGCTGCTGCTTCTTCGATGAGCTGATTTCTCGTTTTCTGTGAGATGGCATCTATCTTCACTTTGGCGGCTTCGATTTTCACTGCGACGGCCGCCTTTAGCTTCTCGCCGGCGATTGCCAGAAGCTGTTGCTTTTCCTTCGCTTCGCCTTCACCAATCCAATCATCGAGATTGCGGCCCATCGAGGCGAGGATGATGTTGCAGGCATACCAGTAACGCGCCTCCCATGCCTCCACCTTCATCGTCTTGAACGGCACATCACCGGAATGCAGTTCGGCGTTGCGTCGTTCGGAAATGGCTTGGTAGTATTGACGGACATCCTCATCGAAGGCCGGGATCAGATGGCGGAGCCGCTCGAAGAGCGTCTTCGCTGTGATAGTCTTTACATCCGTTGTGGCGGATACGCCTGCGGCGACAAAAAGCGAGGGGGAATGTGTCGGATCGACCACAAGGCAGGGGTGACGGCTAGCGAGCGCCGCCTTCCCCAGCAATTCAAGCGCCAACGATGCCCAAAGCTGGTATTCCTCAAGGTCTTTCTCTCCTTTTCGGCGCAATGCCTTGGCGATGTAGGCCCGCGACTTCCCGAGCAGCGCCTCCTCAGAAATGGCGGTATTTACATCGGTCATCGAATGCTCACCCGGAAGAGACGGCGGCTGTCTGCTGCCGTCGCCGTTCGGCCATGTAGCATGTTCCAATTGTCTATCAGCAAGATTTCGCCCCGACGCCATTCGTGCGTGATTACTTCGATGCCCCCGATCGCATCGCTGACGATTTGCAGTGCTTCTTCGCCGCGCGCATCCAACGGCTCCATGCATCCCGGATCATAGCGGAGGAAGGGACGGCCCTTGTCCAGGATGGTCGAATAGAACGAGCGCCGTCCGGTGCGCACCAGCACCGCAGCGGAGGTCAACAGCGAAAGCTCGCCGGGGGAGAACTTGAGGGCGCCGATGGGGCCCAGCCGAGTCTGGGCTCCCGAGTGGCCGGGGTTGGCGCAACCAAGCAGGAGATAGCGGGCGGGCCGTAGGTAATGGGCCGTATCAATGTGCATCGGCAGTTCGCTCAACCCATATGCCGCGCTCAAAGATCGCTGTTGGGCTGTTTCCGTCGGGCGTGGGGCAATCGGTTCAATGAGAGCGCCATTGCGGCCAGCAACCACAGTCCCGATGCGTCGGGCAAATGCGAGAAGAAGTGCTGCGAATGCTTCGTTATTTTCTGTCGATGTACTGTAGCATCGCCAACCTGCCAGCCTATGGATCCGGATAATTTTCTGTCCGGCAATATACACAATGCGACCCTCACTGCCTTACATCTAGTTACTATTGATAGGGAACAGGGCTTTGGTCAAATGACGCCAACATAGCTGCCATTGCCAGTCTCAAAACCGTCCGTCGAAACCAGCCATACATTCACTCGCCAATCGCGGGCGCTAATCGGCCGAAATCGGGGCGGTGAATCGGCGGCTGAGCTGCCCCTAATGGGTGGGATGCGGACGGGCGGCTTTCGGCTTCAAAATTGGGAAAGCGGTTGTTGACTGTTTGACCCAAATGGAGCCGATTGCCGACCTGCAAAACCTCTCACCGACGACGATGGTTTCTCGGCCGTGTTCGCCTTTTCAGCGGCAAATCGGAAAAAATGGAAGCAGCCGCGTTTGACGGGTGTCGCATAAATGCGATGGGTTAGTCTGTTGAGTTTTGCATCCTGCGGCTATCTCGTCACCAAGGTGGGCGTGTCGCGCCTTTCGTACGGTTCAGCGAGCAGGTGAACCCGCCGAGTTGACCATTCGGGAGCAGCGGCCTGAACCATGTCGGCCCGGCCTTTTTGTAAAGCGCCTGCCCCGCGCCAGGCTCGAGCGTCAAAACGCCCGTTGCGGCGTTGTAGGTATAACGTCCGCGTCGTCCGCTCGAATTCATGAAGGTGCTGCCGTCGATGATGCCGAACGCTATCATCGTCACCATCGCCTGCTGGTTCATACATTCATAAACGCCCGGCTGGATTGGTCCGCCCACGCTAGCGGCGGCAGTAGCGGCTGTCGCGGCACGGACGTCATTCGCGGAGGGCACCGTATTGGTCTGCCGCGCGGGGACATTTGCCGTGCGCGCGGGTACGGAAGCGGCAGGTGTGGCGTCAGCAGGCGCTGCGCCCGCATCCTGCCCCATCGCACCGCGAAGCGCCGCGACCACCCGGTGCCCTTCGGGATGGCGATCAATGCCATACTGATTTGCCCAATCGAGCGCTGTCTTGCCCTTGGCGTCTCTGATTGAAGGATCGGCGCCATGCGCCAACAGCCACTGCACCACTTCAGGCTTGGCGAACGATTTTATCGCCAGAATCAAAATGGTCTGATCATCCATCGCTTCGTTGCGCGCGTTGATATCGGCCCCGGCAGAAAGGTAATAATTGGCCTTCTCCGCATCGAAATTATAACCGCTGGTTTCGTTGAACAGCTGGCGGTCAATATGACTGAAATCGGCATGCGCTGGCAGGGATGTGACAGCCATCGCCGCTGCCAAAAGAAATTTTCCTTTCATAGATTCCTCCCTCCCAAATGTGTTGTTGCCGGATACGACGCCGACTTCCCATTCTGTCAGGTCGTCGGTTGGAACCCGACCTGGTCACTGACTTCGTAACCTGCCGTCGAATCCTGTGGCATCGCTCCAGGCGCAATGGCGCCGAACCTGCGCAAGACCTGCGCCACACTTTAACAAGTTGTTTGGCAACTTTCCTCAGCCCTTGCCGAGCAACGAAACCGTCACGATTATCGTGATCGCCATCGCGACTATTGCCATGATGCCGAAAAACTTTCGCATATGGCTGGTTTCGCCGAGTTCTATCGCGCATCGGCTGGGCTTGGCCGGATTGTAACGAACATCGACAGGATTGCCGACTGCGTATGGGTCCAGGATCCTGAGCATCTTATCCCTGCTATAAAAGAACGGTGTGCCGCCAGGGTTGAGGCGATCGGAGGCATAACCCTTGCCGCCAACCACATAACTGTAGCCGACCTGCGGCGTGTAGGTGCCGTTGCCATTCTCAAGGTATTTCACGCTGATGATCTTGCCGGTGACCGTCGGCCAGCCGCTGGCCGCTAGGACAACACGTCGCATCGACCAGCCAGCCAGCACGAAGAGCGCCATCAGGCCTCCCGTTATCAGCCACAAGACGATGATGATCGCAGCCGATTCCGAATGTGCAGAGCCTCCCATGCCGATCACTCCATTCCGTCAAGTTCGACCTGCTTGGAATCGAGATGGTATTTGAGCGTGCCGGCGGAGTTGTCGGACATCGCCACGTGCGCGGTGCAGCGCGCCAGTTTGTCATCGCGCGAAACCGTTTTTATGTCGGTGAGCGATGTGAGGTTGATCGTCAGCTTGGCCTTGGTGAAAGACTCGGCAATCAAGTCGGTCACCGCCGATTGTACATTGCTGTCATCGCATTCCATCGGATGCGTCGAGCCAAACAGCCAAGCTGCCGCACGAATGAAGATGGCCAACGCCACCAATACCGAAGCGATCTTGCTCCATCGCAGATTTCGCTTCTGCTTCTTCTCTAGATCGCTGACGGCTTGTCCGGTGAGATCGGCGTCGGTCATGGCTGCTTCCCTGTTATTGTGTTGATGGACCTTGCATAACGGCGACCCATGCGCAGCGGCTTTGTCAGGCGCTTCAGCTGCACTTTTTCATCGGCGCCTTGTGCCAGCTCGCCTGGCTGCCGCCGTAGGTGCCGCGATCCAGACGGAGCTGATCACCCTCCAACACATATGTTTCGAGCGCAGCCCCTCCCGTGCTGTCGTAGCCAACGCTCAAGGCGTTGCCGGCCACGCTGATCGAAGTGAGATTGTAATCGGCATTGTCCGGAAAAATGTGGATCGTGTTGCCAGAGAATCTGACGAACGGTGAGGAGCAGTCGGCACCCCAGGTTCCGGAAAACTGGTCCGGCGCCTGTGGTCCGGAACTTCCGCAGGCTGCGAGCAACAACGTGCTGGCGGCGATAATATGTCTGGACATCGTGTGGTAGCCTCCCCCGAGTCGGCCGATTGGTGCGACAGTGCAAAATGCAGTTTGCGCGATGCAGCACTCGCAGAAGGAAAGCAGGCAGCACATGCTGGGTAATGTCGGGAAGTGAAGGGCAAGCGTTGAGTGCAGAAGTCTGCGCTGCATCTGCACTCAAACGCCCATTGCAGCCCCCCGATTTGCGGCGCGGAAAGCCAGTGCCGCAAATCGATTCGCTCTTACTGGCCGGTCAAGGCCCGCAAGTTGCCGCCGCCCGCGGCCACGATGTTGCCGCCACCCGCGGCCACGATGTTGCCGCCGCCTGCGGCCACGATTGCTGCCGTTCCGCCGACGACGGGCAACCATTGGCCATTGATCAGAACTTCCGCGCTGCTGTCCCTGACGCGCACCTGGGCGCCGCTGGGGACCGACGTTTGTACTTTCCTGTAGAACGGATAGTTTGCACCGTTGTTGTTATCCCAGGGCGCACAGCCCCAGCGGAAAATGTCGACAACGCCGTTGCAGCCGGCGGCATACGCAGGGGCGCTGAACAGAGACGCCGCAGCCGCACATGCTGCCAGGCTCAACAGGCGAACATTGGTCTTCTTCATGATAATTTCCTTTCCATTACTGCGTTAGTGGACTCAAGAATGGGTACGTCGGCACT
>JANOBA010000055.1:0-4193 GCA_031411415.1 Novosphingobium sp.
CGAAGATCATCGTGTCGCGGGTAAACACGACGCCGCCTTGTGCCCCAGTCGAATGATGCTTGCCGAACATGGTTGAAAAGGCCGAGACCGCGCCCAGCGTCCCAGCCATGCGGCCTTTGTACATCGCGCCATGCGCCTGAGCGCAGTCTTCCACCACAGGAATGCCATGCTCTGCTGCCAGCGCAAGGATCGGGTCCATATCGAGCGTCTGGCCGGCAATGTGGGCGATAAGGATCGCCGATGTCCGCGCGGTGATAACCTTGGCTATTTCCTCCGCGCTGGTGTTCAGCGAACCCTGCACGGTGTCTGCGGGCACCGGAATGCAGTTCATCATCACCACCGGCATGGTGCCGCCCGGATCGGTGATGGGAGGCACGATCACCTCGGAGCCCGCCTCCAGATCGAGTGAGCGCAGCGCGACATAGACCGCGTTGGTCCCCGAATTGACCGTCTCGGCAAAGCCGCCGCCGAGCCAATCGGCAAATTCGCTGCAATAGCCGGCCTTTTCCGGCCCGTTATAAATGATCGCCCCGCCGCGTCGGATTTCCCGGTCGATCAGCCCCATCACCGCCCGGCGTTCTTCCTGGCCAAAGTGGCTGCGTTTGGGCCACGGGAAGCGCCGCGCGCGCGGGCCGCCGTGGACCTGGCCCATCGGCTTGATCAATGCCCGCACATAGCCGGGATCGATATTCGCCGCAGCGAGGGCCTTGCGGGCCACTTGCCCGATCAGAATGCGCAGTTTGAGGATCACGACAGTTCCCGGCTTTCGATAGGGGTCCAGTCACCGCCGCTTGCCAGGCTGCGCTGGGCGGCCTCAAGCAGGGCAATGACTTCCATTGTCTCGGCGATATCGGGATCGAGCAGCTTGCCCGGGCGCCCGCTGACCGAGCCGGCATCCGATGCCCGCCACAGCCGCGGATACCCGCCCGGCGTCAGCAGATCGAGCGCGGCAGCGAGGATTCTCGGCGCGAGTGCTCCGTCGGCGGGTGCGGCATGGGTCTGCTTGTCGGTTTCGATCGAAACGCGAAAATCGCCGACGTTATGATCGCCGATCATCGACGATCGGCGGCCATCGTAGTGTTCGACTTCGATGATGTCGCACGCGCTTTCAGTGCGGGCGCACACCGCTTTGATGCCCTTGCCCATCACCGCCAAAAGCATTTCGGCGCCGTGGATGCCATACCAGTAAAAACGGCCCTGGGTGGGCTGGATCTGCCCCCAATAGCGGACCTCGCAAGACACGACTTGTTCACCAGCGTCGCGGATCTTGCGCATCGCCGCCACCAGTCCGTCGGCATAGCGAAAGGCCGAACTGGCGAAAATCGGCGTGTCACTCGCTTTGGCCATGGCAACGATCTGTGCGGCATCGCTGCTCGAAATCGCCAGCGGCTTGTCGATGAACACCGGCTTGCCCCGCCCAGCGACTGAACGGAACAGCCCGGGATGCGAGCGCCCGTCCGACGAGAGGATGAACACCACGTCCGCCGCGTCGGCGACTTCCTCAGGCGTGGCGAGGATCGGCACGCCGTATTTGTCGCGCAGCTCCGCCGTGAACCCGCCTACTCTGCTGGAGCTGATCGCCATGTCGGGCGAGCCGCCGGCGAAAGCCGCGACCACGCGGGCGCCGGGAATGTGATCGCCGGCATAGGGATTGTGCAGCAGTTCGGCGAAAGTGGTGGCATGGGTCGTGTCGAGCCCGATCATGCCGATGCGCACGACACTTGATTTGGGCAAGGCTGGCACCGGCCGCACCGCTTCCACCGGTTTGTTGCGCGAGGCATAGACCGCCGGGGTCACCCCGCCATGCACCGCCGCCGCTGCGCCCAGCGGCAGCGACACGGCGCTGCCCTTGATCGCCGCTTCATAGGCCCCGGCACACAGCTGGAGCGCCGGCATCGCTTCCGAAACCGGAATCGGCAGCGGCTTTCCGGCAGCCACCGCGCTGGCAATCTCCTTGTATAGCAAAGCATGCGGGCTAAGCTCGGATGGCGGCCCGCCCAGCAGTTTGCGCATCACTTTGCGCACAGCGCGCACCGGCAATGAGGACGAAACCGGCGCTGGGCGCGTATCAGGCAGCGCGGCATTGACTGCGGCAATCGCCCGCGCTTCCTGCGCCGGATCGCCAAGGCTGATCCCGCCGGCAGTGACGGCGCCCTTGCTGCCCCGGACCTCCAGCAAACCGCGCGCCTGGCCCGAACCTACCGACGCCGCGCAGCGCGCCATACGGCCGTCGGCAAACTTCGCCTCAAGTTCGATCCAGTCTTCCGATTCAATGTCGGTGAAGCGCGTGTCCATGCTTGCGCTGACCATTGTCGCCTCGCCCATTGCCTGGAGCATGATGTCCACCTCGTGGATCATCTGGGTCATCAGCGCGCCGCCGCCGGCCACATCCCAGCGGCCCCACCAGCGTGCCGCGCCCGGCACCGGCGACTGCCAGATATAGCCGTGGCGCTCGACAACAGCCTCCTGCACATCGCCTATCCAGCCGTTGTTCGCCAGCCAGATCAGACGGGCGTAGCGTGGATCAAAGCGCAGCTGATGGCAGACCGACAGCTTGCCGGGATGCCTCGCTGCCGCCGCCGCAATCCGTTCGGCCGAAGCGAGCGAATGGGCCAACGGCTTTTCGCAGAGGACGAATTTGCCTGCCTCCAGCGCCGCGATCACGGCTTCTTCGTGCATGGCGGGCGGCGTGGCAACTGCGACCAGCTCGACATCGGGGTCAGCAATCAGCTCGGCGAACGAGGGATATGTGCGCGCCACACCGAAGTCCTCGGCAAAGGCGGCAAGCTGCGTGGGCGCGACGTCGCAGGCCGCAACGAGCGTGGCGCTGGCGGGCACCGTGGCAATCGCGCGGGCATGTTCGCGCGCGATGGCGCCCGTGCCGATTATGCCGACTTTCATGGTGAATAACTCCGAAGTCTCAGGCCAGCGGCGCGGCGCAGTTCATAAACAGGAAATCGGGCACTTTGCGCAAGCGCTCGACCAGGAAGTCGTGCGCCTTGGCGCAGTCGGGCACGAACAGCAAGGCACCTTTGCCCAGCGGTGTGCGGCGCACCAGGCCTGCGCGCTCCATCAGCTCGCCGCATTCGGCAAACCGGCGCGGATCGCGGGTCTGGCGGCGCGAGATACATTCGCGGGGCTGTCCGGTCTCGTCGATCACGCGCAGCCGGTCGCGGGTTTCGGGCTCGTAGGCGAATGGACTACCGGCAGCGTCTTCGGCAGTGTGATAGAATGTGTAGGAGTGAAAGCTCACCCCCCACATCAGCGCGCTGGCCTTGGCCTCGATCATTCGGGCATAGGGCGTTCCGGCGCCGGCGGGCGTGTCGCACAGGTAGTGCCCGGCAGTCAGCTGGGCAGCGAGCGGCCCGGCCAAGGCCAGCGAATGAGTCGACTGGACCGAGCGGATCACGCCGGACTGGGCGCGGAAGATTTCCGTCAGCTGGCCATTGTGTGATGGCGTGGTGGCCGCATCGAACACCGCTGCGGCCTCGCCGAGAACCTCGGGATAAGTATAGGTGTGGGTCGGCAGCCCCAGCGTTCCAGACACCTCGCGCAGCGCGGCGAGGATGTCCTCCGGTCCGCCGGTGAAGTGCCCCAGCCCCGAGAGCGAGGAATGGACGAACAGCAGGTCTGCCCCCCCCACTTGCCCCACGGCCTGCCCCAGCGCGCGTCGGGTGGCCTCGGGCGAAATGCGGTTGAACTGGCGCGATACGCGTTTCGCCAGCTTGCTCAATTTCTGTCTCATTTGCGCGCGAATCCCAGCATTCGGCGGCCCAGCTTGGCGAAAGGCTGGAGTATGCGAATGGCGGCATCGGCGCGGGCACGCTGCGCAGCATCAGTGCCATAAGTCTCGTGAGGCACCGACGGCAATGACAGGATCGCCTCGAATTCCTCGTCGCTCCAACCCAGCTTCTTGGCGACATAGCGTTGGTCAGCTGCAGCCCGTGCGGGGTCGTCAGCAGGCTGTTGCAAGTCCGCCAGCGCTTCATCGCGGGTGATCTCATTGTTGAGGATCCGGTTCGAGAGATGCGCCTTGCGCTTGTCGATGCCATAGCGCCGGGGCAGGATCGTGCCTTGATAAAAACGGGTGAAGACCTGCTCATAATGCTTGCCGCCATAGTCCTGCCAGCCAAACTGATCGATCAGGAACTGCTTGGCCGCAGTCTTGGAATAAGGCACCAGATCGAGGATCC
>JANOBA010000056.1:0-15171 GCA_031411415.1 Novosphingobium sp.
GCGCGATTCGGTGCTGTGGGATATCGGCGCGTTCTTTTCCAAGCTGGCGGTGGTGACCTTTGGCGGGGCTTACGCCGTGCTCGCCTATATGGCGCAGCAGTCCGTGGAGCATTTCGGCTGGCTGTCGGCGGGCGAAATGGCCGACGGGCTGGGGCTGGCAGAAAGCACGCCCGGACCGCTGATCATGGTCACGCAGTTCACCGGTTTCCTCGCGGCCTGGCGCGATCCCGGTGCGCTCTCGCCGCTGATTTCGGGCCTTCTGGGGGCAGGGCTCACCACCTGGGTGACCTTTGCGCCTTGCTTCCTGTGGATATTCGCCGCCGCGCCGTGGATGGACCGGCTGGAGCGGGTGCCTTCATTGCAGGCAGCGTTGGCGGCAATCACGGCGGCGGTGGTCGGCGTGATCGGCAATCTGGCACTGTGGTTCGCCTTGCATGTGCTGTTTGCCCGGCCCGAGTCGGAAGTGTTCGGCCTGCCCGATGTCACCAGCCTCGATTGGCGGGCGGCAGTAATAGGTATCGGCGCAGCGCTGCTGCTGTTTCGCTTCAAGCGCAATGTCATGGAAGTGCTGGCAGTGGCGGCGCTAGCCGGACTGCTGTTGACCCAGTTCTGAAGCCAGCCATAACCGTAATGCGCTGGCGAGGCCGGGCGGCGTCTCGGCCTCCATGCGCAGCACGTCGATCCGCGCGACGAGGGCATTGATCGGCAGGCTTTCGCGCGCGGCGGCGTCTTTCAGCAACTCCCAGAACAGCGGTTCGAGGCTGATCGAGGTCTTGTGGCCAGCGATCTCGACCGAGCGTTTTATGGGGGGATGGTAAGGCGTGGTCATCAATACATATGCTGCCCGCCGTTGATGCTCATCGTGGAGCCAGTGACAAAGCCGGCGTTCTCCGCGGCGAAAAACACCACTCCGCGGGCAATCTCGCTGGCCTGCGCCAGCCTTCCGGCGGGGATCTTGGCGACGATCTTTTCCAGCACCGGGGCGGGCACGGCGGCGACCATGTCAGTATCGACATAGCCCGGCGCGATGGCATTGACCGTGACGCCGAATTTCGCGCCTTCCTGCGCCAGCGCCTTGGTGAAGCCATGGATGCCGGACTTGGCGGCGGCATAGTTGACCTGGCCATACTGCCCGGCCTGGCCATTGATCGAGCCGATGTTGACGATCCGGCCCCAGCCGCGTGTCCGCATGCCGGGGAAGGTGGCCTTGGCCATGTTGAAGCAACCGCCCAGGTTGATTCGCATCACTTCGTTCCAGTCATCGAAGCTCATTTTGTGGAGCACGCCATCGCGGGTGATGCCAGCATTGTTGACCACAACATCGATCGCGCCAATCTCGGCCTCGATCCGGGCGCAGCCATCGAGGCAGGCCTGATGATCGCCAACATCCCACTGGTAGGCCGGAATGCCTGATTTGGCGGTGAATTCGCGCGCCTTGACGGCATTGCCGCCATAGTTGGCCGCGACTGTATAACCCTGATCCTTAAGCGCGAGGCAGATTGCCTCGCCGATACCCCGCGTTCCCCCGGTTACAACTGCAATGCGTGCCATGCCGCCTTCATCCTTCCTGCACCGCCCACAGGAAGGTTAGCGCCCAATGCGGCGTTTCAAAAGCGGAATTGCGTGCCCAGATAGACCGCCTGGTTATCTTTCTTGCCGTCGGTCAGTGGGCGCAGTCGGTCGCGCTCCTGCGAATAGCGCACTCCGGCGGTGACATCGATATTGCGGCCCAGGCGATAGGCGCCGCCCAGATCAACGCGGTCTGCCGCGTCAGAGAACGTGCGCGGTGCGCGGCCGGTCGGCTCTTTCTGGTCGAGCACGATGCGCGGGCTGAAGCGCGAGGGATCGCCGCCGCCCGCTGGAGCCAGCGTGAACTTGCCGAGATCGGGCGCATCGGCCTTGCGCTCTTCGGCTGGCACGGCGATGCCCTGGGCAAAGCTGTGATAGCCGCGCGATACGCCAAGGCTGAAGGCGGTGGGGGAAATCTGCACGGCGGGCGCGCCGGGCTGCGGCGCCGGGGGCAAAGTGCCGCGCACCAGAATGCCGCGCGCGGCGACTGGATCGAACCGCACCGCGACCGTCACCGACCGGCTGGTGCGACTGGCGTTGCCGGCGGGAGTGAAGCGGAACATCTGGCCCTTGCCCAGCGAATGGACCGGGATTGCCGGCGCAAGCCTTGCGGCCAGGCGCGAGGCAGGCATTGTGCTGCTGGCTGGCTCGGCGGCGTGTCGCGCTGGCTTGGGCGTGAAGCTGCTGGTGAAAGCGAGCACAGCGCTGGGCAGGGCGAGCAGGCTGACTGCACCGGCAAGCAATGCTCCCGCCGCCATGCCGCCCTGGCCTCGACTGTTGCCCGCGCTCCGACTGATGCCCGCGCTCCGACTGATGCTCGCCATCTCGCGCTCCAAAATTGCACCCTGCGCCCCGGACGAATCGCCAATTCGGGGGCCAAACTTTGCCAGCTTAATGCCGGCGCAAAGCTGAATGCAGCCTGATCATGCCACATTCCGGGCGATTCCCGAACCGAAAATGCGCTGATGCGCGCAGAGCAGCATTCAGCGCGCATTCACGGCCGGGATAGCCTGTGGCCCTTCTGCGCCGCCGCCCCTTGCCGCAATGCCAGCGGCGGCTATAGAGACATGAAACCCATGTGCCCCAAATGGGCCGACGCACCGCTCGCGCCGCGCTCAGGATGACAGGACCCGGAAGAGATACGATGACAGCCAACACGATGAGCAGCAGCCGCCAGATCAGCTTGCCCTTCAAGATCGCGATCGCCGCTACAATGGCGCTGGCGCTGGCCGGCTGTGGCGGCGGCAATCGCCGGGCGAAGATGTCGCTGGCGGCCTCCAGCGTCTCACAGATCGGGGTCAACGCCTATCTGTGGCGTGCCAGCCTCGATGCGCTCTCGTTCATGCCGATGCTCCAGACCGACAGCGCCGGCGGCGTGATCGTGACGGACTGGTATGCCAATCCCGCCAATCCGGGCGAGCGGGTCAAGGTTTCGGTGACGATCCTCGATCAGGATCTGCGCGCTGATGCGCTGCGCGTTTCCGCCAGCCGCCAGATCGCGCAAGGGTCGGACTGGGTGAACGCTCCGGTGCAGGCGGCGACGGTGCAGCGGCTGGAAGACATCATCCTGACCAAGGCGCGCGATCTGCGGCGCAACGCCGTCGGCGGCTGATCCTCACATGAGCGAGCGCTTTGATCCGTCGGTTGCCGACGGACGCTGGCAGCGCGTCTGGGACGAGCGCCAGACCTTCCGTGCCGACGATGCTTCCGAAAAGCCGCGCAGCTTCGTGCTGGAGATGTTTCCCTATCCATCGGGGCGCATCCACATCGGCCACGTCCGCAACTATACGATGGGCGACGTGCTGGCCCGCTACAAGCGGATGCAGGGCTTCGAAGTGCTGCATCCGATGGGTTGGGACGCTTTCGGCATGCCGGCCGAGAATGCCGCGATGGAAAAGGGCGTCCACCCCGGCGGCTGGACGCGGGAAAACATCGCCAACATGAAGGCGCAGCTAAAGCGCCTCGGCTTCGCGCTCGATTGGAGCCGCGAACTGGCGACCTGCGAGCCCGAATACTACGGCCACGAACAGGCGCTGTTCCTTGATCTTTATGCCGGCGGGCTGGTTTATCGCAAGGAATCGGCGGTTAACTGGGACCCGGTCGATATGACCGTGCTAGCCAACGAACAGGTGATCGATGGGCGCGGCTGGCGCAGCGGCGCGCTGGTCGAAAAGCGCAAGCTCAACCAATGGTTCCTCAAGATCACCGACTTTGCCGAGGAACTGCTCGATGGGCTTTCCACGCTCGATGGCTGGCCCGAAAAAGTCCGCACGATGCAGGAAAACTGGATCGGCAAATCGCAAGGCCTGCGCTGCACGTTCAAGCTGGCGGGAACCCAGGACGGCATCGCGGTGTTCACCACCCGGCCAGACACGCTGTTTGGCGCGAGTTTTCTGGCCATCGCGGCGGACCATCCGCTCAGCGCATCAATGGCGAAAAACGCGCCCAAGCTGCAAGATTTCATCGCGGAGTGCAAGCGCGGCGGGACCACCGCGGCTGAGCTTGAAACCGCCGAGAAGTTGGGCTTCAACACTGGGCTTTCGGTCGAGCACCCGCTTGATCCCGATTGGCACCTGCCAGTCTATGTCGCCAATTTCGTGTTGATGGACTATGGTACCGGGGCGGTTTTCGGCTGCCCGGCGCACGACCAGCGCGATCTCGATTTCGCCCGCAAGTATGACCTGCCGGTGCGCCGCGTGGTCGCAGAAGGCGAAAACGAAGACGCCGATTTTGACGGTAATGAGGCCTATACTGGCCCCGGCAAGCTGGTGAACTCCAGCTGGATGACCGGCATGAGCGTGCCCGAGGCCAAGGCTGCCGTCATCGCCAAAGCCGCTCACGAAGGCTGGGGCGAGGCCGAGACGCAATACCGCCTGCGCGACTGGGGCGTAAGCCGCCAGCGCTATTGGGGCACACCGATCCCGTTCATTCATTGCGCCACATGCGGCGTTGTGCCGGTGCCCAAGGCGGACCTGCCGGTGGTGCTGCCCGAGGATGTCGACTTCCAGCAGCCGGGCAATCCGCTGCTGCGGCATGCGACGTGGAAGCACGTGACGTGTCCAAGTTGCGGCGGCAAGGCCGAGCGCGAGACGGACACGCTCGATACATTCGTCAACTCATCGTGGTATTTCCTGCGTTTCGCCAGCCAGCCGGCGGACAAGCCTTTCGACGAGGCCGGCATCGCGCGTTGGCTGCCGGTCGAGCAATATATCGGCGGCATCGAACATGCGATCCTGCACTTGCTCTATGCCCGCTTCTGGACGCGCGCGCTGGAGCGGATCGGCAAGATCGGGATCAAGGAGCCGTTTGCCAGCCTGTTTACGCAGGGCATGGTGACGCATGAGACTTACACTGTGTCTCGTCCGCCCACACAAGAGGAGAAGGTGCGATTTGGGTGGTTAGACGAAGCCGCACACGAATCTGTGACGGAATTTCGATCACCCGGTGAAGTGGAGCGTCGAGGAGGTGAGGCTTTCGATAAGGCCACAGGTCTAAAAGTCAGGATCGGCCGCGTCATCAAGATGTCGAAGTCGAAGAAGAACGTCGTCGATCCGGACGAGATCGTGGCTAACTATGGCGCCGACGCAATCCGCTGGTTCATGCTATCCGATTCGCCGCCCGAGCGCGACCTGCCATGGTCCGAAGCCGGGATCGAGGGCTGCGCGCGGTTCGTCCAGCGGCTGTGGCGGCTGTTCGGGCAAGTGGGCGCGGGCGGGGCAGGTGCCGATGCCCAGAATGACGCCGCGCTCGAGCGCAAGGTTCACCAGACCGTCGCCGCAATGGCTGCGGATATCGAGGCGCTGAGCTTCAACAAGGCGGTCGCGCGGATTTATGAGCTGACCGGGGCAATCGAGAAAGCGCCGCTCTCGTCCACCCGTTCGGACGCGATCCGCAAGCTGTTGCTGCTGGTTTCCCCGATGATGCCGCATCTCGCCGAAGAAGTCTGGGCGCAGATGGCTGGCGAAGGTCTCGTTTCCGATGCCCCCTGGCCCGCATACGATCCCGCCATGCTGGTCGAGGACGAAGTCACCGTGGCGATCCAGGTCATGGGCAAGCTGCGCGACACGATCACGGTCGCCAAGGGCACTGGTAAGGACGACCTTGAGGCGCTTGCCCTCGCCAGCGACAAGGTGCAGCGTGCGCTTGAAGGCAAGCCCGTCAAAAAGGTCATCGTCGTGCCCGACCGTTTGGTGAATCTGGTTGCATGAAAAAGCTGGCGGTCTTGCTATCTGCCTTGCTGCTCGCTGCCTGCGGGCTCCAGCCGATGTATGCGGGCGGCGGCAGCGGCGCGGTGGCGCAAGGACTGGCTGCAATCGACATTTCCCCCATCGAGGGCCGCGCGGGCTGGCTGATGCGCAATGCGCTGAGCGACCGGTTGCAGTCTGGCCGGGGCAGCGGCGCCACGCGCTATCGGCTCGATGTGCGGCTGGATGACAAGCTTGAAGGCCTCGGCCTGCTCTCGGACGACACCATCGGGCGCGAGCGGCGCACCTTGCGCGCGCGCTATCAGCTGGTTGACCTTGAAAACGGCACTATCGTGCTCGACGCGACTGCCGGTTCGGACGCGGGCATCGATGTCGTCTCATCGGAATATGCCACCATCGCGGCGGAAAACACCGCGCTGGAAAACCTCTCCCGCGATGTTGCGGACCGCATCGTCACGACCATCGCGCTGCAGCTGCGCGAGCAGAAGTGAAAGCTACCCAGCGGGATTTCGCCAGCGCCGCCCCGCGCGCGGTGGTGGCAGCAAAAGTGTTCTATTTCTGCGGACCAGATGAAGCCGGCGCGGCGGATGCAGCGGAGCGCATCATCGCGCTGCTCGGCGACGTCGGCGAACGTATCGAGCTTTCGGGCGGCGATCTGAAACGCGATCTCGTGCGGCTGGGCGACGAGGCGCGCTCCACCTCGCTGTTTGGCGGCGACCGGCATATCTATGTGCGCGCGGCTGGCGACGATGTGTTTGCCGCTGTCGAGGTGCTGCTCTCTGGCGAGATGGAAGGCGGTTCCGCCCCGTGCCCGGTGCTGATCGTGGCCAGCGCCGCCAGCGACAAATCGCGCACCGCCAAGCTGCTCGAAGGCCGCCCCGATGCGCTGGTGGCGATGTTCCACCCGCCCGAGCTGCGCGCTGTCGCCTCGGCAGTGCGCGATATGGCGGGCGCAGTGGGCCTGCGCATGGGCGATGACCTTGCCGAACGGCTGGCGCGCGCCGCCGGGCTCGATACGCGGCTGGCGCGCAGCGAAGTGACCAAGCTGGCGCTTTATCTTGATGCCGCCCCGGAAAGCCCGCGCACGGTCACCGCAGCGGATATCGACGCGATCGGCGCGAGCACCGAGGAAGACGGCTTTGCCGCGCTGGTCAACGCTGTGCTGGCGGGCGAAGTGCGCAAAATTCCCGGCGAACTGCGCCGGATGCGTGAACTGGGGCTCAATCCGGTCGGGCTGCTGCTGGCTTTCGAGCGCCGAGCTGCGCAGCTGGGCGCGCTGGCGGCCAAGCTTGGGCCCCGAGGCGATGCGGCGCGGCTGATCGAATCGGAAGCCGCCGCGCGGCGGATCTTCTGGAAGGACAAGCGCGATATCGGCGTGCAGCTGGCGCGCTGGCGCGGCAGGCGGCTGGAGCGGCTTATCGAACGTCTGATGGCGCTGCATACGGCATTGTTGGGCAACAGCCAGAACGCCGAGCTGTTGCTGGCGCAGGAACTGAGCGAAATCGGGCGGGCGGCGGCACGGCGTTAACCCGACTCAATCCTTGCTTTCCGCGCAATCCCCACCTAAAGGCCGCCGCTTCGCCGACACGTGAAGTGGGGCCTGCCTGGCTATCTAGGGCTGCCAGGGCCGGTCCTTCGCGTCGCAACCAAGGAGATGAAAATGCCCAAGCTCAAGACCAAGAGCGGCGTGAAGAAGTGCTTCAAGCTCACTGCCACCGGCAAAATCAAGCATGGGGCCGTTGGCAAGCGCCACCGCCTGATGAGCCATAATGCCAAGTACATCCGCCAGCACCGCGGCGCCGACGTGATTTCCGATGCAGATGCAAAGGTTATCAAGAAATGGGCACCCTACGGGCTTGGTTAATCGAAATTTGGAGTACTGAATTATGGCAAGAGTCAAACGGGGTGTAACCACCCGCGCCAAGCACAAGAATATTCTCGAGCAGGCCAAGGGCTATCGCGGCCGCCGCAAGAATACCATCCGCGTCGCGCGGCAGGCGGTCGAAAAGGCCGGCCAGTATGCCTATCGCGATCGCAAGGTTAAGAAGCGGTCGTTCCGCGGACTGTGGATCCAGCGCATCAACGCTGCGGTTCGCGCCGAAGGCCTGACCTATTCGCAGTTCATCCACGGCACCAAGCTGGCCGGCATCGAGCTGGACCGCAAGGCCATGGCCGATCTGGCGATGAACGAAGCCGGCGTGTTCGCTTCGGTGATCGCCCAGGCGAAAGCAGCGCTTCCGGCCTGATTTTCGGCTAAGGACAACAAAAAGGGGCGCGGCCGAGGCAATCGGCGGCGCCCTTTTTTGTGCCTGCCATCAATGACTTGTTCTAACCCGGCCATGATTACTGTAGACACCCGGCAAAGCGGGGGTTTGCCGGGTGTCGCAGGAATTGAAGGTGCAAGTGCGGTTCTATCCACCGCCCGAAGCCTTGCGGCGCTATTTCACCACATTCTACCTCGTCGAATGGACTGTGCCGGGCGGCGGGCGAATCGAAGATCACCTGATGCCCGAATGGGCAAACCTGCGCATTCATGACGGTGAGGCCCCTGAGGCATGGACGCTTGGTGGCCAATGGGTTTCAGGCACGCGGTTTCCGGTAACCGGCCCCAGCTCGCAGGCCGTGCGCTTTGCGGTTGGCTCGACGCGCATGTGGGGGATCGGGCTGCTGCCGCTGGGCTGGGCAAAATTCGTCGGCGCCCCGGCTGCCGATTATGCCGACCGCGTGCTCGACGGACACAGTGATCCTGCCTTCGCCCATTTCCGCCCACTTGTTGACGGTCTTTATGGCGAGGCGGCAGACCATCAGGCCGAGTATGACCGGATCGCGGCTTTTTTCACCGCACACGCCGGCGTGCCGTTGGCCGACGAGGCGCGCATCATGGCGATCCATGCTGCATTGGTCGATCCCGGGACGGCAAGCGTGGGGCAGATGGTCGCCCGCGCCGGGGCCAGCCAGCGGACCATCGAGCGGGTCTGCCGCCGCGCCTTCGGCTTTTCGCCCAAGCTGCTGCTGCGCCGCCAGCGCTTCATGCGCAGCCTGTCGCAATTCATGCTCGACCCCTCGCTCAAATGGATCGGCGCGATCGACGGCAGCTATCACGACCAGGCGCAATTCGTGCGCGATTGCCGCCAGTTCATGGGGATGACCCCCAGCCAGTATGCCGCGCTGCCCAAGCAGCTGATCGGCGCGGTGATGCGCGAGCGCGAGCGCATGGCGGGATCGGCAGTGCAGACGCTCGACGGTCCGGAAGGCCCGGCGCGCGGTCGCTGATTGCGAAACGCGTCTTCGGGCCCTATGGACCCGCGCTTGAACGGCAATGGTGGATGGCATTCGAGTGGACTACGCAGGCATGAGGGATGAGGCGCTGGCGCGGATCAGCATGGCGGATGCGCTTGATAGCCTCGAGGTGCTGCGTGTTGAGTTTCTGGGCAAGCAGGGCTCGGTTTCGGCGCTGCTGAAGTCGCTGGGCGCGATGAGCCCTGATGAACGCCAGAGCACCGGCCCGAAGATTCACGCTTTGCGCGAAGTAATCACCGAAGTATTGGCCGCCCGCAAGGCCGCTCTGGAAGGCGCGGCGCTCGAAGCCCGGCTGGCATCGGAGAAAATCGACCTCAGCCTGCCCGCGCCCGAAACCCCGCGAGGCTCGGTCCATCCGGTCAGCCAGGTGATGGACGAGCTGGCGGAGATATTCGCCGACCTCGGCTTTGCCGTCGCCACTGGCCCCGAGATCGAGGACGGCTGGCACAATTTCACCGCGCTCAACATGCCCGAGAGCCATCCGGCGCGCGCGATGCACGACACGTTCTATTTCCCGGATCGCGATGTAGCGGGCGAGGAAATGCTGCTGCGCACGCATACCTCGCCAGTGCAGATCCGCACGATGCTGGAGAAGGGCGCGCCTTTGCGCATCATCGCCCCGGGGCGGGTTTACCGCTCGGACAGCGACGCAACGCACACGCCGATGTTCCACCAGATCGAAGGCCTCGTCATCGACAAAGGCATCCACCTTGGCCACCTGAAATGGACGCTGGAAACCTTGCTGAAGGCTTTCTTCGAGCGTGACGACATCGTGCTTCGCCTGCGGCCGAGTTATTTCCCGTTCACCGAGCCTTCGGTCGAGGTCGATACAGGCTACAGCTTTGAGGGTGGTCGCCGCGTGGTTGGCGGGAGCGGCGATGATCCGGGGCACAGCTGGATGGAATTGCTGGGCTCGGGAATGGTCAACGCCCGCGTGCTGGAGGCTGGCGGTCTCGATCCGAACGAATGGCAGGGCTTTGCCTTCGGCGTCGGGGTGGACCGCCTCGCCATGCTCAAATACGGGATGAACGATCTGCGCGCCTGCTTCGATGGCGATGTGCGCTGGCTGGGGCATTATGGCTTCTCGGCGCTCGATGTGCCGACGCTGTCGGCCGGTGTGGGAACAGCAGCATGAAGTTCACCCTCTCATGGCTGAAGCAGTACCTCGATACCGATGCGAGCATCGAGGCGATTGCGGCCAAGCTCAACGCCATCGGGCTGGAAGTCGAAAGCATCGATGATCCGGCGGAGAAGCTGGCGGGCTTCCGCGTCGCAAAAGTGCTGACCGCGGCGCGCCATCCCGATGCGGACAAGCTGCAGGTGCTGACTGTCGATGCCGGGGATGGAGTTCCGCTGCAAGTCGTCTGCGGCGCGCCCAATGCGCGCGCGGGGCTGGTCGGCGTGCTGGGACTGCCCGGCGCGGTGGTTCCGGCCAACGGCATGGTGCTCAAGCAGGCGTCTGTTCGCGGCGTCGAGAGCAACGGCATGATGTGTTCCACGCGCGAGCTGGAGCTTGGCGAGGATCATGACGGGATCATCGAGCTGCCAGCCGATGCGCCGGTGGGCACAGCCTTCGCCGCATACAACGGCTCCGATCCGGTGTTCGATGTGGCGATCACGCCGAACCGGCCCGATTGCATGGGGGTTTACGGCATTGCCCGCGATCTGGCGGCGGCGGGCATCGGCGCGATGGTGCCGATCGAAGTGGCCAGCGTCCCCGGCAGCTTCCCTTGCCCGGTCGAAGTGCGAACAGATGACCCCGAGGGCTGCCCGGCGTTCTATGGCCGGGTCATCAGGGGGGTGAAAAATGGCCCTTCGCCCGATTGGCTCCAGACGCGCCTGAAGGCCGCCGGACAGCGGCCGATCTCGGCGCTGGTGGACATCAGCAATGCGGTGATGCTGGCGCATGGCCGCCCGGCGCATGTCTATGATCTGGCGAAGCTGAGCGGCGCGGTCGTGGCCCGCAAGGCACGGGCGAGCGAGACGGTGCTGGCGCTCAATGGCAAAGAATATGCGCTCGATGGCAGCATGACCGTGATCGCCGATGACGCGCAGGTTCATGACATCGCCGGGATCATGGGCGGCGAGCATTCGGGCTGCTCTGCCGACACGACGGATGTGTTAATCGAAGTCGCCTATTTCGATCCCGAGAGCATTGCCGCGACTGGCCGCAAGCTGAACCTTACGTCCGATGCCCGCAGTCGGTTCGAGCGGGGTGTGGACCCTGTCTTCCTCGATCGCGGCATGGACTATCTTACCGCGATGATCCTTGGCCTGTGCGGCGGCGAAGCCTCTGAAGTGATCCGCGCGGGCACGCCGCCCATTGCTGCGAAGCAAGTGGCATATGATCCCGCGTTGGCCGAGCGGCTGGGCGGGGCCGTCGTGCCCGATGCCGAGCAGAAACGCATCCTTGAGGCACTTGGCTTCACGGTGGCGGACGATTGGATCATCGCGGTTCCCGGCTGGCGGCCCGACATCGACGGCGCGGCCGACGTGGTCGAGGAAGTGATCCGCATCCACGGGCTGGACAATGTCGCCAGTGTGCCGCTGCCGCGCGCAGATGGCGTTGCAAGGCCCACGGCAACGCCCGCGCAGAAGCTGGAGCGCCGCCTGCGCCGCGCCGCCGCCGCACGGGGCAACCATGAGGCGATCACCTGGTCGTTCCTGCCTGAGTCAGATGCCGAAGTCTTCGCACAAGGAAATGGCGGCCTGTGGGTGCTGTCAAACCCGATCAGTGAAGACATGAAAACAATGCGGCCATCGCTGCTGCCGGGCCTGCTTAGCGCCGCCAAGCGCAACCTCGATCGCGGCGCGGTGGGGGTGCGGCTGTTCGAGATCGGGCGGCGCTATTTGCGCGGGGAAGGCGGCACCAGCGACGAGCGGCTGTCGCTGGCCGTGGTGCTGGCTGGCGAGAAGACCCCGCGTGGCTGGGCGACTGGCAAAGCGCCGAGTTTCGACGCATTCGACGCCAAGGCCGAGGCGCTGGCGCTGCTGGCAGAGGCGGGAGCACCGGTCGATAACTTGCAAGTTATGGGAGAAGCCGGGCCACAATTCCATCCCGGGCAGTCCGCCACGTTGCGGCTTGGTCCGAAGAATGTGCTGGCCCGCTTCGGCATGCTGCATCCTGCGCTGCTGAAACAGTTCGATATCGACGCATCGGTGGCCGTCGCCGAACTGTTCCTTGACGCGATCCCCGGCAAGAAAGGCGCGGCCACGTTTGCGCGAGCCAGCTATGCCCCGCCCGCCTTGCAGGCAGTGATGCGCGACTTTGCTTTCTTGGTCCCGGCCGAATTGCCCGCCGGCGATTTGGTCCGCGTGATCAAGGGCGCGGATAAGGCCAACATCGTTGCCGCGCGGCTGTTTGATGATTTCCGCGGGCAGGGCGTGCCCGATGGGCAGAAGTCGCTGGCGGTGGAAGTGACGCTTCAGCCGGGTGAGAAAAGCTATACCTATCCCGAGATTATGGCGATTTCGATTTCGATCATTTCAGCCGTCGAGAAACTGGGCGGAATGCTCCGTCCCTGACAACTTTGTCATCTTGAACTTGTTTCAGGACCCATCGTGCCGCCAACACAGGTGTTGCGTTGAAAGTGCAAACCGCGCCGTTGCATTTTCGAACTGCTTCGGCGCAAACCGAGAAATGGGTCCTGAAACAAGTTCAGGATGACGAAAGTTTCGATTGAGAGTTTTTTGATGTCCAATCCCCCCAGTTCTTCCAGGCGTACCTTCGCCATCATCTCGCATCCTGATGCGGGCAAGACCACGCTGACTGAAAAGTTGCTGCTGCAAGGCGGCGCGATCCATCTGGCGGGCGAGGTCAAGGCGCGGGGGCAAGCCAGACGCGCGCGGTCGGACTGGATGAAGATCGAGCAGCAGCGCGGGATTTCGGTTACCTCCAGCGTTATGACGTTCGAGCGTGAGGGCATTACCTTCAACCTGCTCGACACGCCGGGCCATGAGGATTTCTCGGAGGACACCTACCGCACGCTGACTGCCGTCGATTCGGCGATCATGGTGATCGATGCGGCCAAGGGCATCGAGCCGCAGACCCGCAAGCTGTTCGAGGTCTGCCGACTTCGGTCTGTGCCGATCATCACGTTCATCAACAAGGTCGACCGCGAGGGCCGCTCGCCGTTCGATCTGATGGACGAAGTGGCCGATGCGCTGGCGCTCGACGTTTGCCCGATGGCCTGGCCGGTCGGCATGGGCGGGCTGTTCCGTGGCGTGCTTGATTTCGGCACCGGGCTGACCAGCCGGCCCGAGGGCGACAGCCGCGAATTCCTGGGCAAGCGCGATGCCGAAGAGCTGCCCGCCGAGATCGCCGGCGAGGTTGAGCTGGCGCGCGGCGGCTATCCGGCCTTCGATCTGGAAGCCTACCGCAATGGCGATCTCACGCCGGTTTATTTCGGCTCGGCGCTGAAGAATTTCGGCGTCGCGGAACTGATCGACGCAATCGCCGGTTTCGCTCCGCCGCCGCGCCCGCAGCCCAGCAATGCCGGCGAAATCAGCCCCGAGGGCAATGAGGTCACTGGTTTCATTTTCAAGGTGCAGGCCAATATGGACCCGCAGCACCGCGACCGGATCGCTTTCATGCGGCTGGTCTCGGGCACTTTCAAACGCGGCATGAAGCTCACTCCCTCGGGCAGCGGCAAGCCGATGGCCGTGCATTCGCCGATCCTGTTTTTTGCGCAGGATCGTGAACTGGCCGACACGGCAGAGGCCGGCGACATCATCGGCATTCCCAACCACGGCACGTTGCGCGTCGGCGATACGTTAAGTGAGAAGAACGAGGTCCGCTTCACCGGCCTGCCTAACTTCGCGCCAGAAATCCTGCGCCGCGTGATCCTCAAAGACCCGACCAAGACCAAGCAATTGCGCAAAGCGCTCGATGATCTGTCCGAAGAAGGCGTGATCCAGGTGTTCTATCCCGAGATCGGCGCGCAGTGGATTGTCGGCGTGGTTGGTCAGTTGCAACTTGAAGTGCTGATTTCGCGGCTGGAAGCGGAATACAAGGTTGAGGCCGTGCTCGAACCCTCGCCGTTCGACACCGCCCGCTGGCTCAAGGGCGGCGAAGGCGCGGTTAAGGCGTTTGCCGATTTCAACATGTCGAACCTGGCGAAAGACCGCGACGGCGATCCGGTGTTCATGGCCCGATCGAGCTGGGACGTCAGCTATCAGCAGGAAAAGCATCCCGATCTGGTTTTCTCGGCGACCAAAGAGCGCTAAAGTCCGCCCATGGCCGACTTCACCGATACCCTCACCGACGATCACGTGGCGATGATCGCCCGGCAGTCTGTATTTTTCGTTGCCACCGCTGCGGCGGATGGCCGGATCAACCTGAGCCCCAAAGGCATGGCTGATACCTTCCGCGTGCTCTCGCCTGCCCGCGTTGCCTATCTCGACCTTGGCGGTTCGGGCAATGAGACCAACGCGCACCTCATCGCAGATGGCCGGATCACGATCATGATGTGCAACTTCGCGCAGCCCGCGCTGATCCTGCGGATCTATGGCAAGGGCCGGGCGGTGCTGCCGGCGGATCCCGACTGGGACGAAGTGGCGGCGCGGTTTTCCTTGCTTCCCGGCACGCGGCAGATTTTCGATATTGCGGTGGAAAGCGTCCAGACCAGTTGCGGCTGGGCCGTGCCGCTGATGAGCCTTGAGGCGGAGCGGCAGACTCTGGTCAAATACCACACTGGCCAGGACGCGGACGCATGGGCGGCCAAATATTCGGCGCGAGATCGCAGCATCGATGGCCTGCCCACCCGGCCGACCGATCGCTACATCGATGGTGCCTGATTTTTAGGCAGTGCCTGCATATCGGGCGAATACGGCCGCGCTGCGGCAGGCTGATCACGTCCGGATTCGCTGAATCCTAACAGAATCCTAATCTGGCATACCCCTTGCTTATGTCTCCGGGCCGGCGCTTGGCCGGTGTTCAGCAGGGGCAAGGCATGAAATTTATCATCGCCATCATCAAACCCTTCAAGCTCGACGAGGTCCGTGAAGCGCTCAGCGCAATCGGTGTCGCGGGCATGACCGTCTCGGAAGTCAAAGGCTTCGGACGTCAGAAGGGCCAGACAGAAATCTACCGCGGCGC
>JANOBA010000057.1:0-11864 GCA_031411415.1 Novosphingobium sp.
ACCTGCTGGCCGATAACCGCGCGGGCAATCTGCGCGAACAGATGGAAGATGCCGCCGCCAGCCACCTGCAATTCATGGGAAGGCTTGCTCCGGAACAGCAGCAGCGCATCGCCGAGTTTGAACAGAGCCTGTTCGTCGCCCAGCAATCCAGCCGCATCGGTGGCGCGCTCGATACGCTGGGGGCAGCGGGCGGCCCGGCCAAGCTGCGCGATTCGCAGCCCGGCGCGCTTGGCGATATCGGCGTGCCGGTGTGGAGCGAATTTGCCGCCTGGGAGAAAATCACGCCCGCCGAAGCCGCCACACTTTCCCCTCAAGAATTGGCCTTCCGCCAGTCGGTCGCGCGCGGGGCGAGGTCGTTCCGCGAAAAGACTTTCCTGATTACCGACAGCGCTGGGATCAACTCCCCCGTTGGCTTCGGCAATCCGGTGCGCAACACCTGCGTTTTCTGTCACAACATGAGCCAGATGGGCAACGATGTTGCACCGGGGCAAGTCGATCTGGGTACGACCACGCTGCCGTTTGCCGATCCGTGGCCTGATCTGCCGCTGTTCCGCATAACCTGCCTGAAAGCTCCCCACCCGTTCTATGGCCGGGTGATCCACACCTATGATCCCGGTTTCGCGCTGACCAGCGGGCGCTGCGCCGATGTCGGCAAGATCACCCTGCAATCGCTGCGCGGGCTTGCCGCGCGCGCGCCTTATTTTTCCAATGGTCTGGCGAAGGATCTGCGCGGCATTATCGACTATTACGAGCGCCGCTATTCGATCGGCTATACCGAGCAGGAGAAGCAGGATCTGGTCAACCTGATGAGTGTGCTGTGAGGCGCCTGGCAGCCCTGCTGGCGCTGTGCCTGCCGCTGAGCGCGGCAGCGGCGGAGACCGGCGCGCTGGTGCGGTTTGTCGCCTGCCCGGTTTATCGCGATGCCGATTCGGGCAAAAAATCAGGCTGCTGGCTGGTGGATGATCGCAGCACTGGTGTGCGCTATGATGTCAGCCCATCGCCGCATAAGCCCGACTGGAACCATGCCGTGCTGGTTGAAGGGCGCGTTGCAACCGGCGCAGGTAATCCCTGCGGCGGCACCGTGCTCGATCCGGCGCGCAGCTCGATCCTGCCCGATCCTTGCCCGCGCCACATGCTGCCCGCCGAGGGCTTCACGGGACGCAAATTCGTGCTGCCTGCGCGTAACATCGCGCCGATGGTAGTGCCCCGCGCAGTGTCTCCCGGTCCTTATGTGGAGAGGACTTTCAGTCTGTTTTTCGAATTCGACCGCGATTTTGTGCTCTATCAATACGGCGATTTCCTGCTCGACAATGCGATCACCTGGATCAGTGCCGCAAAGCCGACGCGGCTGGTGGTAACCGGCTTTGCCGCGACCACGCCTGAGACCGTCAGCGGCCAGCGGCTAGCCGAGCGCCCCTTGGTGGCGCAGGAACGCGCCGACAAAGTGGCGGAATCGCTGCGGCGGATGCTGCCGGGAGTGCGGGTGGAGACGCGGGCTGTGCTGGCGGCAAGGCCAGTCGATCATCCCGATGCGGATGGCCTGCCGGGGCAATCACAGCGGCGGGTCGAAATCCGGGCGGTGTTCTAGGCAAACAAGGCCCCGACGTCGTTGCAGTCTTCCAACGCAAGGATGCGCACCGCCAGCGCCCGCGCGACATTTGCAGCCATCGGCACCGCCGCCCGGCTCGCGCAATCGGCGAATTTGTCGACCAGTTGGGCCTCGGACAGGGGCCGCTCGGGGCAGCCCAGCGCATCGGCAGTTTCGGCCTCCACCAAGCTGCCATCGTGCAACCTGATGACCAGATGGCCGCCCGATCCCGCCTGCCAGCCATTGACCTCACCGGCCATTTCGACGCCGACTTTCGCCGCCATGGCCAGCACCTCAGCGTCCCCCAGAGTCTCGCCAGTGAAACTGTCGAGATCGACCCGACCGCGCACCAGCGCCAGCGCGGTGCAGAAAGGCACCGAGAACTTCGCGTCGATCAGGGTCTGCGGGGCCTGCTTGCGCGCCAATGGCTCGGCCAGCATGCGCTGCACTTCGTCGATGCGCACGGTCACTTTGGCGATGTCAACAGGCGCAAGGCCGCGATCCCGCAAGCCGAGTGCCAGCTCGATGAATGGATGGGTGCCCCGGCAGCTTGGCCATGCCTTGAAAGTCAGCTGCTCGATCCAGAAATGGGCGCCTAGCCCGCCCAGCAAGTCAGCCTCGTCATATTCGCCCAGTGCATAGAGCGCATAAAAGCCCGCGCGGCCTTCCAGCGGCGCCTCGAAGCCGGTCACTCCGCTTTGCGCCAGCAACGCCGAGGTCACCGCGGCCTGTGCCGGAAAAGCCTCGCGCACGGCGCGGATCACGGTGCCTTCACTGTATTTGATCTCGCCGGGCATGACCGTCTGGCACAGCATCAGAGAGAGCGCATCGCGGATGCCGCCCGCGTTCAGGCCAAGCAGTTTTGCCGCGCCCGCTGCCGCGCCAAAGCCGCCCAGCATCGGCGGCGGATACCAGTTGCCCGCTTCCATCGGTCGGCGCAGCGCCAGCGCCATGCGGCAGGCGAGATCGCAGCCGGCAGCAAGTGCTGCAAGGAAGCGGCGGCCACCGACCGGGCCAGACGACTGCGAAAGTGCGATCAGCGCGGGAACGAGGCTCGCATTGGGATGGCCGGGCACCCGGTCGAAGGCGTCCTCATAGTCCAGCGCATGGGCCATGGCCCCGTTGGCCAGTGCAGCTGCGGGCGCGGCAACGCGGTGGCCCGTGCCGAGGATGGCACAAGGACCGTTGCCGCCTGCCCGCGCGAGCTGGACAAAGGGCGCGACTTCGGGCGCAGAGCCGCTCGCCCCCAGCATTACGCCGGTCGCATCGAGCAGCACCCGCTTGGCGGCAGTTACAGTCGATGAGGGCAGGCCTGCGTAGTCAATTCCCGCAAGGCCCGCGCAAAGCTGGTCTGTGAGGCCGGCGCTCATTTGCGGGCAAACCTGGGCGCGAGGCTGAGCAGGAAGATTGCCGCAATCAGGATGCCGGCGCCGATGAATTCCGCCGGGCGGGGCATCTTGCCGGTGAAGTAGAGCGCCAGAAGCACCGATCCGCCCACCCCGGCGACCAAGCTGGCTGCGCGCTCCAGCGGCACGCAATAGGCGTTCTCGCGCGGATCGAGGAGGATCTTGATGGCGAAGACCGAAACTACGGTCAGCGTTACGCCGATGCCCGCCAGCGGCCAGATCACCGGATCGCTCCACACATCGATGAAGCCCCAGCGCAGCTCGCCCGCCTGCCCGCCCAGCCCCGAGGCGGAAATCGCCGCAAGGAATGCAATCGACAACGGCAGCGCAACGATTTTTTCCTCGACGAAATAGCGCCGTACCAGCGCCTCGTCGCCGTTCTTGCCGATCTTCGTCATCACCGAAAGCCGCACGAAATAGCCGATCGTGTAAAGCACCACGGTCAGGATCGCGAGCGGCGGCAGCTTGAGCCCGCCCCGGTCGGTCAGCGTGACTACCATTGCCACCAGCACCATGCCCAAGGCCGCCCAGCTCCACCAGCGCACCCGGCGCGAGAAGACGATATCGACCAGCGGTGCGATGACCAGAATGTCGCCGCGCATGATCAGCTGGATGAAGGGGATGCTCACCCCCTGGAATGTATAGGACAGCGGCACGGTGAACAGCACCAGCGCGGTGCCGATGCCGGAAATGAAGGTCAGCCTGTCAGGGCAGGGCACGCGCCACTTGCCCAGCTGGACGGCATTGGCATCGCGGTGCCAGCTCGAGGCCCAGATGAACAACCAGGTCAGCACAAGGTTGACGGTGAGCGATGCGGGCAGCGTTTCAAGGCCCGTCAGCGGCCGGCCGAGGCCCGCATTCAAGGTCGTCGCCACCCAGCGGGTGAGCATGACATTGGGCAGATAAGCAAGGAAATAGAGGAAGACGATGGCCTCCAGCGGGTAGGCAGACAGGCGTTTCATGCAGAGTGCTCCACCAGTTCGACCATGTTTGACCCAAGCCGGTAACGCGCATTTAACCCTGCCTCGCGGGTCACGGCATCCAGATAGGCGACCACTTCGGCGTGGTCAGCACTGCCCGGCGCGGCGAGGCGCGGCACGGCGTCGCGGCCGATGGTCAGTGGCAGCAGCCCGGCGGCAGTCACTTGGCCGCCTGCAATCTCCAGCCGTGCCAGCATGGCCAGCTTTGATGCCTTGGGGAAGTTGTAGAGGCTGCCGAAATCCGGCTCCCATTCCTCAGCCAGCACGCGGATCTCGTTCCAGCTCTTCGAGGCGGCGTGTTCCGCGTCCATGCGCAAGTCGGTGGCGAAATTGCACAGCGAATGGAACACTGGCTTGCCAGCAATCAGCTCGCAGCCTTTAAGGATATGCGCATGCCCGCCGATCACCGCATCCGCCCCGGCGGAGACGGCGGCGCGGGCAACCTCGCGCTGATAATCGGCGATGGTGGCGCGGACGAAATGGATGCCCCAATGCTGCGAGACAATCACCACATCGGCCTCGCGCTTGGCCTTGGCGATGTCCGCCTGCATCGCGGCAAGGTCGCCTGCATGGGCATAAGTGTGGATGCGCGCCGGGGTGCCGGGCTGGTCGGTTTCGACTTGTTCATAGACCGTATGCGCGCGCATCGGCGCGCAGCCGGGGCGGCGTTCCTCGGCCCAATAGCCCATTGGCAGGATGCTCGAGTAAGCCAGTACGGCAACGCGAGTTCCGTCGCCCAGCAGGAAGTTCGCGGGCAGGCGCGCCTCGGCGATGTTCGCGCCTGCGCCGATCACCTGCATGCCCGCGCCGATCAGGTTTGCGTGTGTCTCGAAGAACGCCTCCGTGCCCCAGTCCATGCAGTGATTGCCGGCCATCGAGATGCAGTCAAACCCCGCCCGCCCCAATGCCGCCGCCCCATCCGGCCGCGCCAGCACCGCATGGCGCGCTTGCGGCAGGCGCTGGCCCTTCCCGGCAAAGCTCGTCTCCAGCTGGCCAAAGGCGATGTCCGCGCTGCGCAGCAGATCGCGAGTCGCCGCGAAGCTCTCGTCATAGTCGTCGCGGTCCATGGCGAGATCGCCGGCGGCGAGGAAAACATGAGTCATCGGTTCGGAATGCCTAGGTCTGGACTACCAAGCCAGGCGAGGATTTCCTCGCGGTGCTGGTCAAGCCGGGGCGGCGGCTCGGCATTGTCAGGCCCATTGGGCACCATCCGAAAACCTGCACCGGGTATCCGCACTTCGGCGCCGCCGGGAATGCCGGGGATCGGCAGCGCCAGCAGCGCGCCATCGCCCGCCAGCGCGGCGGCCTCGTCCACCCGGCGCACCATGCCGCAGGGAATCCCCGCCGCGCTCATTTCAGCTTCCCAGTCCGCCGCATCGCGCCTGACCATTTCGGCGGCCAGCGCGCCTTTCATTGAATCGAAATTGGCGCGGCGCGCATCGGGCGTGGCGAAGCGGCTGTCCGCCAGCCACTCCTCGCGGCCCAGCAGTTTTGCCAGCGCCGTAAACTGCCCCGGCTGAACCACGCCCAGCGAAACTTCGCGCCCGTCGCGCGCGGTGAACAGCGATGCGGTGGGCAGCCCGGAATAGCCGGTGTTGCCCATGCGCGGCATCGCCTGCCCGGTGACCAGCCAGGGGGTGAGCGCCGAGGTCATGAAGGCGAGGCTGGCATCGAGCATGGATACGTCGATGTAGCTGCCGCCTTGCCCGCGCATCCGCTGCATCAGGCCAGACAGGATCGCCATGGCCGCGGTCTGCCCGGTCAGCGTATCGACGATGGGGAAGCCCACCCGCATCGGCGGATCGCCCTCGCCACCCGAGAGCATCATCATGCCGCTGGTCGCCTGAACGATGTTGTCGATTGCCGGCCAGTCGCGCTGCGGGCCGCTCTGGCCATAGCCCGATACCGAACAGAAAACAATGTCCGGATTAGCGGCGTTAACCGCGTCGTAACCCAGCCCTAATCGCGTAATCACACCGGGGCGGAAGTTTTCGAGCAGCACATCGCAGCGGCTGACGATGGCCTTGGCGATAGCGAGTTCGGCCGGGTCTTTCAGGTCGAGCGCAATCGACTTCTTGCCGGCATTGGCGGCGATGAAGGCGGGTGACATGCCGTCAAAGCGCCGGTCCGCGCCATAATTGCGAAAATTGTCGCCGGTCTTCGGCTCGATCTTGATTACTTCGGCGCCCATCAGCCGCAGCAAGTGCGAGGCATAGGGTCCGGCCATAACATGGCTGAAATCGGCGACGCGGATGCCGGCGAGGGGCTGGCTCATGTGCTGGCTCCGCAGGCTATCGCATCGCGTGCTTTCACGCTGGCGCGCGCGGCGCGGAAGGCGCGCATCCCGTCGATTCCGAAGCGCGAAAGCGCGCGCGCATTGGCTTCAGCCTCACGCAGATAGAGCGCATCGAAGCGCGCCTGTTCGGCTGCTGGCATCGGCGTGATCACAACACCCTTGGCGCGCGCCTCGTCCATCCCTTTGCCCAGCGCGGCGCGGGTCTCGCGCGCGAGTGCCGCTTCCCAGACCGGCACGGCGGCCTCCATCACGCTGCGCTGCGCTGCGTTCAGCCGCTGCCAGCGCGCCATGCTCATCGCGCGCGCCGGATAGGCTCCGCGCGGCACGGCGAGCGTGTTGAACTGCGTCGCCACTTCGGCGAAATGCATTGCGCGGAAGGTGTCGGGGGGCGCCACTACGCCGTCGATCACGCCTTTGGTCATCGCCGAATAAACCTCGGCCATCGGCATGTTTACCGGGTCCGCGCCCAATGCGCCCAATACCGAGAGCAGCTCGGTCGGCGCGCGTAGGCGCAAGCCTTTCAGGTCAGCGAGACTGCGCACCGGACGTCTCGTCGTGACCACCCCGGGCAGCGATCCGCCTTGCACCGCCAGCACTTTGAGTCCGGCGAGTTCGCGGGCGATTTCAGGGCTGGCCGCCGCGATGCAGCGATAGAGCGCGACTTGCGATTCGACAGAATCCGCGCCCGAATAAAAGCCCGACTGGATGCGGATCAGGTGCGCCCCGCCTTTGACGTAAATCGGCGTGATCAGGCCGATGTCAGCAACCCCGTGCCGCAGTTCCTCCATCGACATGTCGGACGAAAGCAGCGCGCCCGACCAGCTGGGGCGGATGCGCAAGGAGCCGCCGGACTGCTTCTCGACGAATTCGATCCAGGTCTTGTCGGCCTTCGAAAACGGATGGCCGGGGCCATAGGGCGAGGCATAAGTCAGCTCGGTCACCCCGGGCGCCGCCGGCGCCGCGCAGGCGCCCAGCAGGGCCAACAGCAGGATGCCGAAAAGCCTCACGCCAGCCCCCGCTGGGCCAGAAACTCCGCCACCAGACCGACCATCCGGTCATGGTCCCAGTTCGCCGCATCGACCATATCGGCATCGATCATCAGCACCGGCACGCCTGCCTGTTCAAGGCTAAGCGCGGTCAGCTTGGTGCCCGATTGCGACAGGCGGTTGTCTGGCGGCAACAGGATCACCGCCGCGTCAATGCCGCAGCGCTCCGCCTCGCTCGTCATCCAGCCGTTCATCCATGGCGGCAGGTGCAGCGTCTCGTTCATCGAGCAGATGCGGCTGGCCAGTGCTTCGAACGGCTTGCCTTTCAATTCGCGGATATATTGCGGCCCGGCGAACGGCATATACATCGACCAGACGAAGACCGCGCCCAGCCGCGACTCCAGCGCCTGATAGAAGCCGGGATCGTGCCACACCCCGGCGCCGATCCACATCAGCCGGATTTTCTCGTTCTTCGCCGCGCCGAGGCCCTGTTCGATCCGCTCCAGCACCTCATCGCGAAAGCGCTTGGCATGGGCCACCGCCCAGTCTGATCCGCGATGCCACTGCGGGATCATCGTGTTCGACATCTGCTCGCCGATTGAAACCGGGCAGGGGCGTGCCTTTGCCAGCGCCTGATTGGCCTCCCAGATATAGCCTTCCTGCTCGTTGATCCGCTCCATCAGATGCTGGAACTTCGCCTCGTCGAACTTGCGGCCGGTGCGTGCCTCCAGCAGCGCGATCAGCTCTTCCATCTCGCGTACCATCAGGGCGATCCGGTCAGGCTGATAGATTTCTTCCCAATCGCGGTTCGAGTGCGCAAACCATTTCTCGTCCTTGTGTTCCCAGGCCGGGGCTTCCATCGGGAAAAATTCGCTGTCCAGCGCATCGGCCCATTGCCCGAAGACATGCTGAATACAGTCGCAAGTCAGCCGCGCGACCAGCACGGTGGGCTTGGGCAACCCGCCCCAGGGCGCGCTGGCGGGATCGTTCGCCAGAGTGCAGGCGAGGCCCAGCGAGCAATATTTACAGCTGTTTTCGGGATAGCCATGCTCGGCCATGACTTCGAAATAGCGGCCCGAAAGCTGCTTGGCCGAGATATAGGCCGACCACCACTGGTTGGTGATGATCGGGATGTCCATCGCGTGGAAAATCTCGTGCGGCGTATCAGCCTGGACGATGGCAAACGGCTCGCCCTCATCGACCACGCGGCGCTTGAGGTCTGCGCCGAACTGCTTCTGATAGGCATTGGCATCGGCCGTGCAGGCGAGCGTCTTGCGCATGCGCTGACCGGTTGAAGACTGGCTCACTTGAAAACTCCTGCGGATTCGAGCGCGGCAATGCGTTCGGCCGAAAGACCGCAAATGCTGGCGGCGACTTCGGCGACATGTTCACCCATGCCGGGCGCGCGATAGGGTTTGAACGCATCGCGCGAGAAGCGCAGCGGCGTCGCGATATGGCCGAAGGGGCCGAGCAGCGGATGCGGCAAAGTTACCAGCGCCCCGCGCCCGGCCAGCTGGGGATCGGCCTCGATCATGTCCTCGGCATCCTGCACTACGCCGCAGGCAATGCCGGCGGCTTGCAGCTGGGCGGCGATGGCATGGTCTTGGCGCGTGGCAGTCCAGCCAGCGCTGTCGCTTCCGGTGATCGCCTCCAGCGCTGCCCGGTCCGCATCGGAAAACAGGCTGATGACCACCCAGCGGTCCTCGCCCAGCGCAGGAAAAATGTCCTGGAACGGCACCGCGGGATCGGCATTGCCCATGCGTTGCTTCGGACCATCCGCCGCCAGACTGTCGCGCATCTGCTGGACGCAGATTTCATACATCGCGGCATCGATATGGCAGCCACGCCCAGTTTCGCGGCGGTGTTGCAGGGCGGCGGCGGCAGCGCCGACCATGGCATAGGGCACAATCACATCGCCATACGGCACCGCGCCGGGGATCACCGGATTGCCGCCCGGATAGCCCGTCAGGAAAGTCCGCCCCGACAGCGCCCCGCCGGTGCCATCGACGCCCCACTCCTGCGCCATCGGCCCGGTCTGGCCGAAGACGCTGCCCGAAACCATGATGATCCCGGGGTTTCGTTCGGCAAGCGCATCATAATCGAGGCCGAGCTTTTTCATCGTGCCGGGCGAGAAATTTTCGACCACCACGTCCGCCCAGTCGATCAGCGGATCGAGCACTTCGCGCGCTTCAGGCCGTTTGAGATCGAGAGTGATCCCGCGCTTGGAGGTATTGAGGTGGGCGAACCACGGCTTGTCATCCCAATTGCCTGCCTTGGAGGCGGATACCTGAACATCCATGCGGGCAAGATCAGGCCGGCTGCGGCTTTCGATCTTGACCACGTCCGCGCCCAGATCGCCCAGCGTCTTGGTGGTGATCGAGCCGACCAGCGCCCAGGCGAAGTCGAGGACTTTGAGGCCCGAAAGCGGTCCGGGGCGGGCACCCGTATGGATCGCCGGGCTCGCTGCTGCCTTGCCCTCTCGGAAGCTGGCGAACCGTTCCGGCAAGCCATCCGCCGTGTCAAAAAATCCGCGCGCGGCCAGATGCGGGTCGGCCAGCACGTCCGCAGGCTCATTGGCGACGCAGGCGTTGATCCCGCGCCGCAAGCCTTCGGCGGCGATTTCAGCTTTGGTCCGCGAGAGGAAGAACGCGGCAATCGCGGCTTCCCAGATGGCCCGCGTATCCGCTGGCAGGGTTGAGCGATTATAGGCCAGCCAATCGGTGCCGTGTAGCGGATTGGGCATGCCGACTTCGTCCATCCAGTCGCTCAGGCCTTGGTTGGCCGGCGCGCCCAGCCGACCGGTCATCAGCGAGTGGAAACACCAGCCATCCGCCAGCTGCCAGATCGCCCTGACCGTCGCCTTGCCATAAGCCAGCGCCCCGCCGACCCGCGCCAGCTTGCGCTTGTCAAACTGCCAGACGAGCACGCCGTTGAAATTGCGGCTGAAGGCGACTTGCTGGATCGAGACATCGACATGCTGGCCGTTTCCGTGGGTGCCCCGCGCATAGTGCGCCGCCAGAGCGCCTGAGGCCGCAACCATGTCGGCATGGAATGTGCAGGCATCGAGCGCTTCCTTGACCGGCGGCAGGCTCAGCTCGCCAGTGACGCGCAAGGCCCCGCCCATCGCCGAGGCCACCAGCTCGCCGCCGCGCCATTGCGCGCGCGGGCCGCCGGAGCCAAACGGGGTGACCGACACGTGGACGGCGCTTTCCGGGATCGCCAGCTCGCCAGTTCCCTCAAGCCCCAGATCATCAATGACAAACGACGCGCCCTCGACCGGGCCACCCAGCTCCGCCCCCAGCGAGGCGAGAAACCGCGCGAGCGGGCGCTGCGCCATGCCGCCAAGCGTGGCGACGCGGTGGCCGGAAAGTGGCTTCATGCGCTGATACCCTTCAGGAACGCGGCAATCTCATCAGTCGCACCATCGTTCGCGCGCCAATCGCGCCGGGTCAGTACGAGCACCGGAAGTCCATCTGCCTCGAGCGCGCGGCGCTGGGCAGGCAGGTTCCACACTTCGGCCTCGTCCTCTTCGGAAAACCACAGCACTGCCGCCTTGGCGCCGCACTGCCGCGATGTTGCGACCAGCGCTGCGCCGCGATCAGCAAAGCTGCGCACGCCGGACTGCGAGGCATGCAGTCGTTTGCCCAGCGCCGCGCAGGGATCACCCGTTGCAGCCTGCGCCGACGCTCCATCACTCAGCCAGCTCTCGGCTAGCGTTTTGCCGTGCGCCTTCCATCCCGCAGCGGCAATCGCGCGGTGTAGCCGGTCATCGGGCGGCGGGGTGCCGCCGAGCAGGCAGGCGCGCGCCGTGACCTGCTCGGCGGCTGCCGAAGCGCCCGCCACTATCGCCGCTTCCAGCGCATCATCGCTGACTTCAAACAGCGCCGCCAGCGCGCGGACGGACTCGATGCATCGCGCCTCGCTATGGCTCCGCCCGATCCGCGTGACATCGAAAATCACCGGCTCGGGGCCAGCCAGCAGCGCGCGCGCGCGCAGTTCACAGATGTAGTAATAGAGCCGCTGCGCGCTGTCGTCGCTGCGCGAAAAGATCACCAGCCCGAGATGATCGAACACGCCCGCCGCCCAATCCTCGACTATCGAGAAGGCCCAGCGCGGAAACTTGCTCTCCAGCCATTGCTCGGCTTGCGGAAAATCACGGTCGATGTTCCAGCCGAGCGGCCCGGCATAGCGGCCCGTGGCTTGCAGCAATTCGAGCGGAATATCAGGACCAAGACTAGCAATCATTTGGCGAGAACTCCCGGCAGCCACAGCGCAATTGCCGGGAACAGAATGAGCAACAACAGGTGGACGAGGTCGGAGGCCAGAAACGGAGCGACACCCTTGAAGATGCGCCCGATGCTCACGTCCTTGGCGATGCCCTGAATGACGTAGAGGTTCATCCCCAAGGGCGGGTGGACGAAACCGATCTCCATCGCGCGGGTAATGAAAATGCCGAACCAGATCGCCGACATGCCAAGATCGGTGACGATTGGCAGCAGGATCGGTGTGGTCAGCAGCATCAGCGCCAGCCCATCGAGGATTGAGCCGAGCAACAACAGAATCAGCGCAATCAGCAGCAAGGTGGCGATTTTGCCCAGCCCCAGTCCG
>JANOBA010000058.1:0-2938 GCA_031411415.1 Novosphingobium sp.
GAAGCCGGGGTCGACCGACACCCGGTCGGCGCCGGGATGCAGCTGATCGATCACCTGACGCACAACGTCTACGGCGGCCGAATGGCGCACTGGGCCGCGTTCTATGAGCGGATCTTCAACTTCCGCGAAATCCGCTATTTCGACATCAAGGGCGAATATACCGGCCTCACCAGCAAGGCGATGACCGCCCCTGATGGCAAGATCCGCATCCCGCTCAACGAAGAGGGCCAGGCCGGTGGCGGCCAGATCGAGGAATTCCTGCGCGCTTACAATGGCGAGGGAATTCAACATATTGCCTTCATCTGCGATGACTTGCTGGGATGTTGGGACCGGCTCAAGGCCAGCGGCACGCCGATGATGGCACCCCCGCCCGCGACCTATTACGAAATGCTCGCCGAGCGCCTGCCCGGCCATGGCGAGCCGGTCGAAGAACTGCAAAAGCGCGGCATCCTGCTTGATGGCTCGACCAAGGACGGCGATCCCCGCCTGCTCCTTCAGATCTTCTCCGAAACCCAGATCGGCCCGGTGTTCTTCGAATTTATCCAACGCAAGAAGGATGAAGGCTTTGGCGAAGGTAACTTCACCGCGCTGTTCGAAAGCATGGAGCGCGACCAGATCCGCCGCGGCGCGCTGCAGGTCGAAGGAGCGACACAATGACCGCACCCGTAACCTTGGGCGGCATCCACCACGTCGCCTACCGCTGCAAAGACGCGCTGGAAACGGTCCAGTGGTACGAACGCGTACTCGGCATGACCTACAGCACTGCCTTTGCCGAAGATCACGTGCCCTCAACCGGCGCCTATGATCCCTACATGCACGTCTTCCTTGAAGCCGGGAACGGCAACGTGCTGGCCTTCTTCGAGCTGCCCAACCAGCCCGAAATGGGCAGCGACCCGAACACTCCGGCCTGGGTCCAACACCTGGCGTTCCGGGTCGGCAATGTCGAAACGCTGATCGCAGCGAAGGCGCACATTGAGGCGCAAGGCATCGACGTGCTCGGCCCGACGCATCACGGGATTTTCCAGTCGATCTACTTCTTCGATCCCAACGGCCACCGCATCGAACTCGCCGCCGATATCGGTACGGCTGAACAATACGCCGAACTCAGGCGCGTCGCACAGCCGATGCTGGAGGAGTGGAGCGTAACCAAAAAAGCGCCAAGGCACGCCGATTGGTTGCATGCGGGGGCGAGCGAATAGCTGGACTGTAGGTGGTGTGCCCGGCGCGATTCGAACGCGCGGCCCCCAGATTAGGAATCTGATGCTCTATCCGGCTGAGCTACGGGCACCCGCGCTTCCCTTAGGCGGCGCGGGAACGGAGTTCAATCAATTCGCCTCGTCCGGCGGCACAACCGGGAACACCAGCGGCATCACGGCAATGCCTTCTTCGTACAGGTCCTTCGCTTCACCCAATGTCGCCTGGCCGTGGATCGTCTCTTGCGCTTTCTCGCCATAGTGCATCGCGCGCGATTGTTCGGCGAAGTTTTCTCCGACCCAGCGGGACTGCTTAAGCGCTTCGCCTTGCATTTTCGCCAGTGCCTGCATCACTTTGACCGCCTCTGGCGGCAGTGATCCGGTCGCCATCGGCTGCGGCTTGGCGGGTTTGCGCACCGCCAGCTGGTTGCCCTTGCGCCCAACTGCGGGGGCCATCACCGCTTTTCCAACATCGCTCGAGCCACATTCGGGACAGCTAACCAGCCCCCGCTCCTGCTGGCTTACGAAGTCATCCGACGATCCGAACCAGCCTTCGAAGCGATGGTCGCCGGGGCGGCAGTGCAGATCGAATACGATCATGCGGGCAGCCGCGGCATTGCCCGGCGATTGGCGAGGCTGGGCAGCTGCGCGCGAACCTCGGCGGTGCGGGCGGGATCGATCTCGGCAAAGGAGAGACCAGCCACCTCGCCGCCCATATCGAGCAGCACATCACCCCACGGGTCGATGGCCAGCGAGTGGCCATAGGTTTCGCGGCCATCGGCGTGGGTGCCGACTTGAGCGGCGCTGACCACATAGGCGCTGGCTTCGATCGCGCGGGCGCGCTGGAGCACGTGCCAGTGCGCGGCGCCGGTAGGCTTGGTGAAGGCCGCCGGAATTGCGATCACATCACAGCTTTGCCGCCCAAGCTCTTCGAACAGCGCAGGAAAACGCAGATCGTAGCAAATTGTCAGACCGAGCCTGCCGAGCGGCGTTTCCGCCACGACCACCGCCTCGCCCGGGACATAGGCGGCCGATTCGCGCCAGGTTTCCCCAGTCACCAGATCGACATCGAACATGTGCAACTTGTCATAGCGGGCCGCAATCGTCCCGCTGCTGTCGATCAGGAACGAGCGGTTGGCCCAGCGGCCATCTTCGCGCGCCACTGCGAGCGAGCCGAGCGCCACCCAAATCCCGGCTTTGGCCGCCGCCTCGCGCGCTGATGCCAGCACAGGATCGGCGGCCTCGGCCACGATCTTGCCCGCTGCCCGCTTACGGTCACGGTCAATCAGGCCGGACATTTCGGGCGTGAACAGCATTGTCGCCCCGCCCATCGCCGCCGCGCCAATCGCGCCAACAATGGTCGAGCCATTGTCCTCTGGCACAATGCCCGAGGTCATTTGGAGGAGTGCGACGCGGTGCACTTACAGCCCGAGCATAGCGTCGAGTTTTCCCGCCGCATTAAGCGCTGCCAGGTCATCCGAACCACCGACGGCAGCGCCATCGATGAAAATCTGCGGCACGGTCCGCGCATCGGGCTTGCGCTCGCGCATCTCGGCCTTTTTCGGTCCACCCATCGTTACATCGTATTCTTCGTAAGCGACGCCCTTGCTGTCGAGCAACGCCTTGGCGCGAACGCAGTAAGGGCAGCCCCATTGAGTGTAGATTTCGACTTTCGGCGTGGTCATCATTGGCACCTCTTGAATCATGGACGCGCTATCATATCTCGGTGACGGTGTCATGGTTCG
>JANOBA010000059.1:0-3570 GCA_031411415.1 Novosphingobium sp.
ACTGCCGCCGCCGCGCGCCTTGGCTTCCAGCCGCCGGTTGATCAGCGCCTGCGCGACCGAATCGAGCATCAGGCCCTGATTATAGGCAATGGTATCGTTGACCTGCCGCCAGGGCCGCATCACCGCATAGCTGAGCCCGCGGGGCAATTCTGGTTCGGTGATAACTTGCGCCTCACCCACCGGCACAGCGCCCTGGGCACCTGCCGCGCTGGCTGCGGGCGCAACCGGATCGCCAAAGCTGGGCGCAGGCTCCTTCGGCCCCACGCCGTGCCATTCGCCAAACCACTTACCGATCATCCGCGCAAGCTCCGCCGGATCGGCATCGCCTGATGCGACGATTACGGCATTTTCCGGGCGATACCAGCGCGCATGGAACGCGCGAACCGCCGCCGAAGTCGCGCCTTCCAGTGTTGCGTCGGTGCCGATGGGCGAGCGCACGGCAAGCCGCTGGCCGGCATAAAACGTCTCACGCGTCGATTGTGCCACACGCTCACCAGCCCCGCCGCGCTCACGCTTTTCGGCGAGGACGATCGGCACTTCAACGCGCAGGTTGGCATCGGACAGCGCCGGCGCCGCCATCATGCCCGAAAGCAGTTTGAAGCTTTCATCGACCGAGGCGGGCGTCGCATTGGGCAGGTCGAGCTTGTAAACCGTATGCGTCGGGGTGGTCTCGGCATTGGTATCGTTGCCGAAACTGGCGCCCAGCCGCTGCCAGGTGGGGATCGCCTGCGCTTCGCCGAGATATTTCGACTGGCGGAACACCAGATGCTCGATCAGGTGGGCAAAGCCGCGCTCGCTATCAGCCTCGTGCAGCGATCCGGCATCGATGCGGATGCGGATAGAGACCTGATCGGGCGGCACGCCGTTGCGCCGCACCGCATAGCGCAGACCATTGGGCAGCTCGCCGAACAGCCATGCCGGATCGGGCGGCACATCACTGCCGCGATAAAGCCAGGGATCGGACTTGGCGGCGCTGGCCGGCGGCTTCGCAGTTTGTGCGATCGCTGGCGGTGCGGCCAGCAAGAGTATGGGCAGGATACAGGCGAGCGAGCGGCGCGGCAATTTCATGCCCCGGCTATAAGGGGGCGCGGGATTAAGGGCCAGTGAATAGCGGGCTCGCAGAAAGCACCGACTCTCCGTCACCCCAGTTCATGCCCGGGATGACGGAAAAATCAGGTTCAGGATTCTGCGCGTTATACGAGCGCCATGTCGGCGAAGTCCGTGCCTTCATCGGCATGATGCCCTTTGCCCGGGCGCAGCGACTTCACCGGCGCGGTGCGCGGCTTGCCTTCTTCTGGCTCGGCCATCGCGTGGAAGATGAAGTCACGGATCACCGGATAGATTTCCGCCTGGAACTTCGATCCGGAAAACACGCCGTAATGACCCACGCCCGGCTGGACATAATGGCCGCGCATGTCGTCGGGCACATTGGGACAGATATCGTGCGCCGCCTCGGTCTGTTCGGGCGGGCAGAAATTGTCGTTCGCGCCTTCGACGGTCAGCAGGCCCGCTTTGCGGATTGCGCCGAAATCAACCAGCTCGCCCCGGAAAGTCATCTTGCCGGTAGGGATGTGATGATCGAAGAATATCTTCTCGAGCGTTTCGACATAGAAACTCTCTGCCATGTCGAGCACGGCGAAGTATTCATCGTAGAAATCGCGGAAACGCTCAAGCGAATCGTCATCGCCCTTCAGCGAATTGCGCACGAAATTGACGTATTGCTTGACGTGCGGCTTGGGGTTCAGGGAGATGAAACCGCCGAGCTGCAGGAAGCCAGGATAGACCCGGCGCCCGACGCCCGGATAGCCCGCCGGAACCTCATGGATATTCAGCTTCTTGAACATGTTCAGCGGCAGGGTCGTGGTCAGTTTCTTGAGCACGTTGTCTTCGCCCAGCCGGGTATCGACCGGGCCGCCCATCAGCGTCAGCGATGCCGGTGAGCAGGGCGAGCCTTGCGCTTCCATCACTGCGGTCGCCACCATCGCCGGCGGCGCAGCCTGGCAAGTGGCGACAACATGGGTGCCCGGGCCCATCGTCTCAAGGAACTGCATGATATAGGATGTATAGTCATCGAGCCCGAAATCGCCGTCCGCCAGCGGCACTTGCCGGGCATCCTTCCAGTCGGTGATGTAGGTATCAAAATCGCGCGCAAAGCCGCGGATGGTATCCTGCAGCAAAGTGGCAAAATGGCCCGAGAGCGCCGCGACGATCAGAACCTTAGGCCGATCGCGCCCGTCTTCGGGGGTGAAACGCAGCAGGTCGCCAAAGGGCAGGCTCTGGATCAGCTCCTGTCGGATCGGCACTTCTTCGTCGCCGAGCTTTTCCCAGATATCATAGACCGGTTTTTGATAGGTCTTGAGCTGACGCGAGGGCAACTCCCAGGCGGCGGCGAGCGCACGCATGGGCAGCGTGTCGCGCATCGGATTCTTTGCATGGCGGGCCAGCTTCTGGCCGGTATCGAGAAGATGGAACAGCGGCCGGCTCGAGAGACGTGCAACTTCAATAGCCTTGTAGATCAAAACAAAACCCCCTGTGTGTTCGCACCATCCCAAGGCTTGCAGGTTCCGGCCCGAAGGAGGCACTGACCCGCTTTATATTGACAGTAGTGTAACACCGATTGCGCAAATCTGAATGCGGAAACGGTATTTTCCCCCCAGTCTCCCGGCAATTGAACGATACCTTACTGTTTTACATAGGTTCCCGGAGCATCGCAGACCGGCGGATACGTCTTCGAACCAAGCTTTGCGGGTGCGGCTATCAGTTTGCCGCTGCGCTCCGCGCACCACGTGTTCCAGCTTTCCCACCAGGATCCCGGCAGCTTGGGTGATTTCTCCAGCCAGGCATCGCCGTCCGGCGCATCGCGCGGGCCCATATAGTGGAACGCCTTGGGATTGCCCGGCGGATTGACCAGCGCCGCGACATGGCCGCCGTTGCTCAGCGCGAAAGTGACGTTCTTGGCGCCAAGATGCGTGCTGGCCTGATAGCAGGCCTTCCACGGCGTAAGATGGTCAGTCACCGCGCCGACCACGAAGGCATCACACTGGAGCTTGCCGAGATCGACCGGCTCGCCCAACACTTTCGCCATGCCCGGCTGGATGATGGCGTTCTGCTCGAACAGGCCAAGGAAATCCTCGTGCAGCTGCGCGGTCATATTGGTGCAGTCGTTGTTCCAGGCGAGGATGTCGAAAGCCGCCGGCGGCTCGCCCATAAGGTAGTTGTTGACCCAATAATTCCACACCAGATCGTTGGGACGCAGCCAGGTAAAAATCTTGCCAAGCTCGCTGCCCGGCAGGATGCCCTTCTTCGCCGAAGTCTTCTTGGCGAGTCCCAGCATCGCTGGCAGGCGGAAAGCCCCCAGCGCCGCATCGACCTTGAAATCGAGCATCGTCACGCACAGCGCCAGGCTGTTCACTCGGTCGTCCTTCTTCGCCGCGAGATAGGCCATGACCATGGCTGCGGTGATCCCGCCGGCGCAGAAACCCAGCGTGTTCAGCGAATCGCTGTCGCTCGCTTCGAGCGTGGTGTCTATCGCCTGCGTCACACCCAGGCTCAGGTAGTCGTCCCAGGTCA
>JANOBA010000060.1:0-5210 GCA_031411415.1 Novosphingobium sp.
GCAGCCGTTGGCATCGGTTTTTCGATGCTGTTGATGTCAGCGCTGATGGGGCTGGTGTTCTTGTCGAGTGGCACTGGCCATGATGATACCATTGCCAATCCGCCGCCTGAAGACGACTGAATTTATTCCGCTGGGGTGAGCCGATATTCCTCGACCGGCTTACCGCCAATCAGATGTTCCTGGATGATCCGCTCCAGCACCGGTTCGGTGCAGCTGTGATACCAGACACCATCGGGCCAGACGACCGCAACCGGCCCCGCCGCGCAGACCTTGAAGCAATCGGCCTTGGTTCGCGCCACCCCGCCGCCGCGGTCAAGGCCAAGCTCGCGCAACCGGCCCTTGAGGAATTTCCAGGCTGCCGTTCCTTGGCTGCGTGGGCAGCACTTGCCCTTTTCCGGTTCGGCGCAAATGAAGATATGCCGCTTCACCGTGTCCAAGCCTTCTTCGGCAAAGGTTTCGCGTGCGGCGGCGAGGCGCTGGCTGTCCTGGGTCATATTTTCAGCATCCATTGCCTGGCGATGGCGTGGCTTTCATCGGAAATTGCGCAAGGTGCGCCTTGCCGGGTGGAAACCAGCGTCGCCCGGCCAAAAACCACAGTCTGATCCCCTTGCATCACCAGTTGGGCGAGTTCGTAACTGGTGTTGCCGACCCTTGCGAAGCCGACATGGATGTCTAGCGGCTCTGGAAAGTGGCTTTGGCCGATGAATTCGATGGCCAGACTGACCACCATGGCGCTGTCGCCGCCGTCGGTGGTGCGGATGCCGAAATCGACCTTGCGGTGAAAGTGCACCCGGCCTTCCTCGAGCAAACTGGCCATTACGCCGTTGTTGAGGTGCAGATTGCTGTCGAGATCGCGGTAGCGTGTTTCGATGCTGCAACGGAACGGATAACGCGCGGGATCGAGCAGGGCGGGATCGGGCTTGGCCATGGCATTTGGGCGCGGAGATTTAACCCCGCTTACCAGCAATCCGCGCGATTTCGGCTGCGACCAGCCGTTCGACGATCCCGGGCAAGTTGCTTTCGAGCCATTCAGCCAGCGCTGGGCGCAGCAGCTCGCGCACCAGCCCTTCGAGCGAGGTTTCGCCTGACCGCACGATCTGCGGGCGGGCGCCGGGTTCGGCCAGCATCGACAAGGCGGCGAAGGAATCCTGCATCGACATGCGTGCGTCATCAGTCAGCAGCGGCGCCTCGTCGGATGCCTTATCGTCGGATGCACTTTTTTCGGTCAGTGCCAGCGCATCGTTCTCGATCAGCTCATCTTCGCTAACCAGATCGAACACGTCATCATCTTCTGCAGCCAGAGCGGAAATATCGCCAGCATCGCTTCCGTTTGCGATAGGAGCGGCGCCATTGCCGGTGCTTTCGCGCTGGCGGCGCACCTGTGCGGCCTCGGCGCGGTTGTCACGCGCAATGACTTTCTTGATCGATTCGAGGATTTCCTCGACCGAAGGTTCGCTGGCCTGGCTCATAGCCCTCATTCCTTGCCCGGCAGGATCACGCGATCAGCCCGGTTCATCTGTCTGCAACTGACCCATCCTGGGCGGGTGTGTCAACGGTGCGTGTTGATTTGGCGACTGGTGCGGGATCGCTCGACCAGTCAGACCAAGCGCGGCGCACGCGGTTGTAGTTGACTTCGGGATCATACAGCGCACCGCCATCGAGGCCGAGATCACGCGCTTCGGCCTTGCCCATTGCAGCCAGCAGCGAGAAGCCGGCGACATAGGCATTGCGCCGCGCGGTCACCAGCCGGGTGCGTGCCTGCAGCAATTCCTGCTCGGCGTTGAGAATGTCGAGGATGCTGCGGTTGCCAACCGAGTTTTCCGCGCGCACGCCTTCAAGGCTGAGGGTTGCGGCATCGACTGCGGTCTGGCTCGAGCCGATGATCTCGCTGGCTGCCTGCCATGAGGCATAAGCGGCGCGCACCCCGGCGATCACCGCTCGCTCCGCGCCGATTTCCTGCTCAAGCGCAGCATTCTCGCGCGCTTGTGCCTGGCGGCGCTGGGCTGCGGGCAGGCCGCCCTGGAACAACGGGATGGTTGCGCGGATGCCGGCCTGCGCTGTGGTCTGGTTCTGGCTAAAGGCGCCAGAGCCAGAGGAAACCCCGCCGAGCGTTCCGAGATAGTCGGTATAGTCGAGCCCGGTGAAAATGCTGACCTTGGGCAGGCGGCCGGCGCTCGCGGTGCGCACGTCGAGCCCGGCGGCGCGTGCGCGGGTGCGCGCGGCGAGGAGATCCGGATTGCTGTCCAGCGCGGTGCTCGCCGCTTCGTCAGTCGATCCGGGCATGCCCGGCAGCGGCGGCGGTGGCTCAAGTTCGACCGGCGGCTTGCCGACAACCTGGATATAGAGCTCGCGGGCGCGAATCAGGTTGGCTTGGGCGGTGCGCAGATCGGTGCGGGCCAGCGCCAGCCGGGCCTCGGATTGCGCGACATCGGTGCGGGTAAGGTCGCCGATTTCGAAGCGGTCACGCGTGGCTTCAAGATTGACGCGCAGCACTTCGACATTGTTGCGGTTGAGACCGACAACGGCCTGGTTCAGGATGACGTCCATGTAGGAGGCGACAACCTGGCTGAACAAGCCTGATTCGGTTCCCCGCAAGTCAGCCTGACCGGCATCGACCCGGGTTTCTGCTGCAGCGAGCGAATTCTTCACTGCGCCACCCGAATAGATCGGCACGGAAAGGCTGAGGCCAGCCCCGGAGGAACGGTCGGGTGAGGTGAAGTTGTTCGCGCTCTTCTTGACGAACTCGGTGTAGTTCGCCGAGCCGCTGAGCGAAGGCAATCCCGCCGCCCGCGCGATCGGCACGGTCTCGTCGGTGGCGCGCTGGTTGGCTCGCGCCGCCTGCATCGCCGGATTGCTGCGATAGGCCTCTTCGAGAGCGCCGCGCAGATCGTCAGCCCACAGCGGGGCGGCAGCTGAGCAAAGCCCGGTGAGCAACAGCAGGCGCCGCATCTTTCGCTTCACGTTCAGAAGCTCCAGCGTTTATCGGCGGCGAGCACGCCCAGCACCGGAATGCCGATTTCCGCGAGCGGAGCCAGCACCACCTGGCCGGCTGCCTTGCGGCCCAATGCCAGCCGGGTCACCCCGCGATCGTCCAGCCCGGTGACCAGTCGCCCATTCTCTTCAAGGCCGGCAGCCAGCGCATCGGGCAATTGTTCGATCGCCCCGTCGACAATGATCAGCGACCAGGCGGCCGGATTGCGCAAGGTTTTTGCCTGCTCTGGCGTGACGGTATCTAGCGAGGCCACGAGCGGCCGCAGCAGTGCGGCGAGATAGCCCTCGCTGTCGCCGACCAGCAGTGCGCGGTCGTCTGCTGCCGGTTCGGCCAGCGAGAGCATGCGGCCATGCACCAGCGGCGCGGCCAGCATGCGGCCATCGCCCAGCGGGATGGCGCGGTCAATATAGGCGGCATCGCGCGCGGCCTGCGGCACGAACTTCTCGCGCGCGACGCGGGCGAAAGCGGCAAGCACCCAGGGCTCATTTACGCCGCTGGTCCTGAGCTGGCTATCGATCATTGCGCGCCGGGCGGCTTCATGGCTGGAAGCCGGACGCTGAGCAGTCATGGTCATTGCCGAATCCTTGTGTCTTGTGGCCTATTGCACTGGCCAGCGCCGGGCACAATTGGCAAAGTTGTCGTAAGTCTGTCGCAGCGCTGGGGGCATGCAGATTTTCGCCAATTGGCTAATAGCGAATCAGATACTAAGGGGCCAGCGGCGCAGGTGCGCTTTGCCCGCAGCAGGAGCGAGAAACATGGCCGACATGGTGACCATCCGCGAGGAAGATCTGATCGAAAGCGTGGCCGATGCGCTGCAATTCATCAGCTACTACCATCCGATGGACTATATCCGCGCGCTGGGCGAAGCCTATGAGGCTGAACAGGGCCCGGCGGCGAAAGATGCCATCGCCCAGATCCTGACCAACAGCCGCATGTGCGCCGAGGGCCACCGGCCGATCTGCCAGGACACCGGCATCGTCAATGTCTTCATCGAATGGGGGCAGGAGTGCCGGCTGGAATCAGCCCGCAGCCTGCAGGACGTTGTCGATGAAGGCGTGCGCCGCGGCTATCTGAACCCGGAAAACAAACTTCGTGCTTCGGTGCTGGCAGACCCCGCCTTCACCCGCCGCAACACCCGCGACAACACCCCGTGCGTGCTGCATGTCTCGATGGTGCCGGGAGCCAAAGTCTCGGTCGATGTCGCGGCCAAGGGCGGCGGATCGGAAAACAAGTCCAAGTTCAAGATGATGAATCCCAGCGACAACATTGTCGAATGGGTGGTCGAAATGCTGCCCCAGATGGGCGCCGGCTGGTGCCCACCGGGCATGCTCGGCATCGGCATCGGCGGCACGGCGGAACATTGCATGGTGCTCGCCAAGCAGAGCCTGATGGAGCCGATCGACATGGGCCAGCTCAAGCTGCGCGGGGCGCAAAATGACATCGAGGCCATGCGCATCGAGATTTTCGACCGGGTCAATGCGCTGGGCATCGGCGCGCAGGGGCTGGGCGGGCTCTCAACCATTCTCGACGTCAAGATCCTCGATTGGCCATGCCATGCCGCCGGCAAACCGGTTGCCATGATCCCCAATTGCGCCGCCACGCGCCACGCGCATTTCACCCTCGATGGCTCGGGGCCGGTTTTCCTTGAAACACCAAAGCTCGATGACTGGCCAAAGGTTAACTGGACGCCCGACAAAGCGGCGAAGAAGGTCAATCTCGACACACTGACCCAAGCCGAGGTGTGCAGCTGGAAGCAGGGCGACCGCTTGCTGCTTAATGGCAAGATGCTCACTGGCCGCGATGCGGCGCACAAGCGCATCCAGGACATGCTCGCGAAAAGCGAGGAGTTGCCGGTCGATTTCAAAAATCGCGCGATCTATTATGTCGGCCCGGTCGATCCGGTGATGGGCGAAGTGATGGGCCCGGCGGGTCCGACCACGGCAACCCGGATGGACAAGTTCACCGACATGATGCTCGATCTCGGCCTGCTGGTCATGATCGGCAAAGCCGAGCGCGGGCAGGGCGCCACCGAAGTCATCGCCAAACACACAGTGGCCTATCTGATGGCGGTGGGCGGCGCGGCCTATCTGGTGGCGCGGGCGATCCGAGAGGCCAAGGTCGTTGGTTTCGAGGATCTCGGCATGGAGGCGATCTACGAATTCACCGTCGAGGACATGCCGGTGACAGTCGCGGTGGATAGCGCGGGCAATAATGTTCA
>JANOBA010000061.1:0-9026 GCA_031411415.1 Novosphingobium sp.
GTGCCGCCGGCATTGTTGACCAGCACGTCGATACGGCCAAATTCCACAAAGGTGCGCTCAATCAGGGCCATGCAGGCGGCTTCGTCTTTCACGTCGGTCGGCACGGCGAGGCAGTTCATGCCGCTCTCCGTCGAAATTTGCGCCGCCGCTGCTGCCAGTTCGTCCACTGAGCGACTGCAGATGACGACGCTGGCGCCAAGCTGGGCCAATTGCAGCGCAGTAGCATAGCCGATCCCGGTTGCCCCGCCGGTGACAATCGCGACTTTGCCGGTGAAATCGAGCTGTTGAGTAATCATCACCACCGCCTCCGCCGTTGGCAGGCTCGCACGCGAATGCGCAGTTCCTCGGCGCGTTCCTCGGGCGTCACCACCGGCGTGTCGGCGGGCAGATGATCGCGCAATTCCGCCATCTTGACGCGCTTGAGGGTCGGCAGCGGCTCGCTGTCGCAATCATACCAGCGGCCATAGACGCCGCCCTCGGTATAGCCTGCCGGATCGAGCCAGTTGGGCACGCCGGGGTCTTCCAGCGCGATCACCGCGCGGAATTTTCCGTCGCTGGAAAGCTTTGCCATTGCGCCGTTGGTGCTGGAGAGGCGGTGGACATATTCCACCGCATTGAACAGCGGATCGTTGAGCTGCACGTTCCAATAGGGCGCGCGGGACGGAATTTCGGTCTCGATGATCAGCGCTTCGTCCGCATCGAACTGGAAGTTGGCGGGCCAATAGGTCTGCTTGACCAGTGCGCCGGGCATTCGGATCGGCTCGAACACATTCCAGCCCACCCGGTCCATCACTCCGTTTTGCATGCGGAAATACTGCTTGGTCTTGCGCGCGGGAAACTTCGCCATCTCGCCGATGCGGCGCATGATTTCCTCAGGCGCGAGGCGCGGCTTGGGGGGCACGGGATCGAGGCATTCGATCGACAGCACCGGGTCGGTCTCGGTGGCCCAGTCGTACATCCGGTAGCGGGTGAACATGCCGGTGGCGGCGGGATGGATCGGCGCCCAGTTGCCGGCATAGCCCGCCGGGCGCACTGCGCTGAACACGATTTCGAACTCCGCGCCCAGGGCGATGCCGAAGTCGTCGCATTCGATCTCGTTGTGGCCGTTTGGCTGGGGAATTTCGTCATAGGTGCCTGACAATGCCGCCTGCGTGGTGAAGCTAAGAATCTTGCAGGTGCCGCGATTGCCGGAGACCCGGTAAGTCAGATCACCCCGGATCGGCGACTGGACATAGATATCGTCAGGATTGGGCTGGAGCGTGAACACCGGGTTCCACAGCGGCGCCCAGTCGGGATGCTCCGCATCGGCGTGGAAGAACATAAAGTAGGAATAAGACAGGCTCGCCATCGTCTGGCGATAGATGTCTGCGCGGTAGAGCGGATCGTCCGGGCGCCAGGTGTTGCCCAGCTCGCCCACCGCGCCTTCCAGATCGGCAAGGCAGGACAGGATGCTCGGGTCGATCGGGGTGGTCATGTCTTGCTGCCTCTCCTCGCGCGACTCGGGTCGCCGAGATAGATAGTATAGACTATCTTATTCCGCTTCAAGATAGTCTATACTATCGTCTCCCGCGCGAAAGCGCTATCCGGGCGGGCATGGTCACGACTGCTGAAACGCCGCGCCGCAAGCGCCGCAGCGCCGGGGAAATCCTCGACCGCATTATCACCGCTGCGGGCGCCGAATTCGGCGAAAACGGCTTTGCCGGAGCGACCACGGCGGCGATCGCGCGCCGGGCGGAGGTTACGGAGGCGCAAATTTTCCGCTTCTTCCCATCGAAGGTGGCGCTGTTTCGCGAGGCGATCTTCCGCCCGCTCAACCGTCATTTCGCCGAATTCCAAACGCGGCCGACCGGGGAAGGGGCGCAGGCCAGAACTCAGCGCGACCTCGCCCGGCAATATATCGACGAGTTGCAGGACTTCATGTCGCAGCACGCGCGCATGTTGATGTCGCTGATCGTCGCCAATGCCTATTCGCCAGATAGTACAGAGCCGGTTGGCGAGATCGAGGGGCTAAGCGCCTACTTTGATCAGGGCCGCGCGCTGATGACCAGCCGCACCTCCGGCGACTTGCCGTTGCCGCCGGAATTGCCGGTGCCGCCGGAATTAATGGTGCGGGTGTCGTTTGCTGCCGTGCTGGCCAATGTGATGTTCAAGGACTGGCTGTTCCCGCCCGGCATGGCGAGCGATACGGCGATCCGCGATGCAATTGCCGAATTCACCATCGACGGCATAAGGGCGAACTGGGAGGGGATCTGACAGATGAATTCCAGCCCCACAGACCTGCCGCCGCAAATGCCCGATCCGGCCATTCTGGACGCCGCATGGGAAGCCATTTCCCGGCGGCTGAACGCTGGCCTGACGGTTGCGGGGATTTGCGGATCGCAGGCTTCGGGTAAGTCGACGCTGGCCGCAGCCTTGGTGCGCCGGGCTTTGGCCGAAGGCATTCCCGCCGTGGCCCTGTCGCTCGACGATATCTATCGCACCCGCGCCGAGCGCCAGGAACTGGCCCGCATCGTCCATCCGCTGTTGCGCACGCGCGGGGTGCCCGGCACGCATGACGTGGCGCTGGGCATGGCGACCATTGCGGCGCTCGCAGCGGGTGAGGCGGCGCTGCTGCCGCGCTTTGACAAAGGCACGGACGACCGCGCCCCGCAGGCCCAGTGGGACACCGCACCAGCAGGCACGCGGCTGCTGATTTTCGAAGGCTGGTGCACCGGCGCGGTCGCGCAGGACGAAGCGGCGCTGGCCGAACCGGTCAATGCGCTGGAGCGCGATGAAGACCCGGATGGCACGTGGCGGGCCTATGCCAACCGGGCGTTGGCGGGCGAATACCGCGCGCTGTTCGGCCAGCTCGATCTGCTCATCCTGCTCGCCGCGCCGGGCTTCGAGACGGTCTATGGCTGGCGGGTTCAGCAGGAACAGGTGCTCCACCAGCGCGCCGCGCCGCAAGCGATGAGCGATGCTGCCATCGCCCGCTTCATAGCGCACTATGAGCGGCTGACCCGGCATATCCTGAGTGAAATGCCCGCGCGGGCCGATATGGTCGCCTGGTTGGCCGAAGACCGCTCGGCAAGCCGGATAGAAACGCGCTGACTATTCGGCGGCGCTGATCGTCAGTTCGACCGGCTCAAGCCCATCGATGGTGCCGCACAAGGTATCGCCCGGCGCAATCGGACCAACGCCGGCCGGGGTGCCGGTGTAGAGCAGGTCGCCGGGCTGGAGGTGATAGAAGCGCGAAAGGTAGGCGATCAGCTCGGGCAGCGAGAAGATCATGTCGCTGAGCGCCGCATCCTGCTTAACCGCGCCGTTCTGGCTGAGCGTGATGCGCTGTCCGGCGGGCGGGCCCCAGGCCGATGCAGGTGTGATCGGTGCCATCACGGCGGCGTGCTCAAAATCCTTGCCGAAGTCCCAGGGCAGGCCTTTGTCGCGCATGGCGAATTGCAAATCACGGCGGGTGAGGTCGAGCCCGCAGGCATAACCATAAACGACGGTCAGGGCATCGGCTTCGGCAATGCGGAAGGCCGGTGCGCCAATGGCTACCACCAGTTCCATCTCGTAGTGGCAGTTCTCTGTGCCCGGCGGATAGGTAATCGTGCCGCCGGAATGGCAGGTCGCCGATGGGGTCTTGGTGAAGAAGAACGGCGTGCCTTTGTCCGCCGCGAAGCCCATCTCGGCGGCATGGGCGGCATAATTGCGCCCGACGCAGAAGATGCGATTTACCGGGAAGCGCGCGGCTTCGCCGGTGACCGGGATAGCTGGGCGATCAGGAAGGTCGAAAAGCAGGGGCATCATACCAGCTTCTTCGGCGCACCCCGCCCGATGACGCGCGCCAGGTTGTAATGCAGGCTGGCGACGGTCCGCTCCATATAAGGATTGGGCTGCGCGCCCCGCCAGCCGGCGTTCTTCATGCCCTGCTGCACGGCGGCCATGTTGCGGAAATCCTGTTGGAGCACCGGCGGCCAGTCTTCGGGCGCGGTGTATTCCCAGTCGGTCTGCGGCGCTTCACCTTCGGGATAAAGCTCGTAAACTGCGCCTTCGAAGATGCACATGTTCGGATCGTCGCCAAAGGGGCGCGCCTGATAGGTCAGCATGTTGTTGACCGCGTGGCCGATCTGCTGGTTGGGGAAGATCTGCCAGCTGGTGCCGCTTTGCGCGGTGTGCTGTGGATCGACCGTTGGCCAGACCACGCCGCGATCTTCGTCGATCTTGCGCGCAGTCGTCAGCCAGTATTTCGACACTTCGGGTGAGGGCGTGCCTTCGGGCAGATCGTCCTTCAGCCGGTTGGCGACATCGACCAGGGTGCGCGTGGTGTTGGTGTTGGCGTTTTCCCAGGTGAAGTTCTGCATTTCGGCAGTGGAAATCCGCGCGTCGCCGGTGCCCAGACGCAGCTTGGCGGCGTCTTCTTCCTGGCCCTTGGGCGCATCATAGCCAATGTTGGAATGGCGCCCCTGATTGCGGCCCCAGCCACGAAACTGGCCAAATTCCATGAATTCCGGGTGCGTGCCGGGCACGTGATAAGTCTCGCAGAAGGCTTCCATCGCCACCTTCCAGTTGCACTCGAAAATCACCCATTTGCGCCAGCGGCAGCGCATGTTTTCAAGGTGGAACGGATCGAGCATGGTCGCGGCGGGCTCAAGGTAATCGCGCAAAGGTCCGGCATCCGAAGCGATGTTGACCCACAGGAACCCGCCCCATGTGTCGACTGCGACCGGGCCCAGGCTGGTGCGTTCAGGGGTCAGCGCGCCCTGCCAGTCGTCCTGATGTTCGATGAATGTGCAGGCGCCTTCGCGATTGAAGGTCCAGCCGTGGAAGCCGCAGATGATGCTCTTCTTGTTGCCGCGCGCATTGCGCTGGCCCTTTGGCGTGTCGATCAGTTTGCGACCGCGATGCGGGCAGACGTTGTGGAAGGCGCGGACCCGGCCATCATCGCCGCGCGTGATGATCACCGAATCGTCGAGAACATCATAAGTGATGAAATCGCCGGGATTGGGCAGGTCTTCCACCCGGCCCGCCTGCAGCCAGTGGCTGCGCCACAGCTTTTCGCGCTCGTCCTCAAGATAGTCGCGGCTGACATAGGCCTCACGGCCGATGATTACCGGATCGACCAGATCCTCAGGGCTCTGCACAATCTTGCCCAAATCTCCCATGACATCCTCGCATGCTGAACAGGTGTTTCAATCGTGCATATCCACGGCAAGCGCGAGTCGCGCAAGGGCGTTGCAATTGCCCATGGACAGGCGCGGCGGAATTGCCGAACATGGTGGCATCAGGGCCAACGCCCAAGGGAGATGAATGATGAGCGATGCCGATTCCGCCGCGATCAGCGCAGTGCGCAAGGATTGGGTGAGCGAACACCGCGAGAGCTATCTCAAGTCTGGCGGAGCGATCGGTCATATCGAAGACATCACCGCAGTCGGCGGCCCGGCCATGGGCACCCACTGTCTGGTCAAATACACTGGCCGCAAAAGCGGCAAGGTGTTCATCACCGCGCTTTGCTATGTCATGGTCGGCGGCGAAGCGGTGATTTGCGGTTCGAAGGGCGGTGCGGACAATCACCCGGAATGGTATCTGAACCTCATTGCCAGACCCGAGGCCGAATTCCAGATCGCGACGCAAGCATGGCGGGGCACCTGGCGCGAGCCCGCAGGCGCTGAGCGCGAAAAGGCCTGGGCGGCGCTGATCGACAACTTCCCGTTCTATGCCAATTATCAGCAGTCGACATCGCGCGTGCTGCCGCTGGTGATGTTGAAGGGCGTCGAGGCGATCCCGGTGTTCAAGGAAAGCGACGCGACGGGGCATCGGCAGGTTTAATGCGCTACTTCATCAATTCCCGCACAAAGCCCACCAGCCCGGTCTGCCGCGCGCGGCTCAGGCGTTCGGCGGCGAGAATCTGCACCACTTTGGCGAAGCACTCGTCGATATCGTCGTTGACCCCGACATAGTCATAGCCGTCCCAGTGGCTGATTTCGGCCTGGGCACGTTCCATGCGGGCGGCGATGACTTCGGCGCTGTCGGTCGCGCGCGCGGACAGGCGGCGGCGCAGTTCATCAAGGCTTGGGGGCAGCAGGAACACCCGCACGACATCGGTTTCGGCGCGCTGATAGAGCTGCTGGGTGCCCTGCCAATCGATATCGAACAGGAAGTCGTGGCCTTCCTTCAGGCCCTGTTTGATCTGCGCCTTGGGGGTGCCATAGCTGTTGCCGAAGACATGCGCCCATTCGAGGAATTCGCCCGCTTCCACCATGCGGTCAAACTCGGCCTGCGAAACAAAGTGATAGTCGCGCCCGTCCACTTCGCCGGGGCGCATCGGGCGGGTGGTCACCGAGATCGAGAGGCGAATGTCGTCGTCGTGCGCCAGTAAGCGGCGCGAGATGGTCGTCTTGCCCGCGCCCGAGGGCGAGGACAGGATGAACATCAGCCCGCGCCGCAGCAGCGCGTCGGAACCGGATTCAGCCGATGGCATCGCTGTCTTCGTCCACTGGCATCGCTGCTGCTTGGGCATGGCGGCGATCATAAAGCATTTTGGCAAGCATACCGCCGCCGACGAGAATCGCGCCGGGAACCGAACGGGTGGCAATCCGCGTCATGGCCGCGCCAGCCAGACCTTTAGAAAGCCCGCCTTTGGCCGCACCTTGCGAGGCGGATTTTGCTGCGGGCACCACTTTCGCAACCGCCCGGTCAAGCAACTTGCCGCCGCCAAAGCGGATCAGGCGGGCGAGCAGGGGAGGGGCCATGCGGGCAGCCCTATTTCTTCCGGCCGAAATCGACCGATACGACATTGGTGCCCGGCTCGGCTTTGGGCAGGTCCGCTCCGCTGACGTCTGCTGTGCCATCCGGCGCGTCGTTGCCCGCTTCCTCGTGCCCACTGAGCTCGGCATCACCAAGTTCGGCTTGAAATTGCAGGCCGAAATCGACTGCCGGATCGACAAAAGCGGTGATCGCGGCATAGGGAATGACGAGCTTTGCCGGCACCTGGTTGAATGTCAGCCCGACCGAGAATTTCTCTTCCTCGACGATCAGATCCCAGAACTTGTTCTGCAGAACGATGGTCATCTCGTCCGGAAACCGTTCGCGCAAGTGCGCCGGGATCGAGACGCCGGGTGCGCCGGTCTTGAATGTGATATAGAAGTGATGATCGCCTGGCAGCGTGCCGCCCCAGGTGACCACCTGGCCAAGCACCCGGCCGACCACTGCGCGCAGGGCCTCCTGCACGATTTCATCGTAAGGGATCATGCTGTCAGGCGCGCTGTCGTTCATGGATGGTGAAGTGGCCCTGCGAATCCGGGTGGTCAAGGGGTAAGGGGCGCAAAATCCCCGATTGATCCGGGCAAATCGGCGCGAATCCCAAAGTTTGATGATGCTTACTCATTCTCCCCTCTCCGGCGAGGGGGGGCTTCTTGGGTTCAGAATGATGCGCGCAGGTATAAACCCCTCGCTCGGCCCGAATCCTGTGATTGATTCCCGCGCCTCGCGGTCTATAGGCCTTGGCCCATGCCCAACCCCATGCGAACAGCCCGGATCGAACGCAAGACCAGCGAGACCAGCATCGTCGTCGAGGTCAATCTCGATGGCACGGGGGCCTATGCGGTCACCACCGGGATCGGATTTCTCGATCACATGATCGAACAGTTCTCGCGCCATTCGCTGATCGATATCACCTGCAAGATCGATGGCGACCTGCATGTCGACCAGCACCACACCACCGAGGACAGCGCCATCGCCATCGGCCAGGCGATCCTCCAGGCGCTGGGCGATAAGGCGGGCATCGGCCGCTATGGCATGGCCTATTCGCCGATGGATGAGGCGCTGTGCCGCGTGGCGCTGGATATTTCCGGGCGGCCCTGGCTGGTGTGGAACGCTGCGTTCACCCAGCCGCGCCTCGGCGAAATGGACACCGAGCTGTTTCAGCACTGGTTCCACTCGATTGCTCAAGCGGCGGGGATCACACTCCACATCGAGCTGCTTTATGGCGAGAACAACCACCACATCATCGAGGGTATTTTCAAAGGCTTTGCCCGCGCAATGCGCACCGCGGTGGAGCTTGACCCGCGCAAAGGCGGGGCGATCCCTTCGACGAAAGGCCAGTTAGGTGGCTGAAGTCGTCGCGTTGGTGGATTACGGCGCTGGTAATCTGCAATCGGTGATGAATGCGCTGAGAGCCGCCGGGGCAGAGCGCGTCGAGCTGACGTCTGACCCCTATGTGGTGCGCGCGGCAGACCGTATCGTGCTGCCCGGCGTCGGCAGTTTCAAGGCCTGCGCCGAAGGACTGCGCGCTGTGGATGGCATGGTCGAGGCGATGCACGAGCGAGTGTTCATCGGTGGCGCACCGTTTCTCGGCATTTGCGTCGGCATGCAATTGCTGGCCACTCGCGGGCTGGAACACGGCGAGACGCCTGGGCTCGACTGGATTTCCGGCGAAGTCCGCGCCATCGAAGTCAGCGATCCGGCGATCAAGATCCCCCACATGGGCTGGAATGACGTTGCGCCGATGCCACATCAGGGCGGGGCAGGGCTGATCGAGCCGGGCGAGGCGTATTTTCTCCATTCGTATCATTTCGTTGCCGATGAAGGCGATGACGTGGCCGCGCTGACCGACCATGGCCGCAGCGTCGTGGCGGCTGTTGCGCGTGACAATCTGGTGGGGGTGCAGTTTCACCCGGAGAAGAGCCAGGCCTATGGGCTGGAGTTTCTGGCGCGGTTTCTGGAGTGGAAGCCATGATCGTATTCCCCGCCATTGATCTCAAACAGGGCCAGGTCGTGCGCCTCGCCGAGGGCGATATGGCGCGCGCCACGGTCTATGGCGATGATCCGGCGGCGCAGGCGATGCTGTTTTCAGAAGCGGGCGCGCAATATCTCCACGTAGTCGATCTTGATGGCAGCTTCGCGGGCCGTGCGGAAAACCGCGAGGCGGTTGAGGCGATCCTCAAGGCGTTCCCAGGCCATGTGCAACTCGGCGGCGGTATCCGCACCGCACTGGCGGTCGATGGCTGGTTCGATCTCGGCGTCGCACGGGTGGTGATGGGCTCGGC
>JANOBA010000062.1:0-6369 GCA_031411415.1 Novosphingobium sp.
CTCGCGCGGGTGCTGCATGGCTATGCCGAGCGGCTGCAAGTGCAGGAACGCCTGACTGCCCAGGTCGCTCAGGCAATCTGGGAACGCCTGAAGCCGCAAGGCGTAGCAGTGGTGATCGAGGCGCAGCACGGCTGCATGACCGGGCGCGGGGTCAAGACCCATGGCGTCGGCATGGTCACCAGCCGCATGCTCGGCTGCTTTCTCGACGATCCGAACAGCCGCAAGGAAGTCCTGGCGCTGATGGGCAAATGCTGAATTCGATGCGGATTGCGATTATCGGCGCCGGCATGGCCGGGCTTGCCTGCGCCGATGCGCTGAAAACGGCGGGACACACGGTTTCCCTGTTCGACAAAGGCCGTGGGGCGGGCGGACGGATGTCCACCCGCCGGATGGAGACCCCGCTGGGCGAAGTGGCTTTCGATCACGGCGCACAGTATTTCACCGCGCGCGATCCAGCCTTCATGGCAGAGGTCGCCAGCTGGCAGGCAAGCGGGCTTGCCGCGCCCTGGCCCGAAGCTGGACCTGATGTCTGGGTCGGCATGCCCGGGATGAACGCCATCGTGCGACACATGGCCGCCGGACACATGGTTGAATGGGGCTTGCAGGCCACCGGGCTGGTGCGCAAGCAAGGCGCATGGTGGCTAGCGAGCCCGCGCGGTGAAATCGGCCCGTTTGATGCCGCGCTGCTCGCCATTCCGGCAGAACAAGCCGCCGCGATGCTCTCGCTCCACGATTTTGCCATGGGGCGCACTGCGCTGACTGCCCGCTCGCAGCCATGCTGGACCGGCATGTTCGCTTTCGCCAGCCCGCTGGCCAGCCTGCCGCCAGTAATCCGTCAGGCCGGTCAGATCGAGTGGGCGGCGCGCAACAGCGCCAAGCCGGGGCGCGCGGGGCCTGAGGCATGGGTGGTGCAGATGAACGCGGCCTGGTCCACCCGGTGGCTGGAATCACCGCCCGAACTTGTGTGCGAAATGCTCCTCGCCGCGCTGGCTGAGGCAGCTGGCGGTTCAATCGCTGCGCCACTCGCTGCATCGGCGCATCGCTGGCGCTTTGCGCTTAGCTCGGGCACCGGCGACGGCGCCCTGTGGAATGGAGAGATCGGCCTCGGCGCCTGCGGTGACTGGCTGCTGGGCCCGCGCGTCGAATGCGCGTGGCATTCTGGGCGAATGCTGGCGGAGCGCTGCACTGAGACGATGTTGGATGCGACAGCAAGAAGCGACCGCGAGCTCCGCAATTGCCCGAAAGTTCAGGTTCCCGGAAACATCGCAGTCGTTAGACCGGCACAGTGAAGTCATGAATAGACCGGAACAATACTGATCCGAGACATGAATTCAGGGCCTTTGTCATAACTGACAAAGCGCGACGCATCGGGAACTGAAAGGAACTGCGCCATGAGAGAGTTCGTAGAAACCGCCTGGAATTTCATTTTCGATCATGAATCGAGCCCACTGCGTCACATTCCCGATTTCGGTGTGCGGCACATGGTATTCCAACTGCTGGGCTGGATGTGGGCAATCGCCTTTTCGGTGGCCATCGGCAGCTACACCTTCATGGCCATCAGCCTGATCGGTCATGCAGTGCTGATCGGCGCTGCCGCCATCACCGTGGCGACCTACACCGCTGCCAGCCGCAAACCCGGACTGTTCCTCGGGCTCGCGCGGTGATCGGCGCTTGCACCTCAGGAGGACCGCATTGACCAGCTATCTCGCTTCAGGTCGGCTTAGGCTGGCAGCTTTTCTCGCCGTTGTTGCGCATCTGTTGATGCTGACGCTCGCCGCAAGCTGAAAAAGCTGGTGGTGGACAGGGCTGGATTCGAACCAGCGTACGCTTACACGGGCAGATTTACAGTCTGCTGCCTTTAACCACTCGGCCACCTGTCCACACCAGCATGCCGGCAGCGGGTCGCCCCGCAATTGGACTCCGGTTTATAGAGTCCCACGGCCGAGAAGGCGCGTCCATTGGCGAAGCAAGCCTTGCCTGTCAATGGTGTGGCTGGCAGAGGGCCGCAATGAACAGACATGACGACGAAAAACCGAAACGCGCATTGCGCGGACGCGCAGGCAGGATGAAGGGCGGGCGCGGCTCGGGCCAGGCCAGCACGGGCGCCGTGCGCCTGTGGGGGCACCACGCGGTCGAGGCCGCGCTGAACAACCCCGAGCGCAACCACCGCAAGCTGTGGGCAACCCGCGAGGCGATTGCCACGCTGAACGGCGAACTGCCGGCGAATTTCGTGGTGGAATATGCCCAGGCTGCCGATCTGGGCCGGCTGGTCGCGCGCGATGCGCCACATCAGGGGCTGGTGCTGGAATGCGATGCGCTGGAAGATGTCTTCCTCGGCGATGTTCTGGACGCAGATCCGGCGCGGCCGATCGTGGTGCTCGATACCGTGACTGATCCACACAACGTCGGCGCGATCCTGCGCTCGGCCGCCGCTTTCGGCGCGGCGGCGCTGGTGACGCAGGACCGCCACGCCCCGCCCGAATCGGGCGTGGTGGCAAAATCGGCGTCGGGCGCGCTCGAAGTGGTGCCCTGGGTGCGGGTGGTCAATCTTGCCCGCGCGCTGGAAGAAATTGCCGAGGCGGGTTACTGGCGCATCGGGCTCGACGGCACGGCGCAGGCCACGCTGGGCGAAGCACTGCCCACCGGGCCGGTTGCGCTGGTGCTGGGCAGCGAAGGCGATGGCCTACGCAAGAATATTGCACAGCACTGCGACGCCCTCGCCCGCCTGCCGATGACCGGCGAGATCGAGAGCCTCAACGTGTCCAACGCAGCGGCAATTGCGCTCTATGCCGCCGCGACCCGGCACACCGCAGAAGATTGACCGTGCGGCTGGCGCGCTGCTGAAGCCTGCGCGCAACTGAGGCTGGTGTGTTGGGCCAGCCGGGCAAATCTCACAAAAAAACCGCACCTGCCCAGGGGCAAGCGCGGCGTTTCTGCCGTCCGGGCCGCGAGGCGGTGCGACCCGGGGAATGCTTTCGGCTTAGTTGACCGCGTCCTTCAGGCCCTTGCCGGCCTTGAACTTGGGCTGGGTCGATGCCTTGATGGTCATCGCTTCGCCGGTGCGCGGGTTGCGGCCGGTGGAGGCCTTGCGCTTGGCAACCGAGAAAGTGCCAAAGCCGACGAGGCGGACTTCGTCACCCTTCTTCAGGGCGCCGGTGATGGCTTCGAAAACGCCTTCGACTGCCTTGGTGGCGTCGCTGCGGGTGAGGCCGCTGGAATCGGCTACGGCGCCAATCAGGTCATTCTTGTTCATTATGGGAACCCCCTTGTATTGTCTGGAAACTGTATGGTTGTGAATCGCCTCAAGAGCGGGGCGGAATGGAGCGGCTTTTCGCCTTGCTGTCAAAGCCAATTGTCACGGAAAGGCCGCGTTTATCCCCCAATTTCCGCCATTTTCGACGAAGTGAAGCCTTGCGGCTGCCGCAATGCGCACATTGCCTGCCAATGCGAGGTTTACACCTCTCGAGTCGCTGCAATGCAGCATCGAGTCAGTGCGCAGTTGGCGAGGCTCCAACGCCCGGCGCAGGCGGCGCGGCGGCCTGGCTGGCAAGCTCATCCGCTTCGGTCCATTCGACCGGCACCAGCGGCTCGGTCAGCGCCAGCGCCAGCACTTCGTCGACATGGCTCACCGGAATGATTTCGAGGCCGGCCTGAATGTTCGCCGGAATCTCGGCGAGGTCCTTGCGGTTTTCCTCGGGGATCAGCACCGTCTTGATGCCGCCGCGAAGGGCTGCCAGCAGCTTTTCCTTAAGCCCGCCGATGGCCAGCACGCGGCCACGCAGCGTCACCTCGCCGGTCATGGCGATATCAGCCCGCACCGGAATGCCGGTCAGGGTCGAAACCATCGCAGTGACCATGCCCACGCCCGCGCTCGGCCCGTCTTTTGGCACCGCGCCTTCGGGCAAATGGATGTGCAGATCCTTGCGGCCGAACACTGATGGCTTGATGCCATAGGCGGGGCTGCGCGCTTTGACGAAGCTGAAGGCCATCTGCACGCCTTCGCTCATCACTTCGCCCAGCTTGCCGGTGGTGCGCACCGCGCCCTTGCCGGGCACGGTCACGCATTCGATGGTCAGCAGCTCGCCGCCGACTTCGGTCCAGGCCAGGCCCGTCACCGCGCCGACCTGGTTCTCCTCATCCGACATGCCGTGGCGATACTTGCGCACGCCGGCGAAATCGCCGAGGTTTTCGGGCGTAACCTCGACGCCCTTTACCTCGCCCTCGAGGATCTTGCGCAGGCTCTTGCGAGCCAGCCGTGCGATTTCACGCTCCAGCGTGCGCACGCCCGCCTCGCGGGTATAATAGCGGATCAGATCGCGCAGGCCTTCATTGGTCAGGGCGAATTCGCCCTTCTTGAGGCCATGAGCTTCCACCTGCTTGGCGATCAGGTGCCGCTCGGCAATCTCGACCTTCTCGTCCTCGGTATAGCCCTCCAGCCGGATGATCTCCATGCGGTCGAGCAGCGCCTGCGGCAGGTTGAGGCTGTTAGCTGTGCAGACGAACATGACGTCCGAAAGATCGAAATCGAGCTCCAGATAATGATCCTGGAACTTCGAATTCTGTTCAGGATCCAGAACTTCGAGCAATGCCGAAGCCGGATCGCCGCGGAAATCCTGGCCTAGTTTGTCGATCTCGTCGAGCAGGAACAGCGGATTGCTGGTCCCCGCCTTCTTCAGGTTGGTGATGATCTTGCCCGGCAGCGAGCCGATGTAAGTGCGGCGATGGCCGCGAATTTCGGCCTCATCACGCACGCCACCCAACGACTGGCGCACGAAATCCCGGCCCGTGGCCCGTGCGATCGACTTGCCCAGCGAGGTCTTGCCCACGCCCGGCGGGCCGACGAGGCACAGGATCGGGCCCTTCAGCTTGTTGGTCCGCGCCTGCACCGCGAGATATTCGACGATGCGGTCCTTGACCTTTTCCAGCGCATAGTGATCGTCATCGAGGATCGCCTGCGCGCCGGCGATGTCTTTCTTGATCTTCGACTTCTTGCCCCACGGCAGCCCCAGCAGCACATCAAGGTAGTTGCGGATCACCGTGGCTTCGGCCGACATCGGCTGCATCGCCTTCAGCTTCTTGAGCTCCGAATTGGCCTTGGTGCGGGCTTCCTTGGAAAGCTTCAGCTTGTCGATCTTCGCCTGCAATTCGACCAGCTCGTTCGGCTCGTCGCCGTCGCCGCCGCCCAGCTCGGACTGGATCGCCTTCATCTGTTCGTTCAGGTAATATTCGCGCTGGGTCTTCTCCATCTGGCGCTTCACGCGGCCACGGATCTTGCGCTCGACCTGGAGCACGCCAAGCTCGCCTTCCATGAAGCTATAGACCATTTCCAGCCGCTTGAGCGGGTCGGTCTCAGTCAGCAGCGTCTGCTTGTCCGCAACTTTGGTAGTCAGCTGCGCGGCGACCGCATCAGCCAGGCGGCTGGCATCGTCAATATCGCCGAGCTGCTCGCCGGCATCCTGCGAAAGCTTCTTGTTGAGCTTGGCATATTCGCCGAACTGATCGACCACGCTGCGCATCATACCGGCCACTTCAGTGCCCGAGGCGCTGACGTTTTCGACTGGCTCGATCTCGGCCATCAGCAGCTCGTCGCCCTCCTCCAGCTCCGTCAGCCGCGCGCGCTCCTTGCCTTCGACCAGCACCCGCACGGTGCCATCGGGCAACTTGAGCAGCTGCAGCACAGTCGCCACCACGCCCATGTCATAAAGGTCGTCGCCCACGGGATCGTCGCAACCGGGATCAAGCTGGGCGAGCAGGAAGATGTCCTTGTCGCCAGACATCGCCGCCTCAAGCGCCGCCACCGACTTCTCGCGGCCAACAAACAAAGGCACGACCATGCCGGGAAAAACAACAATGTCGCGCAAGGGAAGCAGGGGGAGTTTGGTCACTTTTGGCAATCCGATGGGTTTCGAGGATTAGGGATATGGGGGCGGTGTTGCCGGGCTGCAATGGGGCGGGGCTGCGGGATTGTGGATGGCCGGAACAAGTTAGACGAACTGCAGGCCCCGCAGAAGTTGATAGCAACCCAAACAAGTGAATGCGATTGCAACCATTCGAATTCTGCCCGGCTTCTCCCAGAATCTGTAAGTCTGGTAAGAACGCTGCTCCTCAAAGTATCGATCATTGCCCTCGCTGATCCGCCTTTGGATTCGCTCGGTAAGGAAGGATGGCCGAAGTGCCAACGGCAGGCCAGCAGCAATCGCCACGAATCCCTTGATTAGGTAAAATTCACTAGGGTCAGGACTCATTGATCACAACCAGAAGATGACTGTGGCGGCGATGCAGATGGCGGACATGAAGGTGTGGGCGCAGCGATCATAGCGGGTGTGGATCCGTCGCCAGTCCTTGATTTTGGCGAACAGGTTCTCGACC
>JANOBA010000063.1:0-2057 GCA_031411415.1 Novosphingobium sp.
CCCGGCGCCTCGGCAGGCAGGTCCGCGCCGCAGCGCTCGCAGTCAGGCCTCATTTCGAGCATCAGGCCGCCGCCGCTTCCACTGCGTGGCAGATCGCGGCCACAACTTCCTCGACTTCCGCCGCGTCGTCGCCTTCGGCCATGACGCGGATCACCGGTTCGGTGCCCGAGGGGCGGATCACCAGCCGGCCGCGCCCGGCGAGGCGCGCCTCGGCATCGGCGATAACCGCCTGAACGCTTGGCGCTTCCAGCGGCCCCCCTTTTGCGAATTGGCCGCCCGAAAAGCGCACATTGCGCAGCAATTGCGGCACAGGATCGAACAAGTGCAGCAGTTCGCTCGCGCGCTTGCCCGATTGCACCAGCGCGCCGAGCACTTGCAGCGCGGCAATCGTGCCGTCGCCGGTCGTCGCGTGGTCGAGCAGGATGATGTGGCCCGACTGTTCGCCGCCGACGTTGTAGCCGCCCGCCTTCATCATTTCGAGGACATGCCGGTCGCCGACCTTGGCGCGGATCAGATCCAGACCCTTGCTGCCCAGAAAACGCTCAAGTCCCAGGTTCGACATGACGGTTGCCACCACCCCGCCGCCCTTCAGCGTGCCTTGCTCTGCCAGCCGCGAGCCGATCAGCGCCATCAGCTGGTCGCCGTCGACCGTCTGGCCTTTCTCGTCGACGACAATCAGCCGGTCGGCATCGCCATCCAGCGCGATGCCGATGTCCGCGCCTTCAGCCGCAACCGCCTCTTTCACCGCGCCCAGCGAAGTGGAGCCGACACCGTCGTTGATGTTCTTGCCATTGGGCGCAACGCCAATAGCGATCACTTCGGCGCCCAGTTCCCACATCGCCGACGGCGCGACCTGATAGGCGGCGCCGTGCGCGCAATCGACGACGATCTTCAGCCCATCAAGCCGCACGTCGTCGGGCAGCGAGGCCTTGACCGCGTGGATATAGCGCCCGCGCGCATCCTCTATCCGGCGCGCGCGGCCAATATCGGGCGATGGCGCCAGTGGCTGGTTCTCGCCCAGCATCGCCTCAATCGCCAGTTCGTCCTCGTCAGACAGCTTGAAACCGTCCGGGCCGAATAGCTTGATGCCGTTATCCTCAAACATGTTGTGGCTGGCCGAAATCATCACGCCAACATCAGCTCGTAGCTCGCGCGTCAGCAGCGCCACGGCAGGCGTCGGCATCGGCCCCAGCAGCACCACGTCCATGCCGACACTGGTGAAGCCCGCCACCAGCGCGTGTTCCAGCATATAGCCCGAAAGGCGCGTATCCTTGCCGATCACCACGCGGTGGCGGTGGCTGCCGCGCAGGAAGTGCTTGCCGGCTGCCTGGCCGACCTTCATCGCCACTTCGGCGGTCATCACCCCTGCATTGGTGCGCCCGCGAATGCCGTCCGTGCCGAAATACTTGCGTGTCATGCGCCCTCGATGCCGCCTGCCGTTTGCCGCAATTGCCATGCCGCGATGCGCCGCTAATGTCACCCCCTTCAGGGGCGAATGGCGGGGAGATCGCATGACCGGTGACAGCCACGCGGGCGCCATGCCCGAAATCCGGGTGCGGGCGGGCTGGACTTTCGCCGGGCTCGCGGCGGGGCTGCTGGCGGGTCTGGTGCTGCAATCGAGCGCGCTGGCACCGGCGGTGCTGGCTTTCGCGCAGCCGCTGGGCGCGCTGTGGCTGAAGGCGCTGCAGATGACCATCCTGCCGCTGGTCTCGGCGCTGATCTTCATCGGCGTCGGCCAAGCCGTGCGGACCGCGTCTGCGGGCGGCATGGCGCGGCGCACCATGGCGCTGTTCGCCTTTGTGCTGATTGCCGGCGCTCTGGCCTCGGTGGTGCTGACGCCGCTGCTGCTGCGCGCCTTCCCGGTGCCGGCAGGCGCGGCGGCGGCGCTTAGCGGGGGCGAAGCGAAAGTGGCAGCGATTCCCGGGCTCGGCGATTTTCTTTCCGGGCTGATCCCGGCCAATGTGTTTGAGGCAGCATCGGCCGGCGCGATCCTGCCGGTAGTGCTGTTCATGGCGCTGTTCGCGCTGGCCGCCGCGAGGCTGCCCGAAGCCCCGCGC
>JANOBA010000064.1:0-6539 GCA_031411415.1 Novosphingobium sp.
CGCCGCTGTCAGTGGTGAAATAGGGCGCGCCGACGCCTGCCGCGAAAATCACCACGCGCCCTTTTTCCAGATGCCGCTCCGCGCGGCGGCGGATCACCGGCTCGCAGACCTTGTCCATCTCGATAGCCGACTGCACCCGTGTGGGCACGCCAATCTGCTCCAGCGCATTCTGCATGGCGAGCGCATTCATCACGGTCGCCAGCATGCCCATATAGTCCGCCTGTGCCCGGTCCATGCCCTTGGCCGCGCCGGCCATACCGCGAAAGATATTGCCGCCGCCGATGACAAGGCAGATCTCAAGCCCAGTTTCCTTGGCCGACTTCACCTCGCGGGCCAGCGCGGCGACCGTTTCCGGATCAATGCCGAACTGCTGGCCGCCCATCAGCACTTCGCCGGAAAGTTTCAGCAGAATGCGTTTGAACGTGGGCATGGGTTGGCGAACCTCTCAGGCTGTTGCGATGGGCCTTAGACGCGCCGTGCGGTGCTGCCAAGCTTCGAGGCGCAGACCAAACAGAAAGGGCGGCACCCTTGCGAGTGCCGCCCTCCCGAAACCCGCCGTCGCGGGTTAACTGTAATCTGATCAGCCGGCCGTCTGCGGCACTCCGGAAGCCGCCGCGACTTCAGCGGCAAAGTCGCTCACAACCTTTTCGATGCCCTCGCCCAGTTGGAAGCGGACATAGTCCGTCAGCGTGATCTTGGTGCCCGCCGCCTTGCCGGCAGCCTCGACAACCTGGGCAATCGGCGTCTTGTTATCCATCACGAAGACCTGGCTGAGCAGGGCATTGTCCTTGGCAAACTTCGCCGCGGCGCCGTCGGCACGCTTGGCGAGGATATCCTGCGGAATGTCCTTGCCGCTCTTCGCCGCTTCCTCAACCGCCTTGTCGAGTGCGATCTTGCGTTCGCGCTCCAGCACGACCGGATCAAGATCTGCCGCCGAAAGCGCCTGCGGGAAAGCCGCCGCAATGTGCATGGCGATCTGCTTGCCCAGCGGTTCGAGCACGTCAGCGCCCGCATCGCTTTCAAGCGCGACCAGCACGCCGATCTTGCCGAGCATCGGCGCAGCGGCATTGTGCATGTAGGGCACGACCAAGCCTGAGCCGACCGAGACGGTCTTCATCCGGCGGACCTGCTGGTTCTCGCCAATGGTTGCGACATTGCTGGTCAGCGTGTCCGAAACCGTGCCGCCGCCAGGATAGGCAGCCGCCTTCAGTGCTTCGACATCGTCTGAGGCCGCGCCCAGCGCGACTTCGGTGGTCTTGCGCACGAAATCCTGAAACTGGTCGTTCTTGGCGACGAAATCGGTCTCGGAATTGACCTCGACGGCAACGCCCCGGGTGCCTGAAACGGCGACGCCGACCAGTCCTTCGGCCGCCGTGCGGCTCGACTTCTTGGCGACAGCGGCCAGACCCTTGGCACGGAGTGCGTCGACCGCAGCTTCCATATCGCCGCTGGTGTCGTCGAGTGCCTTCTTGCAGTCCATCATGCCCGCACCAGTGCGTTCGCGCAGGTTCTTCACGTCAGCGGCGGTATAGGCCATCGCGTCTATCCTTTTGAATTCAATTCTGGCGCCGGGCCCGCTGGACCCGGCACACAGAGGTAACAGTCCGGCGAGGCCTCAGGCCTCAGGCGCAGCTTCCTGGGCGGGAGCTTCGGCAATGGCGGCAACGACTTCAGCCATTGCAACCGGAGCCGCTTCAGCTGCCCGTGCTTCAACCACGACAACGTCCTCAGGCAGCGGTTCGTCCATCGCGCCGATATCAGCGCCCGAATCGACCACGCCTTCGCGGCGGCCTTTGGTGGCTGCCTGGGCGATGGCCTCGCAATAAAGGCGCACAGCGCGGCTGGCGTCGTCGTTGGCCGGGACCGGGAAAGCGATGCCCGAAGGATCGACGTTCGAATCGAGAATGCCGACGACCGGTATGCCAAGAACATTGGCTTCCTTGATCGCCAGCTCTTCCTTGTTGGCGTCGATCACGAACATCACGTCCGGAATCCCGCCCATGTCGCGGATGCCGCCGAGTGAAAGCTCAAGCTTGTCGCGCTCGCGCGTCAGCTGGAGCACTTCCTTCTTGGTGAGGCCGGCGGTGTCGCCCGAAAGCTGCTCTTCCAGCGTCTTGAGGCGCTTGATCGAGCCGGAAATGGTCTTCCAGTTGGTCAGCATGCCGCCGAGCCAGCGGTGGTTGACGAAATGCTGGCCGCAAGCGCGCGCGGCCTGGGCAATCGGCTCCTGCGCCTGGCGCTTGGTGCCGACAAACAGGACCTTGCCGCCCGCCTGAACGGTGGCCGAGACGAATTCAAGCGCGCGTGCGAACAGCGGCACGGTCTGCGACAGATCGAGGATGTGGACGCCATTACGCGCGCCGAAGATATAAGGCTTCATGCGCGGATTCCAGCGGTGGGTCTGGTGGCCAAAGTGTGCGCCAGCTTCGATCAGCTGGTGCATGGAGACGGTGGGTGCCGCCATGATTCAATTCCTTCCGGTTTGTGCCTCTGGGAAGCTGGAACCGTGCGGAAAAAGCCCGCTGCGGCACCGGTATGAAGTGCTTCCCATGTGAATTTGCCCCGGAACAAGCCCCGGAACGGAGCCGCCCTTAGCTGCGCCTTGCCCAGGAATCCAGCCCCAAATTTTTCGCCCCGAGTTCAGGGATGAGAACAAACCATGAATTTTTTCGCTTGACGAATGGAACATAGTTAGAACATTGTGATGGAACGAATCAAAAACAGGATTGGATGAAATCATGTTCGCAGCCGTCGCCGCAATGCTTCCTCCCGCCGCTGCGTTGTTCGCGCTGGCCGCGATCACGCTCAGCTGCCTGCGCTACGGGCCGCTGGCGCTGGCATTGCGCGATGAACTCGCCGACTGCGAGACAACGCGCGAGCTGCGTTATGTCGTGGTGACAACCCGGGTGGAAAGCGAAGCGACCGAAGTCTGGCGCCCCGGCTTCAGGCCGCTGGCGGCAGCGCGCCAGACGCCGCGTCGTCTGCCGCGCCACCCGGCCTGGCGCGACGCCGCTTGACCCGCGCATAGGCCACGATGCCGACCGGGATGAACAGCAGATAGATCAGGCAGATGCCGACCAGCGTCAGCCAGGGTTCGGTCAGCAAAGCGGCGACGACAAGCCCTGCCAGCGCGATAACTTCCAGCCGAATGGTGCGGCGCGGGCGCAATTTGCCCCAGCTCAGCGTTGGCACGTTCGAGATCAGCAGGAACGAGATCGCCACCAGCCAGCCGCTGACCAGCAAGGGGCTGGCGAACAGCTCATTATCAGTGATCACCCAAAGGTAGATTGGCAGGAACGCGAGCCCTGCTCCCACGGGGGCTGGAACCCCGGTCAGGAAGCCGGCCTGCTTGCGCGGCTCATCGGGCAAATCGATCCGCGCATTGAACCGCGCCAGCCGCAACACGCAGCAGAGCGCAAAGCCGAGCGCGGCGAACCAACCCAGCCGGGGCAGTGTCTGCAAGGTCCACAAGTAAATGATCAGCGCCGGGGCCACCCCGAAGGAGATCGAATCGGCCAGACTGTCGAGCTCTGCACCGAAGCGTGATTGCGCTTTTAGCAGCCTTGCAATCCGCCCGTCGATGCCATCCAGAAAACCGGCGAGGAGCACCGCCAGCACAGCCTTGTCGAATTCCCCGCCAATCGCAAATCGGATGCCCGTCAACCCGACACAGAGCGCGGCGGCGGTGATCGCATTGGGCGCCAATGCCCGCAAAGTCAGCCCACGGGGCAGGCGTTCATCGCGGCCCATGCCCCCGCTTTCACTCACTGGCTGATGCCCTCGATAATTGGCGCACTGCCGATTTCGGCAAGCACGGTCTCGCCTGCGACAATCTTCTGGCCGAGCACAATGCGCGGCTCGGTGCCGGCAGGCAGGTAGACATCAACCCGGCTGCCGAAGCGGATCAGTCCGACGCGCTGGCCGGCAGCCAGAATATCGCCCGGCTTGACGAAAGGCACAATGCGCCGCGCCACCAGCCCGGCAATCTGGGAGAAGCCGATGGCCGTGCCGTCGCCGCGACCGATCAGGATGTGCTGGCGTTCATTCTCCTCGCTCGCCTTGTCGATATCGGCGTTGAGGAACTTGCCGGGAATATAGATAACCCGGCGCACCGTGCCGCCGATCGGCGCGCGGTTGATGTGGACATCGAACACCGACATGAAAATCGAGATGCGCGTCACCGGCACATTGGCAAGGCCCGGCGAGCCGCTGCCATCATCGACCACCAACTCTGGCGGCGGAGAAACTTTGCCTATCAATGTCACAATGCCGTCGGCCGGAGCCACGATCAGGCTATCGCCCTGAGGGGTCACGCGCTGCGGATCGCGGAAGAAAGCGCAGATGCAATAGACCAGCAAGCCGAGCGGCCAGGCCAGCGTCTCCCAAGCAAAGGCTGCCGACAATGCGCAAGCCAGCGCTGCTATCGCGGCAAATTTGCGCGCCTCTGGGTGGATCGCGGGCCAATGCCATCCGGCCTCACCCGTCCCCCGGTTGTCCAATATTTCACCTGCCATGCAGGCCACTTAGGGGCAGGGGCCGCGCTTCACAAGCTTTAGAGCCGTTCCCTACAGTCTTTGGCCTGTCAGCTTCGACGAGCCGAACATGCCCATCTTGACCTTGCCCGAGATCACATCGCCTTCGACTTGTAAGTCGTATTTGAGCGTGATTTTCATCGGCTGTTCGACCTTGAGATCGAACTTCACCTGGCCGGCTTCGACAGTGCCGCTCAGATCCTGGCGCCCCTGCTCGCTCGACAGATAGCCTGTGAGTCTGCCGCTGGCGGTTTCAAAATGCCCGGTCATCTCTTGCGCGCCCATCGGCGTTGCCAGCGTCATCTGCCAGTCCCCATCGACCCGCGCTTCGCCCGATGGCGCGGCAGCGGCGGCTTTGACCGCAACGGCAGGCTCCGGCACCGGTGCCGCCGCCACTGCATGGCCAGCGCTGCCCGAAATGTCGCGGCCTTCGATCACATCGAGTATCTTCGCAGGGGTCAGCGGCAAGTTCACTTCGATCTCGCCAAACGGCGACAACGCATCAGCGATCGCATTGACCAGCGTCGGCGGGCCGATGATCGCCCCGCCCTCGCCCACGCCGCGCATGCCGCCGACCGATTTGGACGGGGTGTTGGCGTGCAGGAATTCGAACACCGGCACGTCCGAAATCGCCGGCAGGAGATAGTCCTTATAGGTCGCCGCGATCGGATTGCCGCGCGCATCATATCCCGCCTCTTCCAGCAGCACCATGCCGATCGCCTGCGCGAGGCCTCCGGTGACCTGCCCCTCGACTACCGCCGGATTGATCACCGTGCCGCAGTCTTCCGAAGTGATCCAGCGCAGGATTTTCACAAACCCCGTTTCGGCATCGACCTCGACAATGCAAAGATGCGCCGCGCTGGTCATGGTCATCCCCGGCGGCTGATAGCGGAACTGCGCCTCCAGCCCCGCCTCGAAGCCGGGCGGCAGCCGGTGCGGCTCACCATAGGCAATATCCGCAATCTCGCGCAGCGAGCGCGACATTTCCGGTGCGCCTGCAACATGCACCATGCCATCAACAATGCTGACTGCCTCGGCGCTGGCGTTAAACAAATGCGCGGCCAGCGTCTTGACCCGCGCCGCCAACATGTCCGATGCCGAAATTACCGCGCCGCCAGCAATCACGCCCTGCCGGCTTCCGGCCGCTCCCGGCGAAAAGCCGCCACGCGAATTGTCGCCTTCAAACACTGTCACATCTTCATAGGCGACACCCAGCCGGTCGGCGATCAACTGCGCCATGGTGGTGGCGGTGCCGTGGCCCTGGCTATGGGTGCTCAACGTGGCCGTGACCTTTCCGGTCGGATCGATGCGCACTTGCGCCAGTTCACCGGTCATCGTCGAGATGCTGCCCGCCGAAGCGGTCGGTTCGACATAGGCGGCGATGCCAAGGCCGAGATAACGGCCTTCCAGCCGCGCTGCTGCCTGCTCCTTGCGGAAGGCGGCAACATCGAAGTTTGCCAGCAGCTTTTCTAGGCATTCGGCCGGCGTAATGTCTTCGATGGGAATCCCCATGCAGCTGGCGGTCGGCTGGTCCTTCAGCGTCACCAGATTGCGGCGGCGGATCTCGACCGGATCAATGCCAATCTGCCGCGCGGCTTTGTCCAGCGCCGTCTCGCGGATCAGCGTTTCCATCGCCCACGGCCCGCGATAGGCGGCAAGACCCACCGTGTTGCTATACCAGGCACGCGTCAGGAAGCCGTATGCGGGAACCTTGTAGGCCGCCCAGAGGAACATCTGCGCCGCCATGCCCTCGTCGATGGCTTGCGGGAACGCGCCGTTGTTGAGGTCGTAAAGGCTGTGCGCGGCGACGATCTTGCCTTTCGCATCATAGCCAATCTCCAGCGTCATGTCCTGCTCTCGCGCCTGATTGGCGGAGATCAGGTTTTCATAGCGATCCTCAATCCACTTGATCGGACGGCCATAGATCAGCGTCGCGAGAATGACCGCGCTTTCTTCCATCCACGGATGGTTTTTCAGCCCGAACGAGCCGCCAACATCCTTGGCGAT
>JANOBA010000065.1:0-4118 GCA_031411415.1 Novosphingobium sp.
GTTCAACATCCAGCGGTCGAACTGGTTCCGCTCGCCTTCCCGGTTCCGGATCAAACCAGCGTTCGAGAATTGGTCGGAAGGAAGTGGTGCCGCTTACAGGACTCGAACCTGTGACCCCATCATTACGAATTGAGCGCATGAAATCAACATTAATCTATTATTCCAACGCGTTAATGAACATTTTTGGTCAATGATTTGGCCAATCCCAAACCCTACCCAAATTCAGCAGGGAGCGTCCTACCGCGATTTCCTAGTGAAAGCACGTTGGCAGGGTGCAATTTCAGGAAGCGGCCCGCGCTCCACCCGGTTTGGATCGAAAATCGGTCGGCAAGTCGCAATTGAAGCGTCGTCCCATCTGGTCTCAAGTGCAAATTCGAGCCGACCGCCCCGCTTGCAGCGAGCAATTCGCATCACCTTCGCAAGCTACGCGTTGACACAGGCCCCTGCCGACGGCTAGCCCTCTGGATTTGCCTGCTGAAAGAGTGGTGCCGCTTACAGGATTCGAACCTGTGACCCCATCATTACGAAAATCGAACGCTTTAAAGGGCTTTCAGTAGGGTCCGATCCGCGTTCCTGGTGAAAGGTCTTCCGCTAGGCACGCGCGCAAAGACACCATCAACCAATTGATTTCTAGGCAGGACATCCAAAGATTGTGGCCCGAGAAATCCGGAAGCGCTGCCGCTGCTTGGCAGACGTTTTCAGGAATCCGGAGGGACAGGAACCCAGCCCCATCATAAAAAATGATGCGGGCAGGTCCCAGAGCGCTTTTTTCACGACTAAGCAGACGACCGCTCACGCCCGAAAGCTGCCGGTCGGCTAACACACTTTCGCGACCAAAAGCCGACTGACCGGACACGACCACATTGCGGTCATTACCGCTTTGGGCTTGATTTCGATTTCTTACTTCGATCTGCGCTCGGGAGCCTCGGTCGAGCTAGCCGCCGCTTCAGTGCGACGAGTTCCTCTGCCTCCAACTCTTCGATCCCGGCTAGTTCCTTGCTGGCGTGTTCCTCCCAGCGCAGCAGTTCATCGATCTTCGCATGCATCGCAATGTCACGGTAGCGGTCGTCCTCGTCGCGCAGCTTTTGCCGATTGAGCACCATCTGCGTGAGCGTGATCGCAAGGATCGAAAGCATTGCAACGAGGACGCTGGTTGGTAGGCCGCTTACCCACCAGAGGACGCAAAAAAGGACAAGGGCGATTTGGCTGACCGGGTGTGCTGCGGCGTCGGCCACCCAAGTCGATACGCTAAGGCCTACGTCTGAGATGGTCTGCGAGAGTTTTCGGTCCATACACCAGTTCCTACAAGATGGGCTGATGCATGTCATCGGTGCATTTGATGTCGGGGCCACTCCCGCAACTCGCTTGGTTTTGCGTTAACGTCCGCTTTCCACGCCAAAAGCGCCGTTGCGGCTTGTCGGCGGATGACCCGAAAGCGGACGCCTAGCCATCCGTGGTTCAACGCGGCTAAAGGTGCCATTTCATCTACGCCTTGAAACAAAATCGGCGGCTGTCCGTTAGATGCGCGGGAGGAACGTTTAAACTCGTGGAAGTGGTGCAGCCGATACTTATCGTTGAAGACGAGGCCCTGATCCGCATGGGTCTAGCCGATTCCCTGCAATCTGGCGGCTTTGCAGTCGCAGAATGCAGCGGCGGTGGTGAAGCGATGGGCTACATCGACGACGCTCTGCAACTGCAAGGTCTGATCACCGACATCCGGCTGGGCGCGGGTCCGAATGGGTGGGAGGTGGCGCGTCATGCCCGCCGCAAATTTGCCAACCTTCCAGTCGTTTATGTAACCGGTGACAGCGCCGCTGACTGGACTGTTGAAGGCGTCCCCGGCAGTGTTCTCCTCCAAAAGCCCTACGCCGACGCACAGATGTTGACAGCGATGTCCAACCTTCTGATCGAGGCCGGGCCGTTGCCGTCGGCGACCGATCCCGTAGCCGATTGAAGAGGGCATCCGTGCCCAGAGGTGCTATGGTTGTTGCGTTCTGCGAGTCTTCGGCGGCTGCGACAGGCAGCCGGGTATGGCTTTCGCTGGACGAGACCCAGGCTGGAGACAAGCTAAGGATTTCGGTGGTCGCTCTCTCTGCCCCTAAAAACTAAGGTCCATTTCATGCGCGCCGCCCAAAAATTGCCGCCGAATGAAGCTGAGCGCATGGCAGCAGTGCGGCGGTATGACATACTCGACAGTCCGCCCGATGGGGCGTTCGACCGTATCACGGCGCTGGCCGCTCGCCGGTTCGGGGTTCCGATTGCAATCATCAGCATCGTCGATGAGGACCGAATCTGGTTCAAGTCGCATCACGGTCTGCCCGTTGAGCAAATCGATCGCGAGCCGGGGCTTTGTGCGTCTGCCATCCTCGGCGACACCCCTTATCTTATCGAAGATGCGCGGCGTGATCCTCGTTCGTTGGCGAACCCGCTCGTCGCAGGAGAATTTGGGCTAGGCTTCTATGCCGCAGTCCCGCTCAAAACGAGTGACGGTCACAACCTCGGCACATTGTGCGTGATCGACAAAGAACCCCGCGCGATCAAACAGGAGCAAATCGAAGATTTGAAAGACCTGGCCTCGATCGTGATGGACCAGCTTGAACTTGGCCTCTCGTCCCGGCAAGCGGTGGGAAAGGCCAATTTGATGGCCAAGGAGATTGATCATCGGGTGATGAACAGTCTTCAGTTCGTTTCGAGTTTGCTAGCAATGCAAAGCCGATCGCCCGATGTTGGCGAGGCCGCCGCGCACCTCAAGCTGGCCGCTAATCGCGTTGCAGCCGTAGCTCAGGTTCATCGTCACTTTTATGCGGATGCGGCGCAGGAAGTCTTGTGCGTCGCGTACCTGCGGCGCTTGTGCGACGACCTCGCGGCCATACTCGGCCGGGAAATTGTCGTTGAGGGGGACGAAGAGATGGTTCCCGCAGACTCGATTCAGCCAATCGGCCTCATCACCAACGAGTTAGTGACCAATGCCGCGAAGCATGGAGCTGGCAGGATCGATGTGACATTCCGCGTGTCGGGCATGAATAAGCTCATCGTATGCGATGAAGGAAACGGCTTGATTGACGGCTTTGATCCGCACCGCGCTACCGCAGGGCTTGGCATGCGGGTGATCACCACCCTGGTTAAACAGCTTCGGGGCACGCTGGACGCTGGCCCCCGGGCGGATGGCGACGGAGCCTGCTTTACTGTTCAATTCCCCCGCAGCAGCTAACGTCCACTTTCCACGCCAAATGCGCCGTTGCGGCCTGGTGCTCACCTACCCGAAGCCCGCCATTTCTCGGGTGCGTTCGGAAACCGCGCTAAAAGTTGTACCGCCCTCCTTGCAAGGCGACCCGAAAGCCCGCCAACGCTAAGGGGTATTAGCGCCATCGGTGTTGAAGATGTCTGCTGCGACCTTCCACTGGCCGTCAATGTTGCGCCAGACCACAACGTACTTACCGATGTCCTTCGTCGGGCCCTTGGGCCCTGTGAGTGACAGCAGATAGGTCCCTTGATCGAGGGCCATGTCACCGCCTTTAGCAACCACAATTTTATCGGCTTTGAAGGTCAGTCCGAACCCCGGCATCTGCATAAGGCCGCCCCAAGCTTTCTCAAGCGCTGGCTGACCTTGCGCGATCGGTGCGCCTGGTGCCAACATAGCGCCATCTGAAGCATACAGCTTCGATACTGCGGACGCATCGTGATCACGGATCAATGCCAGCCATCTATCATTGGTCTTGCGTATAGCCTGCTCGTGCGCCTCAGCTTTGTCAGGGGTTGAACTCTCCGAAACTGTGTTGGAGTCGCAGCCCAAAAGCAGCGTGCTCAAACCCGCCATAATAGCATATTTAACATTCAGCATTTCGCGTACCTCCCTTGCTCTTAGGAGGATGTCATGGGTTGGGCGCGAGCGCAAACAACACTTCCGCTCGGTGGATGCTGAGTGTCATCCCGGATGTCCGTAATCCACGCCAAAGCTGACCTTGGCGCGTTCCAATCGGATTCCCGAAACCGGTCGTCTGTCGCGCACCAGCAAGAGCTAAACGAATGGCAGGGGACGTTCGCCTTGCTAGCGTAACGAGCCCAGGTTCGACCCAGTTAAGACCCAGTCAGGCGACCAATCATGCTTTGGCCTTATC
>JANOBA010000066.1:0-6187 GCA_031411415.1 Novosphingobium sp.
CGCAACGCTAAACCGCGGGCAAACCGGCGAGATCGCAGTGAAAGGCCCGACGCTGATGCTCGGCTATCTCGGCATTCCTTCAGACGAGGCCTTCGACGATGCCGGCTTCTATCGCGCCGGTGACGGCGGCTTCATCGACGAACGGAGCCGACTGGTGTTTCAGGGCCGGATCAACGACATCATCAAGACCGGCGGGGCCAACGTGTCGCCGGTCGAGGTCGATTGGGCACTGTGCAATTGCCCCGGCGTGAAAGTCTGCAAGACCACCGGCGTGTCACACGAGACGCTGGGCGAAATGGTGGTCAGCTGCGTGGTGCGCGTAGAAGGCCACGCGTTGAGCGAGACCGAGGTGATCCAGTTCCTCAAAGCCCGGCTTGCGGCCTATAAAGTGCCGCGCAAAGTGCTGTTCATTGGGCAGGGCGATCTGGAATTTACCGATACGGCGAAGATCAAGCCGGCGGAGGCGCGGGCCTTTGCGGCGCGCAAAATCGGGGAGGAAAACGTATGCTGACCGGCGCCCGCATCGGCACCCGCGACATCCGCCGCGCGATTGCCTTCTACGATGCCATTGCTGCGGAACTGGGCGCGACGCGCGTGATCGACCGGCATGGACTGGTGGGCTGGCGCGGGGCGAGCGGCGTGATGTTCATGGTCGGCATTCCGCGCGACGGCGAGGCAAGTTTCGGCAATGGTTCACAGGTCATGTTCGAGGCCGCCAGCCGCGATGCGGTCGATGCAGCGCATGCGCGCGCGCTGGCCATGGGCGGCACTTGCGAAGGGGCGCCAGGCCCGCGCGGGTCAGGCGAAAACGCGCTCCATGCCGCCTATTTCCGCGATCCCGATGGCAACAAGGTTATGGTTTTGAAGGTGGGGGGCTGAAACTAAGTCCCTCCCCATTTTCACGAAGTGCAAATGGGGAGGTGGCAGCGCGAAGCGCTGACGGAGGGGTTCAACGCTTGCAACGGCGCACCAAGGCCTCTGCGACCTCTTCCAGCGATTTGAGTACTTCGCTTGCCGGAATGCGCATCGTCTCGACGTCCATCGCTGCCAGCGCCGCGTTGCGCGCTTCGTCCCGCTGCGGTCGGTCGCCCATGTTGTGAGCGATGCCATCGACCTCGATGCATAGTTTCGCCCTCGCACAATAGAAATCGAGAAAAAAGCCGCCAAGCTCATGCTGTCGGCGAAAGTGAATGCCATCTGGAGAGCGACGAAGCAGGTTCCACAGCAGCACCTCAGGAAGCGTCATCTCGCGGCGGAGTTTGCGCGCCTGCGACAGGTTCTTTGGCTGCTTCTTGCGCGGCATTCACCCCTCCGTCACGCGCTGCGCGCGCGCCACCTCCCCATTTGTGCTGACGCAAAAATGGGGAGGGACTAACGCTTCACTCCACCCCATAAACCAGCAGCACATTGCCCGCCGCCTTGCTGGCAAAACCATAGCCCGAAGGCACGATGAGATCGCCCTTGTAGGCCAGCGGCGCAACGCCGCCGCTGATCGAGCCGCCCCGGCCCGCCACTTTGTTGACCGTCTCGAACGCCCGCCGGGTCTGGTCCTCCCAGATCACAGCGCCGGTGGCTGCATTATAGATCCGCACATGGCCATCGTCCGCGCCGATCAGCACCAGCCCGCCAGTCGCGGTGACGGCGCCGCCATAGCCGGCGAGGCAGCGCGGATCAGTGGTGCACAGGTTCACGCGGTCGGGCGCTTCCCAGAGCGGCTTGCCGGTGGCGACATCGAGCGCATAGAGCCCGGGCCGCGCCGGAAACGTGTCTGGCCCCATGGCGAAGCGGTCGCTCATTGGCACAAACAGGGTGCCACGATCCGCCGCGATGCCGAAGTGCACCCCGCCCGAAGGACTGCCGCGCCCCAGCCGCTGTTTCCACACCAGCGCGCCGTCAGCCGGATCGAAAGCATAGACCCAGCCCGATTTCTGCCCGGCGAGCACCACATCGCGGCCATTGTTACCCTTGGCGAGCACCGCTCCTGCACCGAAATCGAAATCGGGCGCATCGACATCGGGGCACGAATCGCTGGTCTTGGTGATGCAGGCGACATTCCAGGCATCATTGCCCAGCACCTGATGCTGCCACTTGATCCGCCCGGTGGCGAGATCAAGCGCGACCACCGCATCGCTGAGCCCGGTGGCGGGCAGCGTATAATTATCGCCGGTCGCGACATAAAGCTGGCCGCGCGCCGCATCGATCGCCGGGCTGTTCCACACCGCGACGCCCGAAGGGCCAAGCTTGTTCAGCCCAGATCTGGCCGTGCCGATCTGCACCGGCGGATCGACCAGCCAAGTGCGCCATTTCTGGGCGCCGCTGCCCGCATCCAGCGCCACTACCGAGCCGCGAAACGAGCAGCAGGCATAATTCGGGCTGGTGGCGAAGGCCTCTTCCACCGAAGATACCGGAACATAGAGCGTGCCGGCATGCAGCGTTGGCGTGCCGGTGATCAGCGCGGCGGGATGCGTATCGGCGCGCAAGGTCCAGACCTGTTTGCCGTCCAGCAGGCTGACCGCATAGACGTTGCCGAAAGTGTCGCCGAAATAGACCAGCGGCCGCGCCGCGCGGTCGCCCCGCCGCCAAGGGCTGACGACGATGCCGGTGCGCACTTCCGCTTGCGCCTCGAAGGCCCAGCGCACGCAGCCGGTCTCCCGGTCGAGCGCATAGACCGCGCCGTTGTGATTGCCGACGATGATCGCCCCGCCAGCAAGCGCTGGCTGCGAGCGCGCGCGCGACGAATGCGGGAAGGCGAAGGCCCATTTGAGTTTCAGACGCGGTGCATTGCGCGCGTTGAGCCCGGAAACCCGCGCCGGGATGGCATGGGTGCTGGCGGCATCGAGGCCCCAGCCCGCCAGCACCGGCGGCTCGTTCAGATCAAAGTGCGCGGGCGCCCCGCTGCACATGTTGAGCGCGGTTCGGTCGGAACTGGAGCCCAGCTTGCGCCCGGCAATGTATTCGGCAACCGCAACGCGCTGTTCCGCGTTCAGCCCTGCGCCCTGCTCGCGCATCGCGCCTTGCAGCAGCGCGCGGTGGATCGCTTCGGGGGTCATGTCTTGCAGCGCCATCAGCTGGGGCGCGCGTTCGAGACCGGCATCGTGGCAGGCGGCGCAAACTTCGCGATAGACCTGCCCGCCCGGCGTCTGGGCTGCCCTTGGATCGCGCCCGGACCAATCGGGAATTGCCGCCGGAACCGCCGCTGAAATTGACGCCGGCGGGAGCAGCATGGCGCCCAGCCCCAACAGCAGCGTGATCGCGCAGACTACACCCGCGCGCCTTGCCCATTTTCCGGTCATCCCATCCCTCCCGACTTATGCGGGTATCGAACAGCAAAACCGTGGCTGGCGCCAGACCTTATCGCATCGGCCCGGTGAACAGCAGCGAATCGAGCCGGGAATTGCGCCATTTCAGGCTCCAGTGAAGATGCGGCCCGGTCGCCCGGCCGGTCGCGCCGATATAGCCGATCACCTGCCCCTGCCGCACCCGCTCGCCCACCCGCACCGCGAGCCGCGAGCTATGCAGGAAGGCACTGTTGAGCCCCATGCCATGGTCGATCATCAGCAGGTTGCCTTCAAGCGTGAATGGCCGCTCCGCCGCGAGGATCACAACGCCATCTGCCGGGGCGACATAGGGCGTGCCGCTGGCACCGGTGGCGATGTCGTTGCCCGAATGATAGCCGCCGGGGTTGCCATTATAGATCCGCTGCGAGCCGAAGCGCCCCGACAGCCGGCCGCGCACTGGCCAGATGAAATTCTGCCGCCAGCCCTCGCTGTCCGAATCGATCGCGCGGGCGGCGTTGATCTGGGCAAGCTCGCCGGCGCGGATGCGGGCATATTCGGCGCTGGGCGCGGCGCCCGGGCGCGGGCCGATGGGGATGTGCTCGATGTTCCAGGCGCGCGGCGCAACGGCGAGCGTGCGGGTGACGATGCGGCCCGAATCGAGCCGCGCGGTGAGCACAGCTGATGGCCCGGCATCGCGGTCGAATGCGGCGAAGAAACGCCCGTCGCGGTCAATTGCCAGCGCCTCGCCGTTTATCGTCAGCGCGCGCGCACCAAGCGGTGCCAGCCCGACCACCCAGCCGCCTTGCGTCAGTTCGCCCGTCAGCGCGAAATCGGCCCCGCGCGCGGGCAACTGGCGCGGCGGTGGCGGTAGCGGCGCGGGGCGCGGCAGGCCGGGCAGGGTCTGCACCCGGGGCCGCGTCTGCGAGCCATCGTTGCAGCTGCCACTGGCGGTGAGCACAAATGCCGACATGGCGGCCAAACTCCAGGAAATCGCGCGCCTCACCGCAGCGCCTTCAGGCTTTCCCGGTGAGGCGTTCCGTCGCCGCCGCGGCGCTGGCATAGGGCTCCTGATGCACCGCGCTCCAATAGCGCAAGGCATCGAGCGCGACGTGTTCGCCCGTGACCGCGCAGACCACGAAAGAACCGGCAGTGATCACGCGAAACCCGTTGGGCCCATAGTGCAGGCTGGCGGGGCGTTCCTGGGAAGACATCAACATGGTGCGGCCCTAACAAATCGGCGCGGCTATAGCAATTTGCCCTGTTCGGGCACCGGGGGACGAGCGGGGCGCGGAGCCGGAGCCGGTGCAGAACCAGACAGTCCCAGCCGACCATCGGCGAATTCGATTTCGAGGGCCGCCGCCGCGCGCGCTGCCTTGGCGGTCATCACTGGCTGCCCCGCCGCATCGCGGATGATCGCATAACCGCGTTCCAGCACCCGGCGCGGGCTCAATTGCTCGGCCATGCGCCACAGCGCTTCATGCCGCCCGCGCGCCTCGTCGATCCGCCGCTGCACCAGCGCGGGGGTTAGCCTGCTGGTCGCCAGCCGCCTGCCCGCCTCGGCAAGCCGGCTTTTGACCAGCGGCAGCGAGAGCCGCCCGGCGCAGTGCTGCAAGCGCCCCAGCGCCGCTGTGGCGCGCTGCGACAGCCCCCGACGGGCGCGCTCGGCAAGCTCGTCAAGCCGCTGTACCTGCGGGGTGAGCAAGGCCAGCGGCTCGGGCAGGCGCTGGGCGCGCGTGGCCAGCCGCTCGCGGGCAAGGCTGAGGCCGCGCGTTGCGGCGCGGCGCTGGCGCAGGGCCAGCTCGGCGATCTGGGACTGCAATTCCTCGCGCACCGGCACCGCCAGCTCGGCGGCGGCCGTTGGCGTGGGCGCGCGCAAATCGGCGGCGAAATCGGCAAGCGTGGTGTCGGTTTCGTGCCCGACCGCGCTGATCACCGGGATCGAACATTCGGCAATCGCGCGGACGACTTCTTCCTCGTTGAACGCCCACAGGTCCTCGATCGAGCCGCCGCCGCGCGCGACGATCACCACATCGGGGCGATCAGCGCCCACCATCGCCGAAAATCCGCCCAAGGCCGCCGCAACCTGCCCCGCCGCGCCTTGGCCCTGAACCAGCACCGGCCAGACCAGCACGGTGCTGGGGAAGCGGTCCGCCAGCCGGTGGAGAATATCGCGGATCACCGCGCCGGTGGGCGAAGTCACCACGCCGATCACGCGCGGCAGGAAGGGCAGCGCCCGTTTGCGCGCGGGCGCAAACAGCCCTTCGGCCTCAAGCCGCGCCTTGGTCCGGGCCAGCATCGCCAGCAGCGCGCCCTCGCCGGCAACTTCCATGCGCTCGACGACAATCTGGTAGTTCGAACGGCCGGGATAAGTCGTCAGTTTGCCGGTCACGATCACTTCGATGCCGTCTTCGGGCCGGAAGCCAAGCCGCTGGACATTGCCCTTCCACATCACCGCATCAAGCCGCGCATTCTCGTCCTTGATGCTCGCATAAAGGTGCCCCGAGCCCGCCTGTTTCACGCCGGAAAGTTCGCCGCGAACCCGCACGAAGCCGAAGCGGTCTTCCACCGTGCGCTTGAGCAGGGCGGAAATCTCGCTGACCGAGAGCGCGGCGGCGTTGCTGCCGGCCGCTTCCTTCGCTACCAGCCCGGCTGCATCATAGTCATCGTAATCGGAAGAAGGCGCGGTCATGAACATCCTGCTGATCGGAAGCGGCGGGCGCGAACATGCGCTGGCGTGGAAGCTGGCGCAATCCTCCCTTTGCGAGAAACTCTATGCCGCCCCCGGCAATCCCGGCATCGCGCAGTATGCCGCGCTGGTCCAGCTCGATATAACCGATCACGGCGCGGTCACTACTTTCTGTGCGGCAGAGCGGATCGACCTCGTCGTCATCGGCCCGGAAGCACCGCTG
>JANOBA010000067.1:0-1633 GCA_031411415.1 Novosphingobium sp.
CGCGCCAGCCGCGAGGTGCCCTTGGTCGAGCCTTCCAGTCGCAGCATCTCCTCGATGAAGGCGGGGATCAGGCTACGATCTTCGCGCAATTGCTGTTGAAGCTCAGGATGTTCGGCGAGATAGTACATCGCATTGCCCAGCAGCTTGGCGCTGGTATCCTGCCCCGCGCCGAACAGGAACAGGGCCAGCGTGACCAGTTCGCCCAGATCGGGTTTGGTGCCGTCGGGGTATGTCGCGGTGGCCAGTTCGGTCATGACATCGCCGCGCGGGCTGGCCATGCGGTCGGTAAAATAGCCGTAGAACATACCGCCAACGCGCTCGAACATATAGCCGAGCGATGCGCCGGCATCGGCATCGTCGATGCTTCCCGGCGTCGGTCCGCCGGTGAAAATACCCTGGATGGCGATGCGGTCTTCAGCGGGCACGCCCAGCAAGTCGGCGACGACGAGCGTCACGAATGGCGTGGCGATCTCTCTTATAAGGTCGCAGCCCCCCTTCGCCACGACTGTGGCAACCATCTGGTCGGCGACCCCGGCCATATAGGCTTCGTTGGCCTTGAGCCGCGACGGGGTGAACAGGCTGCTCAGCAAGGAACGCGAGGCAGCGTGGCACTCGTCATCGTAAGTGATGAATTGTTCGGAACCGGTGAATTGGTGATGATGCGCGGCAATCTGGCCGGTGATATCGCTACCTGCCGGTTCGAACGGCAATGGCGCAGTGGGCCCACCGGTCGAGATCACCGATGAGAAATCGCTGCTGTTGAGCAGCACTTCCAGCGCCTCGGGAAACCCAGTGACCATCACCATGTCACGATCCGTCAGCCAGCCCGCCGGGCTCTGTTCGCGCAACCCATCGAGATAGGTATAGGGATCGACCAGCACCGAGCGGTCGGAAATGAAGTCACGGGTCTCAACTATTCTGGCGGTCATCTGGAATGCTCCCTCAAGCAAAGCGAGCGATGATTTGCGGCAGGTCGATGATCGTTTGGAAGCCAGGCGGGGCTTCGCAGACATAAGGCACCGCATTCACCGGGCGGTGTGCGGTCAGGCCCGGGGTAAATTCGGCATAGTCTTCCGCCGCGACGGGAAACGATATGCCGACATCCATCGGGCAATCGCCCTCGACAAGAACGCGCCAGCCAGACCCGCGAAAGTCCCATTCCTCGCCATCGGTGGTGTCGACATCGGACGACACATACCAGTTGGCGACGACCTGCATCACCGGCTTGCCGCCGCGCATGCCGGCAACCGTGGTGCGGGTTGCCGCAACGGTTCCGGCGGGAATGACGCCTGCAGCAATGTGAACGTCTTCCCGGGCAATGCCCAGCGCGCCGGTCACCTCGACGCTGTCAACCGGAAGGCCGAAAGCCTCAGCCATCAGCACGACGGTCGGCATGAAGCTGGTGCGCATGTGCTGCAGATTGTGATCGAGCGGCCCCGCCTCCGGTCTGGCACCGAAGCCCATCATCTCGAAGATCATCTCGGGCGAATTGCGCGAGCTGCAATCGGCATATTCGTTGATCGTCAGGCAATCGAGGCGGCGCTGGATCGAGGCGAGCGCAATCGGCACGGCCTCGGTGATGAACCCGGGGCTGGCCCCGCTGGCATGAACCGAGCTGCCGCCGCGCTGGCAA
>JANOBA010000068.1:0-6451 GCA_031411415.1 Novosphingobium sp.
CATTGACCGCATGGGTCATGTCCCAGAACTTCGCGGTGCCATCGAGCAGCATCTCGCGATGTTGCAGCCCGGCGTTGTTGACCAGCAGCCAGGGCGCACCATGGGCTTCGATCACTTGCGCACAGGCGGCGATCACCGAAGCCTCTTCCGCCAGATCGACCGTCACTGCCGCCGCATCATGGCCCGCCGCGATCAGCGCATCGGCCTGCGCCTGAGCGCCCGCCGCATCAATATCGGCAATCACCACTATCGCGCCCGCTTCGGCCAGCACTTCGGCGATCCCCGCGCCAATCCCGCTAGCCCCGCCGGTGACGAGGGCGACCCTACCCTTGAGATTGAACAGGTCAGTCATTGCCGGCCAGCTCCCGCTGCTTCATAGCTTCGTCGGCGGTTTCCTCGCGCGGGCGGATGGCGTGCGCCAACACCAGCCCGCCGCGATCATCAAACGCCGAGACCTGCCGCGCGCGATCGACATTGCCGGGCGAATCGACGATCCACACCGGGCCATCGGCGATATGTTCCAGCCCTTGCCGCGCCACCACGTCGCACTTTTCGGCGAATTCGATAGGCATACCCAGCCGCGCCATGGCAGGCGTGGCCGTGAAGCCGATATTGAGATGCAGCACATCGACCCCCAGCGGCTTGCATTCGGCCCACAAGGCCTCGGCAAACACGCGGGCAAAGGCCTTGGCGGCGCAATAGGTCGCCAGCGTCGGCGAGCCGAGATAGCCGCCGGTTGAGCCGGTCAGGATCATGCCCCCGCGCCCGCGTGCACACATCATGCCGCCAAAGTGCCGGGCAAAATCGGCATGGCCGTGGACGTTGATGGCAATCACCCCGTCGGTGACTTCGGCGGGCAGTTCGGTAAACAGCCCCCGCGTGTCATTGGCCCCGGCGATGAATGCCAGCAAGCCCACTTCGATGTCATCGGTCACGGTGCGCACCTGAGCCAGAACATCACGCTGCTTGAGATCGGCCGAGACGATGCGCACCTCGGTGCCGCCCGCCTCAAGCTCTGCCTTCAGGCCAGCCAGCGGTTCCAGCTTGCGCGCGGTGAGAACCAGTTTGAAGCCATCCGCCGCCAGTTGCCGCGCCATCTCCGCGCCGACGCCCTCTGAACCACCGATTACCAGCGCCCAGGGGCCGTATTTGTTCAGGTCCATTGCTATTTTCCTCAATCGAGCGCGATCCCGAGCGTTTCCATTTCACGTTCAGCCCAAAACAGACGGCCGGTATATTCCCATGGATTTTCGCAGGCGGCAAAATAGACCAGCATCCGCGATGGCACAGTCATCGGCACGGCAACACTGTCATCAAGCCCCATTTCCTTGACGCGGATCACAACTAGTTCGGTTGCTACCAAGCCAGGATGCACACCGATAATGGCAATGTTCTTAGCGTGCAATTCGGGTGCCATGCAATTGCCGAACCGGTCAAGCGCGCGCTTACTGCAATAATAGCCGGGAACTGCCAAGCTAAAGCCCCCCACTGCGCCTAGCTTGGGCATTTCCTCGCTCTGGCGGAACACTTCGCCGCTACCAGTTGAGAGGTTGACGATCCGCCCGCCGCCGCGCACCTCCATGATCGGCACACAAAGTTGGGTGAGCGTAAACGGCGCATGGGTGTTTACCGCGAATTGATACTCCCATTCTTCGCGCGTGAGATCGAGAAATGGCTTGCCCCAAATGTCCCCAGTGGTCGCCGCTGCGTTGTTGATGAGGATGTCGACCCCGCCAAATCGCGCCACGGCGGCATCGACCAGTGCCTTCAGGCCTGCTTCACTCGCGAGATCGGTTGCGACTGCGATGGCCTGTCCTCCCAAGGCTTCAATCTGGGCCAGCGTTTCGCCAATGGTGCCGGGGAGCTTAACATCGGCCTCAACCGTGCGTGCGGCGAGCACGACATGGGCACCGCGCCGCGCGAAATCGAGTGCTGCCTGTTTACCTACCCCCCGACTTGCGCCGGTGATTACAACCACTTTGCCCGCCAGCGAAAGCTCGCTCTGACGGGCGATCGGTAGCGAAGGCGGTGACTCTTTAACATTGCCGCCCGCTGCGAACGCAAGGTTCTCAGTAACTTTACTCATCATCCACTCCAATTATTCCAATACTGGAATATATATTGCTATATATGGAATTTTGTTGCACCTGGCAAATAGAGTCAACAACCATTGCGATGTTCAATCAGGAGCAACGATGCCCGATCCCTCCAACCCCACCAGCCGGGTCATGGACGTGGTTAATTTCCTTGCCGCCCATCCCAGCGAAAGCTTCACGCTGGCCGAAATCGCCCGGCATGTCGGATTGAGCAACGGTTCGGCACACCGGCTGCTGACCACGATGACGGCGGGGCAGTTCCTGTCCCGCCACGCCAAGCACCGCACTTATTCGCTGGGCGTTGCTCTGGTGGCGGTGGGCCAGGCGGCGATCGAAAAGCATCGCGGCATCGACATCGCGCGGGGCGAAATCGCCCGGCTGGCGCAAGAACTGGGGCTGCAATGCAGCGCGAATGCCATTGCCGATGGCGATATTCTGGTGCTGATCCGCGAAGGTGCGCCGCGATCCAATCTCGGCCTGACCCGCGTCGGAGAGCGGCGGGCGCTGGCACCGCCACTAGGCTTGTGTCACATCGCCTGGAGCGGTGAGGCGGCGATTGAGGCTTATCTTGACCGGTCCGGACCTCAAGTGGATGCGCCGGTCCGCGATCGCCTCGCTGCCGCAATGCCGGTAATCCGGCGGCGCGGCTATGCCATTGCAGCTGGCGGACCAGACATGAACAGCACCCGCCTGCTTTTCCCGAACGAAGCGCAGATCCTTGACCTTGCCGAAGCTGCTTCAGCGCAGGTCCGTTACATAGCGGCCCCGGTATTTTCGCCTGAACGCACTGTTGCGTTCCAGTTGGTGATCAGCGGCCTATCGAGCAACATGTCCCTGACGAATATCGAACAGCTGATCGAGCGGCTGTGCGCCTGTGCCTCGCACATCACCAGCGAAACGCACGGTCGCCTGCCCGTTGGTTAGGCCGCCTTCTTCGCCCGCTCCGTTGCTTCCAGATTGAGCATGTCCGCCAACAGGAAGGCAAGCTCGATCGACTGCGCCGCGTTGAGGCGGGGGTCGCAGTGGGTGTGATAGCGGTCGGCCAACGCTCCATCGGTGATCGCCACAGCGCCGCCGGTGCATTCGGTAACGTCCTGCCCGGTCATCTCGATATGGATGCCGCCGGCATGAGTGCCCTCGGCGCGGTGGACGGCGAAGAAGCCCTTCGCCTCGGCAAGGATGCGCTCGAACGGTCGCGTCTTGTAGCCGCTGTTGGCCTTGATGACATTGCCGTGCATCGGATCGCACGACCACACCACCGGATGCCCTTCGCGCTGGACAGCGCGCACCAGCGGCGGCAGGCCAGACTCGACCTTGGTATCGCCAAACCGGCTGATCAGCGTCATCCGCCCCGCCTCGCGCGTGGGATTCAGCGTATCGAGCAGGCGCAACAGTGCGTCGGGCTCCAGCGAAGGCCCACATTTCATGCCGATGGGATTGCCCACCCCGCGCAGGAATTCGACATGTGCCGAACCTTCAAAGCGCGTGCGGTCGCCGATCCACAGCATGTGGGCCGAGCAGTCATACCAGTCGCCGGTCAGCGAATCGCGGCGGGTCAGCGCTTGCTCATAGGGCAGCAGCAGCGCCTCGTGGCTGGTGTAGAAACTGGTGCCCTGCAATTGCGGTACGGTTTCGGGATCGACGCCGCAGGCCGCCATGAAATCGAGCGCCTCGCCGATGCGGTCAGCAGTTTCGGTGAAACGCGTGGCCCATGGGCTACGGCCGATATGGTCGAGCGTCCAGTTGTGCACCCGGCGCAAGTTGGCATATCCGCCGCTTGAGAAGGCGCGCACCAGATTGAGCGTCGCCGCAGACTGCCCATAGGCCTGGATCATCCGACCGGGATCGTTGCGGCGGGTCGCATCCTCGAATTCGATGCCGTTGATGATGTCGCCGAAATAACTGGGCAGTTCCTTGCCGCCAATCGTCTCGGTCGCTGCAGAACGCGGCTTGGCGAACTGGCCGGCCATGCGCCCGACTTTCACCACCGGCTGCTTGCTGGCGAAGGTCATCACCACTGCCATCTGCAACAGCACGCGGAAGGTATCGCGGATGTTGTCGGCGCTGTGTTCGGCAAAGCTCTCGGCGCAGTCGCCGCCTTGCAGCAGGAAGCCCTTGCCGGCAGCCACCTCAGCCAGATCAGCCTTCAGCGCGCGCGCTTCGCCGGCAAACACCAGCGGCGGAAACTTGGCCAGCGTCGCTTCGGCCCCGGCGAGTTCGCTCGCGTCCTCATAGACCGGCAGGTGCCGTGCTTCCTGGGCTTTCCAGCCCTCGGGTGTCCAATTGCTCGCCACGTGGATGCTCCTCTGCAAGGCCGGGGCCTTTAGCGGCAGAGCGGGCGGAATGCAAAGGTTGTGAGGACAGCTGACTGCGCCCGCCTACTTCGCGGCGACACCCTTCGGCCCGGGCACCACCGCAAGCCGCCAGCCCTTGGCCGGATCGAGATACTTGGCGGCGAGCGCCTGCATTTTCGCTGGCGTGGTCTGGGTGAAGTCGGTGAGCAGACTGCGCACCGCAGCAAAGCGCGAGGGATCCTGCGTCGCGCCTTCCAGCTGGCCCATGAAAAAGGCCGAACTGGTGGTCGCGCGGGTGATTTGCTGGCGCAACGGCTCGATCACTCGGGTCAGCTCGTCGTCGCCGGGCGGGCGGGCGGAAAGGTCAGCGGCGATTTCCTGCGCGGCGGCGAAGAAGGCGCTGGTCGCCGAGGGCTGGATCTGAGCGAAGGCCATGATCGAGCCGCCGCTGGTGAGGTCCAGCGGCCAGTTGTTGACCACTTGCGGCGCATAGCTCGCCCCCAGCCGTTCGCGCATGGCGTCCATCAGCCGGTTGGTGAACAGCTGGCTGAGTATCTCCAGCTGGCGAGATTCGCTGACCCCGGCCATGCCGCCGCCAGTGCCCCAGGCGATCACTGCGGCGGCCTGGTTGGCATCGCCGTGATGGGTGAGGACCAGCGGCTGGGCGTTGGGCAGCGGAAAGCGGCCCACCGCCGGCGCAGCAGAGGCCGGCAGAGCTTTCCGCGCCGGCAGCGCACCGAACGTGCGCTGGAGCGCGGCAAGCGCGGAATTGCGGTCAAAATCGCCGAAAATCTGCACTTCGACGGGGCCATAAGCCAGCGCACGGCTCCACAAGGCACGGAAGCTGGCCGGGGTCGCTTTCTCGATTTCAGCGGGGGTCGGCGTGCGATAGCGCGGATCGCGGTCGCGCTGGAGCCAGCCAAGATCGCGTTCCAGAACGCCTTGCGGGCTCGTCGAAAAGGCATCGTATTGCAGCCGCGATGCCGCCTTGGCGCGCAGCACTGGGTTCACATCCCAGCGCGGCATGGCAAGCTTGGCGGCAAACAGATAGAGCTGGTCAGCCAGATCGTCGGCGCGGGTTTCGGCGGAGAATTCAAAGCTGGTATCCTCGATCTTGAAATCGAAGCCCATCTTGCGCCCGGTCGATATCCGGTCGAGCTCTTCCTGGCCCAATGGCCCGACGCCCGAGCTGACCAGCGCCATTTCGCCCAGCGCGATATTGGCCCCATCGCCTGCGCCAAACATGCGGTAGCCGCCGCCGAAGCGCACTTTAACCGTCATTCGCCCTGGCTCTTCAGGCGTCTGCCAGATCAGCGCCTTGACGCCATTGCTCAGCGAGACCTGTTCGATGCCGAGCAGGCCTGCAGGCGCCAATTCGGTGATCTTGCCGGCAGGGCCAATCGGGGGAAGCTGGTCAAAGCGGATCGGCTTTGCGGCAATCCGCACCGAACTGTCAGCCACAACCGGCGCGGCAAGCGCTGCGCGCAGCACCGCAGCATCACCTTCGCCCGGCTTTGGCGTTACCAGAATTGCACGGGTGACAGCGCCGGAAAACAACGTCCGGGTGTGGCTCAGCACTGCCTCGGGCGTGAACAGCGGCTTGGAGCTGCGGAAGATGCGCAGCACGTCGGCGGGGGCGGCAACGGTCTCGTGAATGTCGAGCGCGGTGACCAGATCATCGGCGACTTTCGAGCCCGCCAGCAGCGCCTGCTGCTCGACCGGGACCTGATAGGCGATCTCCATTTCGGCTGCCTCGCGCGCGATTTCATCGGCGGTGGGCGGTGCGGACACGGCATCGGCAATGACTGCACGCACATCGCGCAGCGCGCTTTTCCAGTCCTCGCTCAGCGGCGTGACGCTAACAAAAGTGCCGTCAACCGAGCGGCTGACATCCTGCTGCTGAACCTGGGCAAACAGGAAACTGCCGCCGCCGCGCGCCTTGGCTTCCAGCCGCCGGTTGATCAGCGCCTGCGCGACCGAATCGAGCATCAGGCCCTGATTATAGGCAATGGTATCGTTGACCTGCCGCCAGGGCCGCATCACCGCATAGCTGAGCCCGCG
>JANOBA010000069.1:0-3396 GCA_031411415.1 Novosphingobium sp.
AACGATGCGGCGCTGTTCGATGCTTTCATCGAGACGAGCGGACTGGCCAAATATCGCGGCCAGATTGCACCGCGCAATGCCTTCCGCTCACGCTGGATCACCAAGTTCGATCTGCATCTCAGCCAGGAACTGCCGGTTCCGATGACCAGCAAGGCGCGCTTCACTGCGTTCCTCGACATCGAGAACTTCACCAACCTGCTCAACAAGAACTGGGGCCAGATCCGCGAATACGCCTTTCCCTATGCGATTGCTCCGGTGACGGTGACTTGCCTGACTGCCCCAGTGGCGACCGGCACTGCGCCGGGCGCCGCGACTGCCGCCAATGCCAGCCAGGCCTGCGCGCAGTATCGCTATGCCGCCAATCAGACCGCTGTGGTGAACGGGGTTACCCAGTTCACCGAACCAACCGATACGATCTATCCGCGCCAGTCGCTCTACACGATCCGCATCGGCGCACGGATCAGCTTCTGATCCAGACGGGCCAGGCCGACACAGAAAGGGGGGAAGGCGCGCTGCCTTCTCCCCTTTTTTCATGCCGCGTTCATGGGGCTTGGCTTTAGCTGCGTGTCGGGGCATCGTGGCCCAACACGCATTTTTCTGGGGGACTACCGCAATGTCTGAATTCCGCTTCCGCCGCGCCCTGCCGTTTCTCGCTGCCGCCGCGCTCGCGCCGCTGGCGCAGGCTCAGGCCGCCTCGTGCCCGGCGCCGGGTGCCGGAACGGTCACGGTCGGAACGGTCAGCGATGTCGCGCCGGGCGCGCCGCGCAGCTTTGCGGTGGACCTTGCCGCCAACGAGGGCGTGATTGTCGATCTGGTCAGCCTGAAGCCCGCACCCGTCGCCGCGAGCAGCGATGACGAGGATGAGCACGACCATGGCGATCATGCCGACAATGCCGCGCCGCGCGCGCTGCGGCTGTGCGATGCCGGCGGCGCGGTGCTTGCGCCGCAGCCGGGCGAAGTGTTCGAGAAAGGCGGCAGCGTGAGCACGACTCCGGAAGGCGAGCGGCTGCGCTTCGTCGCGCTGCGCGCCGGGCGTTATACCATTGCGATCAATTCCAGCGACGAGCCGCGCGAAGTGCTGGTGCGCAGACGTCCGGTGGGCGCCACCGCGCCGGTCGTCGCCGCCCAGCTGCCCGGAAACCAGAAAGGGATTACCTCTTCGGGCGCGCCGATGGTGTTTTCGTTCACGGGGACGGCGGGGCAGTGGGTGCTGCTGAAAGCAACGTCCGAGAAGGACACCGTGCTGCGCCTTGCCGGGCCGGACAAGGGCGGCGACTATTCGAAGATCGCCGAGAATGACGACACCGACGGGCTGAACCCGGTTATCCGGCGTAAGCTGCCGGTGGCGGGGACTTACTACGTCCAGGTCGATTCGCTGTCGGATGATCCGGGCGAGTTCGAGCTGTCGCTGGCCCCTAGCGCGCCGCCGCCGCCGCCACCCGCCCCGATTGCACTGCGCGCGGGCACTCAGGTCGCCGGGCGGCTGACCGGGACCGACGATATCAAGCTCTATTTGCTGAACGTGGTTGCCGGGCGCTCCTACCGGCTTGACCTGACTGCGCCCTATGACGGTGTGGTTGGCATCGGCCTGCCCAATCCGGTCGAGCCCGAAGATGGCGGTGAGAAGGCCGACGCTGGCTATGCCGACATCAAGAGCCAGGATTCAGGCACCACAGGCACCGAAAAACTGAACTTCACCGCGCGCAGCTCAGGCACACTGCTGGTGCGGGTCAAGAGCTTCGGCATCGGCGAGACCGACGGCGGCTATACGCTTACGGCGACCGATCTGGGGAGCTGATGGCACGAATCAGCCCGATGATCTCCCTCAAGTCCACGGACGGAACGCATTGAGAGTCATATACAGAGTCTCTTGGCCAACCTTCTTCGGCATATATTGGGGGTTTACAGCAGTTTCGGTCGTCGCGGCAATGGCTCAGCACGGGCTTGCCTTTTTCGATCCCAAATACACCGGGCATTTGAACTCGCGATTGGGTAGTGCTTTCGGATATCCGGGAGTAATGACCATGACAGCAATATGGTTTGGTGTCCTGTTCTATAAGACATGGTTATATGCTCGATTGAGAGGCATCATATTATGCGAGAGTTTGGGCACAATTTATTATCTTGGTCGTGCGATAGGTGATGCAAAGAGTATATTGGAAGGTAGTAATATAGTAGTATACAGGAATGGTAATGCCGTATCATTGCCAAGCTCAAATTTCACCGGGCATTTGAATCTGAATCTTTTGTGGTCCAGCGTTAAACCTGCTAATGTGGATGAATTCAGAAGTCATGTTCAGTTCAACAACGTCTGATTCGAAAATAGCCGCTCCGATCCTCAATCATACACGCAGCTATCCAGCGCGCTGTTGCGAACGACGCCGCTGCGCGCGGCGATCACATTGCCGTGGCGGCGGGTGAAGCCCGTTGCGCCAACCACTGCGCGCTTCTTGGGGCTGGGCAGCGCGGCGGCGATGCGGGCGGCTTCGACTCGGCTGAGCTGGGCGGCGGAATGCTTGAAATAGCGCTGTGACGCGGCCTCCACGCCATAGGTGCCGATCCCGGTTTCGGCGACATTGAGATAGACCTCCATGATCCGCCGTTTGTTCCACAGCGTTTCGATCAGGAAAGTGAACCAGGTCTCCAGACCCTTGCGGGCATAGCGGGTCCAGCCGGTGCCCTGCCACAGGAACACATTCTTGGCGGTCTGCTGGCTGATCGTCGAGCCGCCGCGCAGCTTTCCGCCGCGCGCATTGCGTTCCATGGCCACTTCAATTGCCTCGGTGTCGAAGCCATTGTGCTCACAGAATTTGGCGTCTTCGCCGGCGATCACGGCGGCGACCATGTCGCGGTCGATGCGGGAGAGCGAGGTCCAGTCCTTGTCGATGCCATTGCCATCGAGCAGCATGGTCAGCGTCTCCGGGGGCGGCACGATGCGGTAAACTGCGGTCATGCCGATGCTGGCGACGACGAAGATCACCACGGCACGCACCAGCAGCCGCCAGGCGCGTCGCATGATGCCGGGCCGGCCGGAGCGCAAGGGCGGAGGGAGAAATCGGGCCATCGAGCGCAGGTCTTAGACCAAGCCTGCGCCCGATGGAATTCGCTTATGCCAAACGACCTCAGCCCAGCGCCGGCAGCAGCCTGCGCTCACCGGCAATGTTCAAGATGGCCTTCTGCAGCTTTTCGAACGCGCGCACTTCGATCTGGCGAACGCGCTCGCGGCTGACACTGTAAACCTGACTAAGCTCTTCCAGCGTCTTGGGCTCGTCGATCAGCCGGCGCTCGACCAGGATGTGGCGTTCGCGGTCGCTGAGCCCAGCCATGGCTTCGGCAAGCAGCGCATGGCGCAGCCCGGCTTCCTCAGCCTCGGCGACGGTGACATCCTGCAAAGGG
>JANOBA010000070.1:0-7144 GCA_031411415.1 Novosphingobium sp.
AGAAACTCGCTTTCGTCCATCCCGCCAATGATCTTAATGCCAACGAGCTTGGGCTTGCCTTCGGTGAGCGTCCCCGTCTTGTCGATTACCAGCGTATCGACTTTCTCGAAGGCTTGCAGCGCTTCGGCATGTTTGACCAACACGCCCGCCTGCGCGCCTCGCCCGGTAGCCACCATGATCGACATGGGGGTCGCCAGACCCAGCGCACACGGGCAGGCGATAATCAGAACAGCGATAGCATTGAGCAGGGCATGACCCATGCGGGGTTCAGGCCCGACGAGGCTCCACACCGCAAAGGAGGCCAGGGCGATCCCGATTACCAGCGGCACGAACCATCCTGAAATACGGTCCGCTACGGCCTGAATAGGCGCGCGGCTGCGTTGGGCTTCGGCGACCATCCGAACGATGCGCGCGAGCATGGTATCCGCGCCAACCGCCTGCGCCTCCATTACCAGACTGCCGGTGCCGTTGACGGTGCCGCCAGTCATTGCGCTCGCTGGTTCCTTGGCGACCGGCAAAGGCTCGCCGGTGAGCATGGATTCATCAACGGAGGACCGTCCTTCGCTGACTACGCCGTCCACCGGCACCGCTTCGCCGGGGCGGATGCGGAGGCGGTCGCCGGCTTGCACGTCTGTGAGCGGAATGTCGGTTTCGGTTCCGTCGGTATTGATGCGTCGCGCCATTTTTGGCGCTAGGTTGAGCAGCGCACGGATCGCTTTGCCCGTTGCCGCACGGGCGCGCAATTCGAGAACCTGCCCGAGAAGAACGAGCGCGACGACGACGCCGGCCGCCTCATAATACACTGGCACCATGCCGCCGTGGGTTCGGAAGTTCGGAGAAAACAGCCCCGGAGCGACGGTCGCGACCAAGCTGTAAAGGAATGCTGCGCCAACGCCGATGGCGATCAAGGTGAACATATTGAGCTTGCGCGTGACGATAGAAGTCCATCCGCGGGCGAAGAATGGCCATCCCGCCCACAGAACGATGGGCGCGGTAAGCGCCAACTGGATCCACGGAGAAATACTAGGGCGGACCAAATGCAAGCCCAGCATCTCGCTTCCCATCGTCAGGACGAGCAACGGCACGGCCAGCACCGCCGACACCCACCAGCGCCGCGTAAAATCTACCAGTTCAGGATTGGGGGCATCGTCCAGCGATGGCTCTTCGGGTTCCAGTGCCATCCCGCAGATAGGGCAAGTTCCTGGGCCATCCCGACGGATTTCCGGGTGCATCGGGCAGGTCCACATCGCGCCGGGGTCAGCAATGGCTCCCACGCGCGGGGCGTCGGAGAGATATTTGGCCGGATCGGCGGTGAATTTGCCCAAGCATCCGGCGCTGCAAAAATGGTATTGAATGCGCTCATGGGTAGCGTGATGGGCTGTCGTTGCGGGATCGACCGTCATTCCGCAGACGGGATCAAGCGCCGTTGAGGCATCGCTGCCGATGCTACCGGTCGAACAACAACCACGGATTGGATTTGCTGTCATGGGTAAGTCCGTCATAATGTTTCCCTGTTGAACAGCAGAAAAGAATAGCAATTGACTGTGATGTCCGGTGAGTCGCTTCAAACAACTGGCGTCACCGCTCACATCGATACCGGCGGTTCCAATGTCCCCAGCCATGCGACCAAACCGATGACCGCTGCTGCCGAACTCAATTCGACAATGAGGCTAATCCGCAACCTGCGAAGCGTTGGATTAGTTCCGCTGCCTTGAATTGCTCTGCCCAAAGCTGGGGTCATTTTGAACCGGTTTGCCGCAGCCAGAGCCAGCATCAAACCAAACACCGCGAGTTTGGTAAGTAGCAGTTGACCATAGGGAGTGGTCCCAATTTGACCGATATTCGCGGCGCCGATGAGGATCTGGGAATTGATCAAACCGGTTAGAACTATGAGCCCCACGACGAGCGTCCCAACCCGCGAGAATTGCTCAAGCGCCCGGTGAATAATGCCAAGTTCGATTGGACTGATTTGCCCGGCGGGCCTGAAAAGGAGCCAGCCAAAGGACACAATCCCGCCCACCCAGATCGAAGCTGCAAGCATGTGGACGATGTCGCTTAGCCGGTGGATCGTCCCCGCAACACCTTCGGTTGCCCCAGCATGGCCGGTCCAGACCAGCGTCGCAATTGCAACTGACGATGCCAGCAAGACCACTATGCGCATGGCTGTTGGAAATCGTTCAAGCGCCAGAGCAGCGGCGAGAACGATCACCAAAGCCAGCATCCGGACAATCCAGGCAGTGCCGATCGCGGTCTCGAACAGAATCATGCGTAGGTGGGTGGGGTCGACCGGGAGAAGGCTTGCGCCCATCATCGCGGCGGCGAGCACCAGCAAGCCGAGCCCGGACAAGATCAATCCAAGCAACGCGAGCACCAGGACGATTGATCGCAGCGCAATGAGCGAAGTCGCGGTTCGCTCGGTGGCAGTCAGGGCATAGAGCGTGAAGGCGGCCATGCCCGCCAGCACCATCAGATCGGCGTAAAGCGCGAACCGGATGGCGATGACGGGCAGATTGTCCATGCGGCCTAGCGGACCGTGAAGTTGAAAGTCCCGGTCAAGCGATGCGTGTCGACTCCGGCCGCCGCCCAGTTCACCCGGTAAGTCCCCGCTGCGAGCGGACGGCGAAGCATTAGGCTTACGGACTTGCGGTCCTTGCCCAATTGCGAGGTGAACCCGGTGATAGGCATAGGCGCATGGTTGGTCATCCCGGGCATCCCGGTCATCGCCAGCTGGACGCTGACGGTCGAACCAATGACTGCCTCGTTAAAACGGAGATCGATCTTGGTTGGCCGCGCGACGGTGGCGTTCGCAGCAGGCGTGGAAGAAACAAGCCGCGCATGCGCGCTGACCAGCTGCGGGGTGGCAAAGGTCGCCAGAGCGGCGACCATCAGGGCGAAACGGGTGGTGTGCATCAGAGACCTCCATGAAGTGCGTTCATAGGGTAATACGCAGCAGTGGTGGCCGCCCCTCATCACAATGCTGGATTATTCTCGAATATACCCTATGGGGGTATATGGCCCACATCAGTACCGACCGTGCCAAAATTGTCGCCCGCATCCATCGGATTGCCGGGCAGGTCACCGCGATTGAACGAAGCGTCACCAGCGATGCGCCCTGCGCGGACACGCTTAACTTGGTCGCGGCAGTGCGCGGTGCGGTCGCTGGACTGATGGATGAGCTGGTTGAAGGCCATATTCGCGCCCACGTCGCGGCTCCAGATCTGACCCCCGAAGAGCGCACGCAAGGGGCGGACGAGCTTGCCGTCGTTCTGCGACGCTACGTCCGTTAGGAGAATGACAGTGCCGAATAGCCTCACCGCGGATATTCACATTCATGCCCATGACTTTCTAGGGTCGGCCCATGATGACAATGCCAGAAGAACACGTTGGGTGGTGGCGCTGACGACCGCAATGATGGTTGGCGAAATCATCGTTGGCTACGTCACAGGCTCGATGGCGCTGCTCGCCGACGGCTTTCATATGGCGACCCATGCGGGCGCGCTGGGAGTGGCAGCTGCGGCCTATGTCTATGCCAAAAAGCATAGCACCAATCCGCGTTATACCTTCGGAACGGGCAAAGTTGGCGAGCTTGCCGGATTTGCGTCGGCTTTGATCCTGTTTATGGTCGCCCTAGGTATAGCGCTTGTTTCAGCGATCAGAATTGCCAATCCGGTTGCCGTCGCGTTTGGCGAGGCCACCATCGTCGCTGTCATTGGGCTTGGAGTGAATGTCGCGAGCGCGTTCCTGCTTTCTGGAGGTCCAGGCCATGATCACGGTCATGAGCATGGCCGCGATAATCATCACGGTCATAGCCACGGCCACGACAATAATATGCGAGCTGCCTACATCCATGTACTGGCGGATGCGCTGACCTCCGTTCTTGCAATTATTGCGCTGCTGGCGGGGCGATATCTCGGTTGGGTCTGGCTTGACCCGATGATGGGTATCGTTGGAGCCATCGTCATTGCGCGTTGGTCATGGATGCTGGTGCGCGATACCTCAGCTGTGTTGCTCGACACGGCCCATCCCCATTTGATCGAAGAAGTCCGTGAATGTGTCGAAGGACTAGGAGATGCGCGGATCACCGATCTTCATATCTGGCGCCTCGGTCCCCAAACACATGCGGCAATCGTCAGCTTCGTAGGTCGGCCAACGTCCGATATCATCCGCCAGCGTCTGAAGCCGGTCCACGAGCTGGGACATCTCACGGTCGAAGTATCCCCAATTGTCGACGAGGCTTAAGGGTTAGCATCGATTGCTGCGTATAAGCGGTGATGCAGGAGGAACCGTGATGCGCAGCCTTGACGACATGCTAGACAGTCTCAACCGGATGCCGGTGCCCGAACTGGCGTCGTTCGACGATACTGTGATGGCTGGTCTGGCTAAGCGACGGCAGGAAGCGGCATTCACGCCAAGGCTGATGGGGCTTGCGGGAACACTCGCGCTTGGGCTGGGGATTGCGGGTGGAAGTCTCTCAAACGCCGATCCGGCATCGGCGCAGTCGCTATCGCCCTTCGCTTCGGCGGACGCACTGGCGCCCTCGACATTGCTGGATTTCCGCCCGTGAGTTCGAAGCTGCGGCTTGCTGTGATCGGCCTGGTCGCCTTTGCGGCAGCACTGGGGGGCGTCTTCGCCGGCCGGTTAATCGTCCAACCGGAGCGGCCCAGCGAGAGTGAAATACACGCCGTCCTGCACAAGCAACTGAAGCTCGACGCCGCTCAGCATGCCAAAATCGACGCGATCGAGGAGCGATATGCTGTGCGGCGCAAGGCGCTCGAACTCGAAATGCGCGCCGCAAACGCTCATCTTGCCGAAGCGATCGAGACCGAACATGGCTATGGCCCTCAGGTCACTGCAGCGATCGATCATACCCACCATGTCATGGGCGAGATGCAGAAAGGAACACTTGAGCATCTTTTCACCATGCGCGCGGTCCTCACGCCGGCGCAGGCCGCCACGTTCGACCGGACCGTGGTCAAGGCGCTGACCGCCGACGCGCGGTGAGCCTTTCGCTATCCGATTGCAGCGATGGCGAACTTGCAGCGCTGGCTCTGGCTGGCCGTCAAGACGCCTATCGCGAATTGCTGGCCCGGCACCGGGAAGCAGTGTTCCGTCTGGTGCGCGCAACCATTGGCGACGCCACCGCAGCGATCGATGTCACCCAGGAGGCGTTCATTTCCGCTTTCGCCGCGCTCAAGCGTTACGACCCCGACCGGCCATTTATCGCCTGGCTCAAACGGATCGCGCTCAACAAGTGCCGCGACTGGGCAAGACGCCGCGCCGTTCGCTCGTTCTTTACCCGGGCTGTCCCGCTAGAAGATGCTCTGAGCATCGCCGACGATGCGCCTCTTGCCGACACGCAGGCGGCCGACCGTGCGGAACTGGCGCGCGTTTCGGCGGCGATCACCAGATTGCCCGCGCGCCTGCGCGAAGCTCTGCTGCTGCGCGCGGTGGATGGCCTGAGCCAGGCCAAAACCGCCGACATCCTCGGGGTCAGCGGAAAGACGATCGAAACGCGGCTTTATCGCGCCCGCGCGAAACTGGAGGAGATGCTCGGTCCGCGGAACCACGCGGGCGAGGAATTTTGAGGGGTCGTGCGTTTAGCTGCGTATGATCTTCTGACGTCCGCCGTTCCTGCCGAGTAACCCGCCATGCACTCCTCCATGCTTGACCGCCGCACCCTGATCCGCACCGCCGCGATGGCGGGCGGCGGCTTCGCCTTGGTGGGCGCTCTTCCAACATGGGCGAGGAGCGGAACACCCGGTCTTGCCGCCCCCTTGGCAACCGTATCGGGCGAGAACATTGCGCTGAGCATCGGTCATGCGATGCTGCCGGTGGGTGGCCGCCAAGGCCACGCAATCGGCATCAACGGCACCTCGCCGGGGCCGATCATCCGCCTGAAGGAGGGTCAGAACGTCCGGCTTGCGGTGACCAACGCGCTTGCGGAGGAGAGTTCGATCCACTGGCATGGGCTACTCGTGCCGTTCCAGATGGATGGCGTGCCCGGTGTCAGCTTTCCCGGGATCAAGGCAGACCAGACGTATATCTACGATTTCCCTGTCCGCCAGTCTGGCACCTATTGGTATCACAGCCATTCGGGAATGCAGGAAGCAATGGGCATGTATGGCGCGATCGTCATCGACCCTGCGGGCCCCGATCCTGTTTCCTATGACCGCGAACATGTGATCCTGCTGGCCGACTGGAGCTTCATGCATCCGCACTCCATTCTGCGGAAACTGAAGGCGCAGGGCGGCTATTTCAACATGCAGAAGCAGACCTTGTCGGGCCTGATCAAAGGGGAGGATCAGTCCGCTGCGGAACGCCGGATGTGGGCCGGGATGCGTATGGACCCGACCGACATTTCAGATGTCACGGGTTCAACCTACCATTTCCTCGTCAACGGTCATGACAGCGGCGCCAATTGGACCGGCCTGTTCACTCCCGGCGAGCGGGTGCGCCTGCGGATCATCAACGCTTCCGCCATGACCAATTTCAATGTCCGGCTGCCTGGCCTGCCGATGAGGGTGGTTGCCGCCGACGGGCAGAATGTCCAGCCGGTCGAGACCGATGAGTTCCAGATCGGCATCGCCGAGACCTATGATGTCATCGTCGAGCCCAAGGAGAATCGCGCCTATGGCTTCATCGCCGAGGCCATCGACCGTTCGGGCCAGGTCCGCGCGACGCTCGCCCCGCTAATGGGCATGATCGCGCCAATTCCAGCGCTGCGGGACCGTCCGCTGCTGACCATGAAGGACATGGGCATGGGCGATATGGACATGTCTGGTGGCGCTATGGCCGGAATGGACCATTCGGCCACGGGCGGTGGCGCGATGAAGATGCGCGATCCCGATGTCGCGCCGCAGGTCAAGCTGGGGCCAGGCGTGGCAACCTTGTCACCCATGCCGGTGGACCGGACGGGTGAGCGTCCTACCGGCCTCGAAAAGGTCGACCACCGGGTTCTTACCTACAAAGATTTGAAGTCGCTTGCTAGCAACCCCGATGCCCGCAAGCCATCGCGGGAAATCGACATCCATCTGACCGCCAACATGGAGCGTTACATGTGGTCGTTCGATGGAGAGAAGTTCAGCGATCGCACCGAGCCGATTGCCTTCCGGCACATGGAACGGGTGCGCGTCAATCTGATCAA
>JANOBA010000071.1:0-2348 GCA_031411415.1 Novosphingobium sp.
AATCCGCCAGTCGCCAAAGCCTGACTAGCGTGAGGCGACGCGCCGCGTTTTGCGCGCGATGATTGCGCCAATCGGATCGTCCGAATCATCTATGCGGGCAAGCTCGGCAGTCCTCTGAGGCTGGCTATGCGACAGGTGGACTGGTGATTCGGCCGGCGTGCCTTGCGATGCGGGCCGATTGTAGATAAATCCGCGCGTCGGCCAAGGCGTGGTGCCCAGCCCCTGAATCGGGGCATACCAGACGCGCACTTCGCTCCAGTCGTTTTCTGGCGACACATCGACAGCGCGCACATTGTCCTCGATCTGGCCGCGCCGTCCGTTGATCAGTGACCAGTTGGCATGGCGCAGAAGCACGGTGCGCGAATCGACGATCCGGCTGACTGCCGCGACATGACCCAGCCGCATATTGCCATTGGGGCGGAAGGCCAGCACTGCGCCGACGCGCGGCTCGCGGCCACGCGCATAGCGGCCTGCCGCCTGATCCCACCAGGTATGCGCGTCGCCGAAGATCTGGATGCCTGAAACCCTGCGGGCATAGGGCACGCACTGCAGATAGGGCTCCGCGGCGGGGCTGATTTCCTGACGCTGGCCGAATTCCACGGCGGCAGTGGCGAGGCCCGGCACGGCGACAGCGGCCATGGCGGCGAGCAGCAGTGGTGTGTGTCGGATCGGCATGATCAGCCAAATACGCCGCGAATGGATAAGCCCAGCCTGCAAAACTTGGTAAACGAGACGGCAAGAATTTGCCGTTTTCCTTGCCAAGAGTGCCGCAGCCGGGCAGGCGCTGCCGGTATGTTGCCTCAAGTTATCATCATCGGCCGGCCTAACGTCGGAAAGTCGACCCTGTTCAACCGGCTGGTCGGCAAGAAGCTGGCCCTCGTCGACGATCAGCCCGGCGTCACCCGCGACCGGCGCTGGGGCGAGGCCGAACTGCTGGGCCTCGAATTCGCCATCGTCGATACCGCCGGCTGGGAAGATCAGGACGCGAACAGTCTGCCGGGCCGGATGCGCGCGCAGACCGAGGTCTCGATGCAAGGCGCGGATGTGGCGCTGTTCGTCATCGATGCCCGCGCCGGGGTCACCCCTTTGGATGAAGAAATCGGCCGCTGGCTGCGCGAACAGAGCGTGCCGGTGGTGCTCGTAGCAAACAAGGCCGAAGGGCGGGCAGGCGATGGCGGTCTGTATGATGCCTATGCGCTGGGGCTTGGCGACCCGGTGCCGCTCTCGGCGGAACACGGCGAAGGCCTGGCTGACTTGTTCGAGGCGCTGCTGCCGCTGATTGAAGGCCACGAGCCTGAAGTCGTGGAGGAATTCGACGAGGACGATCCTTCCGCGCCGCTGAAGTTTGCCATCGTCGGCCGGCCCAACGCGGGCAAATCGACGCTGATCAACCGCATTCTGGGGCAGGACCGGCTGCTGACCGGTCCCGAGGCCGGCATCACCCGCGATTCGATCGCGGTGGACTGGCTGTGGAACAATCCCAAGACTGGCGAGGAGCGTCCGGTCCGCTTGATCGACACGGCCGGCATGCGCAAGAAAGCGCGGATCGTCGACAAGCTGGAAAAGATGGCTGTGGCCGACGCGCGCCATGCCGTCGATTTCGCCGAAGTTGTCGTGCTGCTGCTCGATGCGACGCAAGGCCTTGAGCATCAGGACCTCAAGATCGCCTCGATGGTGCTCGAGGAAGGCCGCGCGCTGCTGGTGGCAATCAACAAGTGGGATATTGCCGAGGATCCCTCAGGCTTGTTCAACGGTATTCGCGCCGCGCTTGAAGACGGCCTTGCGCAAGTGCGTGGGGTGCCGCTGCTGGCAGTCTCGGCGCGCACCGGCAAAGGGCTTGACGAGCTGATTGCGGCTGGCTTTGCAGTGCGTGAAACGTGGTCGCAGCGGGTTTCGACTGGCCAGCTTAACCGCTGGTTCGAATCAGCACTTGAAGCCAACCCGCCGCCCGCGCCCGGCGGCAAGCGAATCAAGCTGCGCTTCATCACCCAGGCCAAGACCCGCCCGCCCGGTTTCGTGTTGTTCGGAACCCGGCTCGAGCTGCTGCCGGAGAGCTACCAGCGTTATCTGGTCAACGGTATCCGCCGCGAACTTGGGTTTGCTTCGGTGCCGATCCGGCTGACCTTGCGCAGCACCAAGAACCCCTTCGACACCAAGCGCTAGGCGCTGCCCGGCCTGAGCCAAATCCGGCCAACCCCTAGGCGCGGACCTCCGCAACTACCCCGGTTTCATTCCATCGCAGCGCTTTGAGCACGGCCCCGGTGATGTGCGGGGCGTTGAGGCCGGCTTCGTCGTATTGCTTGTCGGGCGCGTTCTGGTCCTGGAACATGTCGGGCAGGCGCAGCGTG
>JANOBA010000072.1:0-9407 GCA_031411415.1 Novosphingobium sp.
TATAACGGTCATCCCCCGCCCCATTGCCGCCAACGATCAGATCATTGCCCGACCCAGCATCCACCGTGTCATTCCCGTCAGCGGTCTCGATGACATCCGACCCGCTGCCGCCAAGGACGCTGTCGTTCCCGTGGCCCCCATCGACCTGGTCATTCCCCGACCCACCATCCAAGGTGTCAGAACCATCAGCGCCATCCAGCGTGTCGTCCCCACCAGCACCATTGATACTGTCGGTTCCTTCGCCGCCGGTCAGGGTGTCCGCGGCCTCACTCCCGACCAACAGAATGCCCGGAACCGGAAAATCCACCGATTGATCTGCGAATTGCAGCCGCTTGACGCTGGTCAGCGTGTCGGTCCCGTCCAAACCACGCTGGTCGGTCACGATCAGCCGGCCGTTCACATTGTCCACCGTCAGAACGTAATCCGAAAGGTTCCCGGAAAATATCGCCGTGTCGAAACCGCTGCCCGCCTCGATCAGATCGTCGCCGCCCCCGCCCTGCAGCACATCGGCACCCGCCCCTGCCACGATATGATCCGACTGCGCCCCAGTCAGGATCAGGTCGTCCTGCTGGCTGCCGGTGACGTTCAGATGCCCGTCCGCTTCGGCCTGGGCGAAAAGCCTCAAACGCCCGCCGCCCCCAGTCCAGACCACCTCCAACATCTCGCCCGCCACGACATTGGCATCGTCAAGCCAAATGTTGGGCGATTATATACTTGACAAAGCAGACTGCACTTTGTAGTTTTGGTTCAAGGAGATACCGCCATGAACCTCGACAACCCCATTTTCCACGATGACAACGCCGCCCGCGCCTATATGGAAGCGCAGCGTTGGGCCGATGGTGTTGTTTGCCCGCATTGTGGCGGCTCCGAGAAGTGCAAGCGCCTTGAAGGTGCCAAGCATCGCCCCGGCCTGTTTCAGTGTGGCGATTGCCGCCAGCAATTCACCGTGACCGTCGGCACCGTCTTTGAACGCTCCAAGGTCGCGCTGCACAAGTGGATGTTGGCAACTCACCTGATGGCTTCGTCAAAGAAGGGTTTCTCTGCCCACCAATTGCATCGCTCCATTGGCGTGACCTATAAAACCGCTTGGTTCATGTGGCATCGCATCCGCGAAGCCATGACCGATAACGGCCCTGCGGGCTTCGGCTCAAATGGTGGCGTGGTTGAAGTTGACGAAACTTTCATCGGCCATGAGCCGGGCAAGGAAGTGAAGCGCGGTGTCGGGCACAAGATGAAGGTTTTCACCCTTGTTGATCGCGCGACTGGCCGCGCCAAAAGCGTTGTCGTTGATGACTTGAAAATCAGGACGTTGCTGCCGATCCTCAAAGCCAACATCGCCAAGGAAGCTACGATCCACACCGACGAAGCGATGCAGTATGACAACCTCGGTCAGCACTTCGCCAATCACGAGTCGGTCAACCACGGCGCAGACGAGTATGTACGCGGCAACGTGACCACCAACACCGTTGAAGGCTATTTCAGCATCTTCAAGCGCGGCATGAAGGGCGTCTACCAGCACTGCGGCAAGCAACACCTGCACCGCTATGCCGCCGAATTTGCGTTCCGCTACAGCAACCGTTCTGCCAACGGCATTGAAGACACCCAGCGCGCGGCCTTGATCATCAAGGGCGGGGAAGGCAAGCGCCTGACCTATCGGCGGCCTGACTCAGTCTTCGCCTGAGTTTCGCAACTTGGTTGCGCGCTTGCTAGACGACTGGTCATCATCCTCGAATCGTTGACTCTTAGGATCAACCGGAGCCTCCTCGTGGGGCTTCGGCTTCATCCGCAGGAGGTTCTTCACAGTGGTTTCAAACGTGGGCACTTCGTCACCTCCAAGACAACTTGTGAGTGCCAGACTAAAGGTTAACTGGGCCCACTGCCACATCTTGCAGCTTCATGAAGCCATCAAGGCCTACGTTGTGCCTGAGAACCACGCCGCCAGGCTGGAGCATGATCCCGCAACCGGGGCCAACAAAGCCTTCATTCAATCTGCTCCAATGCCTCCCGAATTCTCTCTGTGCTTCGGAGATGCGATCCATAGCCTGCGCGCTGCAATGGATCATGCATGGTTCGAGATTGCCGCCCCATTCACTCCCGCCGAGAAGCGAGAATTCGTCAGTTTCCCCTTTCACAAAAAGAGGTCCGATGTTGTCGACAAACTTAGTCACCGAAAAGTACCTTGGCTCAGTGAAAATCTTCGCCGTACCATTGTTGACGACATCAAACCCTACTTCATTGACGAAGATACTGGCGACAAAGGGAATGCTTCCCTTTGGGCCATGAACAAAATCGACAATATCGACAAGCACAGGCAATTGCTTTTGACTAACGCCCTGTCCGGGATCCATTTTCATCGTATTCTTTTTGAGAAAAATATCATTTTCCAGCAAAATTCTTTCATCGCCCCCATAAGTGAGAACGGCCACATATTCGGCATCCCTTCCGGCCGAATAATAGATGCAGATTACGAGGCGACCGTCGAGATACGTATCAACGAGCCCGATTTCTTTACGAGTGAGCCTATTCTCCCAACGCTCGGGCACCTTCTGGAAGCCGTTAGGGACACGGTGCTGGCTCTCGAAAATGTCCTGTAACATTTCCTCTGCTTTCTCAAGTATATAATCGCCATCAGGTTCATTATTCTCGGTGTAGTAGGAAACGAATTTTTCTAACTGTGTTGCTGCGAGACCTACTTCAACCTCTGCATAGTAGAGGTTAAGGTAGACAGGAATCCAGGAGTTTTCAACAGATTGCGAATGAGCAGACATGATTGGCCTTGCCTCATCCTTTATTTCGGAAAGAAGAGCGGACACTGAATTGAGGCGATTCCTTAGTTCGACAAGCTTCTTTGGACGCGGCCATACCTTCTGAACTTCAAGTGCGTAGATCGCGAGTTCGAGACGGATACCATCCGGACCAAGATTTCTGTTCACGATGGCTTCGAATGCTCGCCGTGCATCCTTATGGACCAATAAGCTAGTAATATCTTTAACCCATTTAAGAGATTTTTCGTCAATAATTTTCTCGAGCTTCTCGGGGTATTCTTTCCCTTGTTCATTTAAAGCGAGCACAGCTTGCGCTGCGCTATGCCGCCCAAATAATTTGTTTTCGTCCGTCATTTAACCACCTCTGTTGCTTAAGCTTCGCTTTCGTAAAGCATTTCAATTAACTAGTTTGTCTGTTCTGGTGATTGCTGTGCACTTACCTCAGCTTGTTGCCGTATCGCTAGTTAGTTGTCGCCGACTATATTCCGCTGTCAACGATGCGCTTTCCTTGAGCTCAGTGTCAGATGAGCTGCGACCTCGGGAACCGCGATCGCTTCATTGCCGTGACCCTGTAAGCGCTCGGTCTAGCCGCTGCCCGCGATCTGAGAGTGCCGGATAATGCCCATCGGCGCTGGTGAACTCAAGGGCGCAGGCGTGGCGCGGCGGACAAGACCGCTTTGGACGGAAGAGGAAGCGGTCGATCTGCCTCCATATAACTACGTTGGGCGTCTCCGTTTCGCAGGCGACGCAGCGGTATTTTGATGTACTGTGAGCGCTTACCTGATCTGCAAAGGGTTGCGCCATGCAAGTATCGGCTTGAGCCTTCAACGAGGTCACAGGAAGCAGCTCGGTGCTTTCTGCCGGTGAAGAACGTCAAGGAACCCCCGTTGCCCGCCCGATGTCTGCGGCTGAGACCCAAATCGAGATCGACCTGGCATGTGATTTTCGGATTTGCAGCGCGGTGTCTATGATCAGGAAGCGCCGACGCTGTCCCGGTCTAGGAGGTAGGGCCGGACTTGCGCAGTCGCAGGATAAGATCGGATAACAGTGCCTCCGGAAAGTCGAATTCTGGATGATCGTATCACGTTTTCTTGCATTCTGACTCACGCTGGATGGAAGCTGCGGAAAACCTCCAGCCCGAAGTCCAGCGTGACCACAAGCCCTTTTTTTTACGAGTGTCAAAACGCCCAAACCTCTTCTGCACATTTTTCTGCACAATTGCACCCACAATGTCACGGTAAACTATTGATTCAATAGAGTTTATCTTTAAGTATGACGGACTGTCTCTCCGCCAATTTCATTTTAAGTATATGATTTAAAACGATATTTTCGCCTTGAATTTTTCTTCCCCTCATCGATACCATCAACTTCAAAACGCTTGAATGCATCTGCTTGCAACTCGGCAAGCCTTCCTTTCGGGCATTGCATCGTCCTTTACTGACAAATCCTCGCATGACGTAACCTGTCTCCGCCAAATTCCTAGGCTGTGCGAAGCCATCTGATGAGCTTCAGGACGTGCTGGTCTGGGTTCGCGCCCTGTCACTTCATCGTGCGTCATTTGTCCGGTGCAGAAATGCGCTGTCATTCTGCATTGAACGCAAGAATATCCTTGCGTCTCCATTACACTTATTGTCTACGCAGTAATACGAAGAGTAACTGAGGTCGTCTCATGGCAAACCCGAATGCAGAAGCCCAGCGTCGCTGGCGTGAACGTCAGAAACAGAAGCGACTTGAAGGTCTGAAGCTTTCAAGCCCGAACCAGGACATCGATCTTTTCCGACGCCCGTTTTTCGAGGCGTTTGAAGACAGCGGCAACGCCTCGAATGTCGACATCAGCTTGGACATCGCCGGCATTGCGCCGGTGGAGTTCCTGGATGACCGCGGCCCACAGTCCCATACCGGGCAGATCGAGCAGGGTGCGGCCGAGAACGGGGAGGAGGCTTATAGGGGCGTTCCTAACTCCCTCAACCGTGCCGAGATCATGGTCGGTTGCCTGATCGACGCGGCCGCTGAACTTGCCGGCATCATCAACAGCTACAAGAGAAAGGAAATCACGCAGCGGATCACCGAAATCGAAAGCTCAGATCTGACGGACCCTTTAGCCCGCAAGGCCGCCCTCGCTCAGATCGTGAGGCTTAACAAGGTCATGGAGCAGCTCGACAAGCAGGTGCGATGGACCTTCAAGCAATGGAAGATCGACGAAAGTTGATGTCCTGAGAGTGCCTGCCGGATGGTTGCAGCCGCCCGGCAGGCGATACGACCCTACCCCCGACGATCAATATCAAGGATAAAATCATGAAGAAAGATAACACACCCGCCGACTTGGCTGCAAGCTCAGGCACGCCCGGCTTCTACCTGAATGCTTCTGAGGTCGCCGATCGCTATCGCGTCTCGACGGACACGATCTGGCGCTGGTCCCGCAACGGCGACATGCCGAAACCTGTCAAGCTCAGCCCGGGTTCAACGCGGTGGCGCCTGAGCGACCTCTCGGAGCATGAAGCCCAGTTCTCGGTCGGCTTCGCGATCTTCTTCGCCTTCCCCATGTCCTTTTTCCCGGAGTGAATACCATGACGATCAAACAACAACCGATCGAAATCGACGATGACGTGCTTAAGGACTTTGACTATTCCCATCAGCATTTGGTTGCGAAACCTGCCGTCGAGAAGACGGTCGATACAGCAGACAATGCTGGTGCCCAGGCAGAACCGATTGCGATCATCGGGCCTGCGGAACGCCCTCTTCCGGGAAGCTCGGCTTACGTCGAGCGGCCGAATTTGATCGACGGCTACGACGACTTTCACGACATTCGTGAGACTGAAGTTCAGCGCGATCCTACGTTCGCTGAAAAGCAGGCCTTGAAAGAAATTGATGCGCTTGAGTTCGGGCATGAAGGTGAGGCCGATCCCACATTGTTGGTTGTCGAACCTGCCGCCGAGCGCGCGATCAAAATCGAGATCGGGCACACCGTTGACGTCGTTGTGGGAATGGCAGAGGAAAAAGTGACCGTTCCTGCCGAGGTCGTCCCGCTGCCGGTCCCGTTCGTGAGTGGCTTGCCCGAGGGGTTCTCGTCCAAAGCTGACGGTATTTATGTGGTGGTTAAGCCGGAAAAGCCCGACGGCGAATATGACGAGCAGTTCCTTTGCTCGCCCCTGCGCGTCATCGATCTGTTTCGCCAGCGTGACGGGTTGGTCTGGGGGCGAAGGGTCGTCGTCACCAATCGGGAGGGCGGCAAAACCACGTTCCCTGTGCTGGACGAAGACCTGGAACTGAAGGGACGTGCTTTCCTTGCGCAACTCTCCGGCCGCGGTCTGCGCTTCGGCAAGGTAAAAAGGGCACGTGAAATCGTCCTCGAGCTTTTGAAAGATTGGAGTCCTGACAAAATGATGCTGTCGACAAAGCGGTAGGGCTGGTCGGATGAAGCCTGTGAAGCCTTCGTCCTCGGTTCTGATCGCATTCTTGGCGATATGAATGTGGTCTCGGTAAGCCGCGATTTCTCCAGTTTTGCTACCGCTTTCTGCCAAAGGCACTCTCGGTGACTGGAAGGGCGAGGTTGCCGCCGTTTGCGTTGGCAATGGCCTTCTGACGACGGTCGTTTCGTTGGCATTCGTGGGACCTCTGCTCGAACTTCTTGGGAGTGACGGAGGTGGTCTCCATCTGCGCGGCAGGTCATCACGCGGCAAGACCACGCTCCAGTGCGTAGCGGCCTCGGTCTGGGGTTCGCCTGAGCTGGTCAAAAGCTGGCGCACGACCGCGAACGCGCTCGAGACAACGGCCGCCGCGGCGAACAGCACATTGTTGGTTCTCGATGAACTGGGCGAGGTCAAAGGTCGTGACCTCTCTGAGGCTGCCTACTTGCTGGCAAACGGCAAGGGAAAGAAAAGGCTTGGTGGGTTCGGCATGGAGATTCCTATTCAAAGGTGGAAGCTCCCCATCCTGTCTTCAGGTGAGATCAGCATTGCTGAAAAGATTGCGGAGGGTGGGCAGCGCATACAGGCTGGGCAAGAAGTCAGGCTGATCAATGTCGTCGCTGACGCAGGTCTTTACGGCGCCTTTGATGATCTTCATGGCTTCGTGAACGGTGCGGAGTTTTCGAAGCTCTTGAAAGCGAAATGCGGGGCTATCCATGGAACGGCCGGACCGGCCTTTGTTGAATGGCTGCTTCAGAACAAGAAAAAGGTCGAGGCCGAGGTTCAGCGTGTCGAGCAGCTTTTCATGGCCAAGATTGCAGAGCAGCACAAAATGACCGGGGATGGCGTCACGATCCGGGCTGCAAAGTGGTTTGCTCTGGTTGCTGCGGCGGGCGAGCTTGCGACAGAGGCCGGTCTGACCGGATGGGTGCCGCTTGAAACCATCACAACCGTCGCTGGTGTGTATGGCGTCTGGCTTGATGCTCGGTCACCTGAGGACTCGGTGGCGGCAACAACATCCGTGTCGCGAGTCCGGACATATCTTTTGGCAAACGCTGAAAAGTTTGTTGTGATTGCAAAGTCCGGGCCCGCGGAAGCGTCAGAGTATGGGTGGCAGGACGACGGCTGTTTCCTGATCCCTGGTGCCGTATGGAAGACAATTCACAACGGAGTCGATATGAAGATTGCGGCGAAGGGGATTGATGAGGCCGGGTTTCTGATGCCTGGTGAGGATGGGAACTGGATGCGCAAGGGGCCTACGGCAATCCAGGGGCGCCCCAGGGTCTACTTCGTTCGCAAAAGTATCATGAACAATGGGAAGGATTTGCCCAGAGCGGCATAAGGCATCTCGTTCTCTTTCAGTTGAGTTGCGTTTCACACATTCATCTCAGCAATATGATCGGACTATCCGGACCAGCTTCTTCTTGGTCCGGATAGTCCGGCCAGTCCGGGTGAATTTGAAGGTGGGACACTTGTTGTCGCAGTTGCTGTTGGCCACTTCGTCCGGATCACAACTGCATTCAAGGCAGCGCCCAAGAATACCAAGGCCAGTAATTGCACCGAAACTGACAGATCTTTCGGTCCCGCCGGATCCCCATCAGGCCGTTTCTATAAGTGTGTTGCGATGCGCAGATCGTGCATCGCTGATCACACTGGAGACGATGATGGCGAAGAAACCCTACCAGGATAGCCGGCTGGCGAAGTTCCTCAACGAGCGGCTGCTGGAGCTGAAGCACAAGAAGACCCAGGCCGAGATCGCAGAGGCCGCAGGCTTCGTGAACCCCAACATGCTGACGATGATCAAGAAGGGTGCCACCAAGCTGCCGGTGGACCGTGTGCCGGCCCTGGCCGCAGCGCTGGACTGTGACCCGGCCCTGCTGCTGCGCTTGGCTCTGGAACAAAGCGAGGGCAGCACGGTGACCGCTGCCATCTACGACATCATCGGCCAGCCGATCACAAAGAACGAAATGGCCTGGATCACGGAAATCCGGGAAGTCTCGGGCGATACCGATGCGCGGCTGACCTCGCGGGCCGCAACAGCTATCCGGGCGGTGTTCGGGAAATGATGTTGAACGACAAGCTCGTGGTCGAGGGCTTCAAGCTGCCTTCGACGGCCCCGATCACGGCGAACGAGCGAGACTGGATCGACATGCTGCGGTGTATTGTGGGGGACGCGGATCCTCCTCCCAGGCTGCCTGCGGTGCAGGCGATCAGGAATGCTCTGCTGGAACCATAATCTGGAGAGGTAGATCGCTCAAGATCGCTGGCGGTTGGCCGAGGGTTTGTGGCGGCATAGGTCAATACGTGAAACGCGCTGCTTGCACCCTTGCCGCACAGGATAGCGTCGGCCTCGATCCAATATTATGTTGCCTAGTTAACGTCAATCGACCTCACAGGATCAAAGCCTGACGGGCTGCCGGCCGAAATTCAAACAGCGCACAGACCCATTCGGACCCCTTTTGGCAAATGACTTTTGATGCATGGATCATCAGATGTCGATCAGCCAAATGGGGAAGTTGGCGATCAGGGCCGCGACGATAAGAACCGAGATCGCCAGGCGGCTGCAGACGTCTTCGGCCCCTCGCGGTTAAAGCTCCCATCAACTGCCGGACAACGACAGGGCTGGCGCGGTCACCTGAACATTCCATTCCGAGAAGCCGAACCGATGCTGACGTTCGACGAACGAGCTATGTCGCCATGGCCCGATCTGCCTGAGCGACTTGCAGAAAAGCATCTGCATCGTCAGTCAGGCCTGCAGCACCCCACCTCCCAAGAGGCGAGAGGTGCGGTCAGTCTCGGGTCACAGAAAGAAGTCATGTTGGTCAATGCCAGGCACCTGACCGATTTCGACCGTAAAATCGGCGTGTCCGTCACCATCGACGTCGCCGCGCACCTGGCCGTTGGCATAGCGCAATTCGCCCGCAGCGCCACTGAACAGCGCCCCGCCGATGAAGTGAAAGGCCTGATCCTCCGTGGCATTCACATTGGCGTCCATGCCCTTCAGGTTGATGTGATCCGTGCCAGACTTGAAATCGCGGATCTGGTCATGGCTGTTGCCCCTGCCTGCGTCGGCAGTTGATGCAAAGACAAAGACATCCGCGCCACGGCCGCCCGACAGCACATCCGCCCCTTTGCCACCATGCAGCACGTCATGACCCGCACCGCCATACAGCCTGTCATTGCCGCCACCCGCAAAGAATTCGTCCCGCCCGCCATTGCCGCGCAGCACATCCGC
>JANOBA010000073.1:0-15440 GCA_031411415.1 Novosphingobium sp.
GCGGTGATCCCTGCGACCGCTTCGCGCCCCACCCAGCTGGGCATGTCACCGACCGCATAGACGCCATCCTCGACATAGCGCTCGCCGACCGACTCAGCATTGCAGCCATCAACCGAATAACCATAGCCGCAGACCACCTGATAGATTGCCTGCTGGTCCTCCAGTGCCTGGAGACGTTCTTCAACTGTTGCCATGGCCCTGTCTCCCTTAGCCGACCATGTAGCCGCCGGCGTCGCAATTGATCGACTGGCCGGTGATCGTGCGACTTTCGTCGCTGGCGAGGAACAGCGCCAGATAGGCAATGTCGATCGGCTGCGAGATTGCCCGCAGTGGCGAGCCTTCGAGAATTTTTGCTTTCCAGACTTCGTATTCGACACCCTGTTCGGCGGCCATGCGCTTGCCCCAGTTGATCCACAGCTCGGTTTCGATGGAGCCGGGGACCAGGCAGTTACAACGTATACCCTTGGGGCCGACTTCGAGCGCGATGGTCTTGGTCAAGGCTCGCAACGCTGCCTTGGCCGAGGCGTAATGAGTCTTGCGCACCATGCCGGTCCAGCCGGCGGTCGAGGAGAAATTGATGATCGAGCCGGTTTTGCGCTCCAGCATCGAGCGGTTCAGCACTTCGCGGGTGCAAAGCATCGCGGCGGTGAGATCAATGGCCAGTGTTGCATTGAAGTTCTCGACCGTCTGCTCCCAAACCCATTTGTCTTGCCCCGGCGCGGCGGCGTTGTTGAGCATGATGTCGACCTGGCCGAACTCCTCCATCGCGCGGTCAACCATGGCGGCAATATCGGCTTCGCTGGTCACGTCTGCGCGAATGGCAATGGCATTCTTGCCAATGTCTTGCGCTGCATCCTGCACCAATTCCTCACGCCGCGCTGCCAGCAGCACTTTTGCGCCCTGCTCGACAAATAGTCTGGCCATCACCGGGCCACAGCCCGTGCTGGCCCCAGTGATGATCGCAACTTTTCCAGCCAGACGCCCGCTTCCGCCAGTCATATCCGCATCTTCCCAACGTCATTAAGATAACGGCCGTTATTCTTTGTAATGCAACAGCGCAAGCGCATACTTACATTGAAGGCTGCTGCGTCAAGGCCCGAAAAGCATTTCCAGCATTTCCAAGATGAAGGATTCAACCCCGGCTGCGTGATTGCCAGGCCGGTTTGGCGCGAGATGCGCCAGGCCGATGCGCCCATGGACAAGCGAAATCAGCATCAAGGCGGCTGTAAACGAATCTCCGGTCGGCACAGTGCCACCGCGGGCCGCAATTGCCTCGATGGTTTCCCTGATCGGGCGGAAGGCAGGACGCACGGGGCCCTCAAGGTCGTGCTCAGGATCGGAGGACAGCGCGAACAGCAACTGATAACGTGATGGGCGCTCCATGGCATAGCGGACAAAGGCGCCCACTATCGCCTTAAGCGCATCGTAAGGCGCATCATGCCCAGCACCGGCAGCAGCCTCGGACAATCGATCCCCCAGCTGCGACCAGCAGGCTCTAACGATTTCCGCCATCATTGCGTTTGCATCTGTAAAATGCCGGTAGACTGACGGAGCAGCCACGCCTGCTTCCTTGGCAACCATGCGCAGACTCAGTTGCCCACCCGGTGTCTTGTCGAGAATGCGCATTGCGGCCTCGACCAGCTCGTCCTTCAGCCGCGCGCCCTCGCCCCGCTGATTACGCTGGCGTTTTTCCAATTGCGTTGCCAACATTGCACCTACCCTGTTGCATTCAAGCCTGAACTCGATAACCTTACGTAGGTTAGCGCTTGCAACTCTGCAATCTAAGGCAGGACCCCATGACTGATACCATCACCGCCCAACTCGAATCCGTACCCCACCGCATCACCGATCCGGAATTGATCCCGGCACAGCGGTATTATGACCCCGCCTTCTTCGAACTGGAAAAGCAACACCTGTGGCCGCATGTCTGGCAGATGGCCTGCCGGCTGGAAGAAATTCCCGAGGTGGGCGACTACACGGTCTATACCCTGCTCGAACACTCGGTGATCATGATCCGCACCAAGGACGGGGTGAAAGCCTTCAAGAACGCCTGCCGCCACCGCGGCCTGCGCCTTGCCAGCGGGCCGGGACAATGCAGCGAGAAGGGCTTCGTCTGCCCGTTCCACGGCTGGCGCTGGAATAGCGAAGGCGAGAACACGTTCGTCTTCGGCCGGCATTTCTTCGATGAAAAAGTGCTGGATCGCGCCGAGATCGACCTCGTGCCGGTGCGCGTCGAATTCTGGGCGGGCTGCGCGTTCATCAACTTCGACGACAATGCTCCCGATCTGCGGACCAGCCTTGGCCCGGTCGCGGACCGCATCGACGCGCGCCACGGCGACAAGCTCAAGATGGACTGGTGGTGCGGCACCGTGCTGCCGACCAACTGGAAGCTCGCCATGGAGGCTTTCCAGGAAGGCTTCCACACACCCCAGACCCATCCCCAGTTGCAATCTGTCGCCGTCAATGGCCACGAAGGTTTCGGCGCCGATGCAGAAGGCACCCTGATCAACGCTGGCCTCAATGCTCGGGAGACCGTCAACCAGCATGTCGACTATTTGGCCAAGCTGAGTGAAGGCATGGACGGGATGGTCCACAAAACCGAAGTCGCAGTGCTGGAAAAGTTGCGCGACATGGACGTGCCCGACGATCCAGACTTGGCGGGCATGCTGTTCTACGGCAAGGCCTATGAAGAGGTCGAAAAGGACGCCCGTGCGCGCGGCGCCGACATGTTCGAATTCGGCAAAGTCATGGCCGAGCATCCGTTTCATGCGGTGGAATTCATGTTCCCGCACTATTTTCTGCTGCCGATGATGGCCGCAATGTCCAGCTACCGCATTCGCCCGCTGACGCCGGAGACCTGCTTCTTCGAGATCTGGTCGCTGGTGATCCGGCCCGAAGGCGAGGTCTATGATACGCCGCTGGAGCCAACGATCATTCCCTATGATTCGGACAAGTTCCCCGAAATCCCGCGCCAGGATTATTATAACTTGCCGTTACAGCAACTTGGCTTGCACGACCTTACGCATCTGCGTCTGGCCAGTCAGCATGAGGGCATGATCAGCAACTATCAACGGCTGGTCGATGGCTATCTGGCAAAGCTGGAGCCGGAATTGCTCGCCAAGGCGTCGCAAGTGGTCAACAGCGGGTTTGCCGCGCCTATCCTCGACATCGGGTTCTAGGGGTTTCGCGCAAACGGGACACATCGGGGCCGGAGAGGGAATTCGCCATGCTCTATCCCAGCCGGACCGATGTGCCTGCGCACGTTCCGGCGCATCTGATTGCCGACTACGACACGTTTCATGTCGATGCTCCGGACGGCGACTTTGCCGGGGCCATGGTGCGCCTGCGCGGGTCCGGCGTGCCTGAGCTGTTCTGGACCCAGCGCAACGGCGGACACTGGGTGGCGACGAGCGGCGTGCATATCCGGCAAATCCTGGAAGATGCGGAAGTGTTTTCCAGTCAGGCGATGCGGGTGCCCAAGCAAGCGAATTCGCTGGTGCCAATCATCCCGCTGATGATCGACCCGCCCGATCACGCGCACTATCGCCGCCTGCTGATGCGCGCGATGACTCCGACGGCGGTCAAGTCGCTGGCCGCACGGGCAAGAACTTTGTCGATTGACCTGATCGAGGAATTGGAACCACACGGTGCGTGCGAATTCGTCACCGATTTTGCGCAGCAGATGCCAATTGCCGTGTTCATGTCGATGCTTGATCTGCCAGCGCAGGACCGCCCCATCATCATGGCAATCGTCGACCGGATCATCCGCCCCGATGTGCCCGAAACCCGGCACCGCGGGTTTGCCGATCTGGCGGACTACACAATGGCCAAAGTGCGCGAGCGCCGCGCTGCGCCGGCCGGCGATCTGGTCAGCGATCTGGCGAAGGCGTCGATCGATGGCAGGCCGCTGCGTGACGATGAGCTGCAAGGGCTGATGTCGGTACTGATGCTGGCGGGGCTCGATACGGTCGCTTCGATGCTGACCTTCATCACCCGATTCCTCGCACTCAACCCCGCGCATCGCCAGGACTTGCGCAATCGGCCCGAAGTGATGACCACCGCCATCGAGGAATTCCTGCGGCGCATGGCAATGGTCAATCTCACCCGCGAAGTGGCGCACGATACCATGCTGGGCGGTGTGCTGCTGAAAGCGGGCGACCTGATCGTCGCGCCGACCGCACTGGGCAACTTTCCTGAGGATGGCCCCGGCGATAATAGTGACTGGCTGGCAGTCGATTTCGACCGGCCGCGCATTGTCCACGCAACATTCGGCGCCGGCGCGCACTATTGCATGGGCTCCAGCCTGGCACGGGCGGAGATCCGCATATTTCTGGAAGAATGGCTGGCGCGCATCCCCAACTTCGCGATTGCCAAAGGGGCCAGCCTCGAAGTCAAGGTCGGCGCTGCCGCGATGATGCCTAGCCTGCCGCTGGTCTGGACACCGCGCCCGATTTTGAAGGACAATCCATGACCATCCTGACCGACTCGCTCGGCTATAACGGCAAGCGCTGTATCGTCACCGGCTGTCATTCCGGCATCGGCCGCGCCACAGCCCGCCTGCTGATCGAAGCCGGAGCCGCCGTGCATGGGCTCGACTGGCGGGAGTGTGACCTGCCGCTGGCAAACTTCACCCGGGTCGACCTGCGCGATCAAGCCTCGATTGACCGCGCCGTGGCCCAACTCGCCGGGCCAGTCGACGCGCTGTTCAATTGCGCCGGCCTCGCCCCGATGCACCCCTGGCTCGATGTAATGAAGGTCAACTTCATCGGCATGCGCTATCTGACCGGGGCTGTGTTGGGCGCGATGCCGTCGGGCAGCGCTATTGTCTGCGTCAGCTCCAACGGCGGCGCAGGCTGGCGCCAGCGTATCCCTGAACTGCGCGCATTCGTGACCACCCCATCGTTCGATGCGGCGGTGCAATGGTGCGAACAGCATCCCGCACCGCAGGCCAACGCTTATGGCTATTCCAAGGAAGCCATCGCGGTGTGGACCCTGCACCACAGCGCTACCACGATTGCGCGCGGCGTGCGGCTCAACTGCACTAGCCCGGGCACCGTGAGCACGCCGATGCTGGTCGAGATCGAGGCCGTGGTTGCCAGCGACAAGATCGACGTCGTGTCGCAGCCGATCGGCCGGCGTTCCGATCCAGATGAACAGGCCTGGGCCCTGCTCATGCTGAACAGCCCGCGCGCGTCCTATATCAACGGGGTCGATCTTCCCGTCGATGGCGGTTTCATCGCAGCGCGTTCCGTAGCAGGGGAATGATCCCAGCCCCGTGCTCTAATGAACTGCCACGCCTGACCGGATCAGCCGGCCCGGCCTTGCCCCGGTTTCTGCATCATGGCGGCGGGTCACCACGCCGCCGACCATTGTCGCGAGATACCCGGTCGAGCCCTGCAGCAGGCGCGGACTGCCCAGCGGCAGGTCATGGACCATGTGCGGCATGTGCAGCGACAACCGTTCAAAATCGATAACATTGATGTCCGCGCGCTTGCCCGGCGCAATCTGGCCGCGATCATTCAGGCCATATAGCTGAGCGTTCTTGAGGCTGAGCTTTCGCACCAGATGTTCCAGCGGCAATTTCGGCCCGCGGGTGCGGTCGCGACCCCAGAACGAGAGCATGAAGGTCGGCATCGAAGCGTCGCAGATCATCTTCATGTGTGCGCCGCCATCGGCCAGGCCGCTTGCGGTGATGTCGCGCTTCATCATCTCGTAGGAACAGTCGAGTCCACCACCGGCAAAATTCAGCACATGACTGGCACAAACATTCGTCCCGTCGCCTGACGTGTAGTGGTCATAGAGATATTCCTCGACAGGCACACCGGCTGCTTTGGCAAGAACGTCCAGCTTCTGACCCTCTGTCGGCTCATAATCGAGCGGCAGGTGCATCGGGAAGACATTGCCCGCCCGCTTCCTGAGCACCTCGATAAATGCGCCAAGATTGGGATCGGCTGCGACCAGGCCGGGATCGCTTTGCTCGCGCAGGATGGCCGCGCGCCGGGCCGGTTCGCGAAGGGCGATAACGCGCTCGGCCAGCGGCAGGTGGGCAACTTCATGATAGGAAGGCCGCAACTTGAAGACGTGATAGCCATCAAGCATGGTCATCGAACCGACCCCGCGCGCGCCGACCTGCGGCGTGATCGGCAGACCGGTCGCGGCGGCGCGCTCGGATTCCTCGATCATCATCTGCCAGTCGGTTTCGTCCGAATTGAACTGAACAAGCGAATAAGTCAGCGGGCGACCCGAAACTTCGGCAATCCGCACTATGCGGTTATGTTCGGCCAGGCGTGCCGGACGGCCAGCCTGATTATACATGCTGGCGCCAACGCCGCCGAGCGGGATAATCTGGAAGACCCCGTGGCCAGAATCTCCGAGCGCTTTGGCCATGCCGAGCAGTTCGTCGTCATCAGCAAAGGTGCCGGGGACATGCTCGCCCTTGCTGGAAAAATGCTCAAGCAGCCGAGCGCCCGAGAAGCCTATTGCTCCTGCGTCCATAGCCTCGCGCACCAGCCCCGCCATCTGGGCAATGTCCTCAGGCGTCGCCGCCTCATGGCTCAGCGCGCGTTCGCCCATAACAAAGACGCGCAAGGGGGCGTGGGTGATGTGGCTGGCAATATCCATGGTGTATTCCCGCGCCGCCAGCCGGTCGAGATAGTCAGGGAAGCTCTTCCAGTTCCAGTCGAGCCCTTCATCGAGGACAATGCCGGGGATTTCTTCAACACCTTCCATCAACTCGATCAGCGCCTGGCGATGTTCGGGGCGGACAGGGGCGAAGCCGACGCCGCAATTTCCGCCGATTGCCGTTGTCACGCCATGCGAAAAACTGGGGTCCAATTGATCGTCCCACAGGAACTGGCCGTCGTAATGCGTGTGCACGTCGATGAAGCCGGGGGTGACGATCGCGCCATCGGCGTCGATCACTTCGCGGGCCGCGCCGGTTACCCGGCCAACTTCGGCAATAATCCCATCCTTGATCGCAACATCGGCAATGAAGCCCGCTGCGCCGGTGCCATCGATGACGGTCCCGCCGCGGATCAACAGATCAAACATATCTCTCTCCTCTGCCGGTGGCTTATGCCGCTGCGTTCAGCGTTGCATTCCAGGGCACACCATAAGTCTGCGTCATATCTTCGCCGCGATCAAACTGATCTGACCACTGCCGGAAATATTCAGGCAGCGGCTGATTGTCGGAATTGTGCCACGGCATTTGCGCCATCATCATGCCGATGGCCGAGCGCAGCTTGGCCATGGTTGGCAGCTTGACGCTCGATGGCGACTTGGGATCGAACATATCGTCGGTCAGTCCGGGCACATGCGTCTGGAATTCGGCACGCAGCATGTCGGTCACTTGCTTGACGTGGGCCATGAAGTTCTTGAAATTGCTGACCCTGAACCAGTATTTTCCGACCACCGCGTTATAGATTTCCACCCCGGAACTGCGATGCTCGATCTCTTCGCAGAAATGCCACAGCAACAGCGAGGCAACCCGCGCGTCGCCGCCCGCGAACAGCAGGTGCCGGTGATCGAGCAGCAGTTTGAACGTGGGCGTGAAGATGCTTTCCAGCCCACCGATATAGGCGAGGTGATAGTCGAGCGGCTTCTCGGCGTAGAGCGCGTCGAAGTCAGCGATGCACTGGTCGAGCGCTTTCTGCAGGCCGGGATACTGCTTGATCAGCGCCTTGGTGTGCTGGCGGTGCGCATGGGCGTGGATGCCCTCCTGCGCGCGAAAGGCCCGTGCTTCCGCAAGAACCGCCGGATCGGTTATCAGCGCTTCGGCATCCTGCATCACCTGGCAGATGTATTTTTCAAACCCGACGGCAAAGAACGACAACGTGTTCATAGCCACCGAAAAGCCGGGATTTTCTGGATTCCAGATGAAAGCAGCGCCTTCAAAGGTGAAGGGAATTCGTCTGATTTTGAGATCGGTCATGGGCACCCTGCGGATTGGTTTGGCCGATGCTAGGTTAAATCGGACAGTCTGTCCAGTATGGACATGGCGTCCATTTTCTTTTAGCCTCGCAGCATGAACGCTGCAGCCGCCAAGATTGATAACGTCGTGCCAATGGCCAACCCGCGCCGTGCGGCAACGCGCCTGCGCGTGTGCGAGGCCGCCTCTGCTCTGTTTTTCGAGCGGGGCTTTGCCGCCGTGACCATGGAAGAAATTGCCCACGCCGCCGACATCCGCCGCTCGACGCTCTACCTCCATTTCCGCGACAAAGAGCTAGTGCTCGGCGCAATAGCTGCGGATTACACCGTCAAGCTGCGCCCGGTGATCGCGCGGTTGCCGGGGCCCGCGCCGACCCGCGCGGAAATCGCCACATGGATCGATGATATGGCGGATTTCGTGATGCGCGAACGCGCCGCAACCGAGCTTCTCGTGTCGCTCAGCCATTTGCCCATGGCTCCTGCCGCAGCGCTGGCCTTTGGCGCAGAGTTTAAAGGCATGATGGCTGGCCGCCTCGCCGCCTTCCGCCTGGCGCTAGAGCCGGGTGAAGCAATGGCCTTTGCCCGGGCGATGGCGGCGGTTGATGGGCTGGGCTGTGCACTGTGCCACCATGCCCGCGCCGGCGGCGATGCCATTTCGCAGGCCCGGCTCGCAGTCGCCACCGATGGGCTGGACCGACTCGTGCGCGGGGAGGCTTGAGGTGAACGAGGCTATCGAACCCTTCCGCATCGCCATCCCCCAGGCCGATCTCGTCGATGTCCAGCAACGCTTGGCGCGCACCCGCAGGCCGCAGGAAGTGGGCGACAATGCCAATTGGCAGGCTGGCACCAGCCTCGCCTATATGCGGGAGCTGACCGACTACTGGTTGAACTCCTACGACTGGCGCGCGCAGGAAGCGGCGATGAACCAGTTTCCGCAGTTCAAGACGGTGATCGACGACGTTCCAATCCATTTCATCCATGTGAAGGGCGTTGGCATACCTGGGGGCCCCAATCCCATGCCACTGATCATCAACCACGGCTGGCCCTGGACCTTCTGGGACATGCGCAAGATCATCGGGCCGCTGACCGACCCGGCGGCGCATGGCGGCAATCCGGCGGATGCCTTCGAGGTGATTGCCCCTTCCCTGCCCGGCTTTGCCTTCTCAAGCCCGCTGAACAGTGAGGGCATGTTCTTCAACCCCACCGCCGATCTGTGGGTCAAGCTGATGGCGCGGTTGGGGCATGATCGCTTTGCCACGCAAGGCGGCGATATCGGCGCCTATGTCTCGGCGCGGCTGGGCCACAAATATGCTGACCGTATCATCGGCGTGCACCTGCACCTCGCCGGCCCCGCCATGCCCCCCTATCCCACAGCCGAAGACTATGCGCCGGATGAGTTGGCGTGGGGCGCGAAGTTCGCCGAGTTTATGGCGCAGGGATCAGGCTATATGCAGATCCAGCGCACCCGGCCGCAAACCATCGGCTTTGCCATGCACGATTCGCCGGTCGGCCTTGCCGCCTGGCTGATCGAGAAACGCCGCGCCTGGAGCGATTGCGGCGGCGATGTCGAAAGCGTGTTCAGCAAGGACGATCTCATCACCACCGCCATGCTCTATTGGCTGACCGACACCTATGTCAGCTCGGCGCGGCATTATTATGAGGCCAAGCCGGACCGGCTGGTGCCCTGTCATGACCGCCAGCCCCCGGTCGAAGCGCCCACCGCGCTGCTCCAGTTCAAGAACGATGTCTGGCTGCAGCCGCGCAAATGGGCGGAACGGTATTACAACCTCAAACGCTGGAATGTCGCCGGACGAGGCGGCCATTTCGCGCCGATGGAAGTGCCGGAAGTGCTCGTCGATGATATCCGCGCGTTTTTCAGTGACTTGCGGCTGTCCTGATCGATTTGGGGCGGCTCGCTACCGCAAGGGAGAGTGATAAATGACTACGACCTTCGCGGGCAAAATTCCCGCCATTACCGACAGCCTCGACCAGGCCAAAACTGACATCGCCGAACACGGTGTAGCCATCCTGTCCGGCGTGCTTTCGCCGTCGGAGCTGACAACGCTCCGCGATGACGTCTATGCGGAAGCCGAAGCCGACCGCCGGACCGGGCGCTCCGACGCCCCCTACTTTGCTGACGCGATGCTCGGAAATCCATCCCAACGCGTGTGGAATCTGCCCAGCCGCAGTCAGCTCTACTGCGATCTGGCGGTGCATCCCGTTGTCATGGATCTGGTGAAAACCTTTGTTGCTGGCGGGATCCGGCTTTCCACTTTTTCCGCGAACATCACCCTTCCCGGCAGCGGCATGATGCACCTTCACGCCGATCAGGGAACCAATCCGCAGCCTTGGGGCAAAACGCCTCACGGGCTTAACTTCATCTGGTGCCTTGATGACTTCCTGGATGAAACGGGAGCAACCCGGATGGTGCCCGGCAGCCACCGGCTTAACCGCTCGGCGGCGACCATGGAGGAAGTCATGGGCGAAACCGTCGCGGTCGAGGCGCCGGCCGGCTCGCTGATCGTCATGGAAAGCCGGGTTTGGCACAAGACCGGGGCGAACACGACGAAGGACAAAAATCGCGCCGCAATCCTGGCCTTCTATTGCATGGATTGCTTCATGCCGAACGAGAACTGGTGGCTGTGTTTGTCGCCGCACGTTCGCCAGTCCAATCAGACTACGCTTCTGCAGATGATCGGCTTTGACAGCGAGTCCCCGCTGGGACGGGTCAGCGGTCGTCCAGCTGTTTGATGGAGAATTGAAATGTTCGATATGCTGATCAAGGGTGGCTCGGTTCTCGACGGCGACGGCGGCCCAGCGCGTCAGGCCGACATTCGCGTTGCCAGTGGCGTGATCGTCGAGGTTGGCCCCGAACTGACCCCGCTGCCGAACGAAAAACTGTTCGACGCGACCGGCTATCTGGTCACGCCGGGGTTCGTTGATGTTCACACCCACTATGACGGTCAGGCAACATGGGACGCGCAACTGGCACCCTCCTGTTGGCATGGTGTGACCACGGTCGTCATGGGCAATTGCGGCGTCGGATTTGCGCCGGTCCGTCCCGACCAGCATCAGCGGCTGATCGATCTGATGGAGGGCGTCGAAGACATTCCCGGCACTGCGCTGAACGAAGGGATCACCTGGGGCTGGGAGAGCTTCCCGGAATATCTCGACAAACTCGATGAGCGCCAGTGGATGCTCGATGTTGGCACGCATGTCCCGCATTCGGCTGTCAGGCACTATGTGATGGGCGCCCGCGCCGCCACTGAGGATGCAACCGACGATGAAATCGCGCAGATGTGCGCAATCGTGCGTGAAGGAGTTGAGCAAGGAGCGCTGGGGGTCTCGGCATCCCGAATGCTGGCGCACCGCGACAACACCGGCGGCGTCGTTCCAGGCACGCATACGCAGGAAGCCGAATTCGAGGCGATTCTCGGAGTATTGGGCAAGCTGGGCCGCGGTGTCTTTGAGGTCATTCCGCGCGGCATGGATGGCGAAGTTTCTGAAGTGGCCCATGCAGAGATCGACTGGATTGGCAATATCGCCGCCAAGTCAGGCAGGCCGGTCATATTCGGCGTGAACCAGACGCACACCGAACTCGACCGTTGGAAAATGCTGCTGGACCATGCAGCGGACCTGCAAGCGAAGGGCATTCCAATCCATCCGCAAGTCGGCGCGCGTCCGGCCGGCATCGTCTTTGGCTTGCAGAGCTTCCAGCATACCTTCTCCACCCGGCCGAGTTATCTGGCCATCGTGGACATGCCGCTGGCCCAGCGCGTGGCCGAGATGCGCAAGCCCAAAGTGCGCGCGCGCATTCTGTCGGAGGCGAACGGGCAATATCGCCACCCGATGGCGCAGATGCTGCACGAAGACTTCACCCATATGTACCCGGTCCAGCCGCCGATCGAGCTGGAACCGACGCAGGAAAATACGGTCGTCGCCCGCGCGGCTGCGATTGGCATGACGCCTGAAGAGTTCTGCTACGATCACATGCTGGGGAACGATGGGCGGAACCTGCTGCAATATCCCATCACCAACTACTATAATTTCAGCCTGGACGACGTGCATGACATGCTGCTGCATCCATCGAGCCATTTCGGCCTCGGCGATGGCGGCGCGCATTGCGGGGTGGCTTGTGATGCGGGCACACCGACGATGATGCTCTCGTTCTGGGCGCGCGACCGGACACGCGGCCCGCGCATCGATCTAGGGCTGGCCGTCCGCATGATCACGCGCGACACGGCCGAGCTTTATAGCCTGCATGATCGCGGCCGCATCGCGCCGGGATATCGCGCCGACATCAATGTGATCGACCACGCGCGGCTTCAATTGCTGCTGCCGGAAATCGTGTTTGATCTGCCAACCGGTGCTCGGCGGCTGATGCAGCGAGCGCAGGGCTATGTCGCGACTTATGTCGCGGGGGTGCGGACGATTGCCAACGATGAGGCGACTGGTGCGCTCCCCGGCCGGCTCATCCGCGGCACCCGGCCGGCGCTGCAGGCACAATCATGACAAACCTAGGGCTTTAGGAGAGAAACAATGGAAATCCGGATTCTGATAAAAGGCGGAACAGTGGTCGATGGCTCCGGCGCGCCAGCTTTCGCAGCGGACGTGCGCGTGGCGGATGGCCGCATTGTCGAGATCGGCACGGACCTGAAGGCCGGGCAAGGCGAGCGGGTGTTTGACGCTGCGGGCTGTTATGTCACCCCCGGCTTCATCGAGACGCACAACCACTGGGATGGCGGCGTCTGGTGGAATCCCAATCTTGAACCGCTGCCGGCCTACGGCGCGACCACTTCGATCAACGGCAATTGCGGTTTCAGCCTCGCGCCCGCGCCAGATGGCGACGAGAATATCGGCGATGTCATCGATATCTTCAATTACTTCGAGGACATCCCCGAGGAGCCAATGCGCGCCATTGTGCCGTGGGACTGGAAGAAGTGGAGCGAATACAAGGTCTCGATGCAGGCCAAAGTGAAGCTGCCGCTGCATTTCGCTGCCTTCTGTGGCCACATTCCGCTGCGACTGTGCGCGATGGGACAAGACGCGTGGAAGCGCGCGGCGACGCCGGCCGAAATCGAAACGATGTGCGATTTGCTCGACGATGCGCTGGCGGCGGGTGCGATGGGGCTTTCGTCCAACTACCTTGACTATGACAAGCATGAGCGCCCTTTGCCCTCGCAGCAGGCGGACGATGCCGAGTTTAAGGCGCTGCTTGGCGTGCTTGCCCGCTATCCGGGCGCGACATTTCAGGTGATCCTCGATTATTTCATGCGCAAGGTCGGCAATGAGCAGCTTGAGCGCATGGGTCGGCTGTCACGGCAGGCCGGAGTGCGGATGCAGTGGGCCGGAATGCCGGGGCTCGAATTCATGAAGCCGCAGCTCGCCCGGGCCGAGGAGTTGCATGAGCAATTCAAAGCTGAAGGCCTGCCATTTTACACGGCCTTCAACGTCGTCTCACCCACTTCGGTGATCAATTTCGTCCGGACGCTGGTGTTCGGGCAAAACGGCAATCCGGTGTGGCAGGACATGGTCAACCAGTCCGGCTGGGAAGCCAAGGCGGCCAAGCTGGCGGACCGGGCATGGCTCGACGCGGCGCGGCTGAGCTGGGACGAACAGTTTGATCATTCCTTCCTCCACGATCCGACCGCGATGCTGCTGCGCGAAAGCGAGAGCGGTTTCGGCCCGATAGGCCTGACACTTGCCGACTATATGGCGCAGACCGGCATCACCCATGCATCGGACGCGATGGCCCGTTGGGTGCTCGATAACGGTCAGGAATCGACCATCCTCAAGCGGTCATGGCCCAAGAACGAAGAGGTGATGGTCAAGCTGCTGAACGACAGCCACAGCCTTGCCAATGTTACTGACGCCGGCGCCCACGGCAAGCTGTTCTGCGGCGCAGGCTACACCGCATTTCTGCTCACCGATTACGTCCGCGACCGCAAGGTGATCAGCCTCGAGCAAGCCGTACACATGCTGACCTGGCGTCTCGCTGAATTCTTCGGGCTGCTTGATCGCGGTCTAATCGAGGTGGGCAAAGTGGCGGACATCACCGTGTTCAACCTCGATGAAATCGAAATGCGGCCCGAGAAGAAGACCTTCGACGTGTGGGACGGCACCGGCGGGCGCACCTATCGCTACACCCGCGATCCTGCGCCCATGCGTTTGACGTTGGTCGCCGGCGTGCCGACCTTCGACTACGGCGAGTTTACCGGGCGATATCCGGGCGAATTCGTCGGCCCGGAGTTGGGCGCGGGTGAAGCGCTGGCGATCGCGGCGGAGTGACCGCGCGCTAAAAGTTGCCAAACGGCAACACCCAAAGCGCAATCGCCAGCCAGACCAGCAGCAATAGCATTGCAGGATAACAAACGTTAGGCTAGCGGCACCGATCAATGCATCGCTGCTGTTGCATTTCGTTGTTTTAGACAGCCGTGGGCTGCACGGATCGGTTCTGCGCGTTTGGTTCGCAGGATTTGGGAGAAATCGGACCATTGCGTCCGACTTGGAGAAGAAATCATGTCGAAGAAAATCATGCATTCGCTGTTGGCCACCACCGCGCTGGCCTTCGCCACGCCGGCGTTCGCACAGGCATCCGGCGACAATGCCGGCGGCCTCGAGGAAATCGTCGTCACCGCCCAGAAGCGCGAGCAGAACCTTCAAGACGTGCCGATCGCGGTCACCGCGATCACCGGCGACAGCCTGCAGACCAACCGCGTTACCAGCGTTTCAGACCTTTCCGGCCTGGCTCCGGGCGTGATTGTCCGTACAGCTGCCGGTGGCTCGCAGCTGCCGTCGTTCTCGATCCGCGGCGCGATCAGTTATGGTGTGGTCCCGGGTTCCGACAAGCAGGTCTCGATTTATATCGACGGCGTCTATATCGGCTCCGGTCGCGGCGGCATTTTTGACTTGCCCGATGTCGAGCGCATCGAAATGCTGCGCGGTCCCCAAGGTACGCTGTTTGGCCGCAACGCCACGGCAGGCGCGGTCAGCATCTCGACCCGCGGGCCGACCGGCGAATTCGGCGTCAAGGCCAGCATCACTGGCGGCAACTATGGCCAGGTCCGCGGCCGGATCAGCGTTGATTTGCCCAAGATGGGGCCGTTCAGCGCCTATGCGACCTATGTCCACAACTACAAGCGCGGCGATATCCGCAATGCCGGCGCAGGCGCGGTGTGGGATCGCACTGCTGCCGGGCTCGGCAAGGGAACGTCGCCTGAATGGCTGGGCACCCGCAAGTCCGACTCGTTTTTTGCCGCGCTCAAGTTCGAATCCGGCGACTTCGTTACGACAGTCAAGTTCGACTACAACCGCGAGACCGGCACTCCCGAGGGTACCGGTCTGGTCGGCATCAACGGAGCCGCTCCTGGTATCGGTGCGCTGCTCGGGCCGGTGGTCAACACCCTGATCGCTACCCAGGCCACGCCAGTGAACACCGCGCCCGATGGCAAGCGGCCCAATGTGGTCAACAACAGCTGGGTGATCCCCACCGACCAGAAGACCTATGGCTTCAG
>JANOBA010000074.1:0-13158 GCA_031411415.1 Novosphingobium sp.
AGCGGATCGAGCGCCAGCCACAGCGTCTTGAGCAGGACTTCACTTTCGCCCGCCACTGGCATCGGCGCTTCAACCAATGCAAAGTTTTCCGGGCGCGGGTTGCCCTGCGCATAGCTGGCTAGGACAACCTGCTCCATGCGCTGATGCTAGTCCCGCACGGGATCGAGCACCACCACCGGGATCGGCCGTTCGGTGCGTGATTGGTAGACGTCGAAATTGGGCCAGTGCTTTACCGCCTCGGCCCAGATCGCTTCACGCTCAGGCGATTGGGCTGTGCGGGCGACGGCCTTGAACTTGTCGGCCTTGACCTGGACATCGACATTGGGGTTTTCGAGCAGCGAGAGATACCACAAGGGGTGGCTCGGCGCGCCGCCCTTCGAGGCGATGATCGCATAGCTGTCGCCGATCTTGGTGCAGATGATCGCCCGCGTGAGTTTTTCGCCCGACTTGCGTCCGGTGTAGGTAAACAGCAGCGCGGTCACCCCGTTCCAGATGTAGCCGGTTTCGCCATTGGTTTCCTGATAGACGCGGACATGCTCGTCGCCGATCAGGGTGATGTCGGTTCCGGTTCCCGGTGCCGTGGTCATTTTGCGTGCCTCCTCTTAACCCTTGAGCTTCACAGTCACTGCCGTCATGCCGCGATGGTCCATGCCGCGAAATTCGGGTTTGGGCTTGCCGGGATCGAGCCGCATTTTCGGAAAGCGGTCCATCAGCCCGCTGATTGCCACGATCATCTCTTGCCGGGCGACTTCGATGCCGAGGCAGCGGTGGGGGCCGAAGCCGAAGCCCATCTGGTGGCTCTTGTCGCGGTAGATGTCGTAAACTTCCGGGTTCTTGAACTTCTCGGGATCGTGGTTTGCCGCACCCAGGCACATATCGACGCGCACGCCGGCTTTCACCATGACGCCTTCGACTTCGGTATCCTCGGTGCACAGGCGCGGGAACACCGGGTCGGTCGCCCGCCAGCGCAGCCCTTCCTCGACTGCCTGATCGAGCAGCGAGCGGTCTTTCACGCAGTCTTCCCAGAAGTGATAATTGTTCATCAGCGCATCGATGGTGATGCCCATTTGCCGCCAGGTGGTGCCGCCGCCGGCGAAGATCGTCAGCTTGGCATAGCCGAAGATCTCTTCCTCGGTGAGCCGGCGCTTGGTGCCATCGTCGTGGGTGATCTCGCTGGCGATCAGCCCGGCGATCAGATTGTCGCCGGGATTGCGCGTATTCTCGGCGATGAGCTGGCGCAAAGTGTCGTCGATCCAGGCGCGTGATGCGGCGCTTTCCTCAGGCTTCAGCTTATGCGCGCCAAAAGTGCCGCGATCCAGCTGGTAGCGGAATTCGAGGACATTCTCGCCCTCCAGCCCGATGGCGCGGGTGATCGTCGCCATTGGCATGCGCGCGCACAGCTCGAAATTGAGATCGACTGCGTCCTGGTCGAGCAGCCGGTCGAGCAGGGCATCGGCGGTTTCATGCACCCAGCGCTTGTTCCACCAATCGAGCACTTTCGGGCGCTTGAACAAAGGCTGGGCGGCAGAGCGCAGGCGCTTGTGCTCCTTGCCGACCATCATCAGGATGTTCGTCCCGATTGAGGCGACCCCGGGGCTTTCCTTGTAACCTTCTGAAGAGAAAACCAGATTCTCGCGAAAACCCACCTCGCAGGCGCGATAGGTGAAGAAGGTCATGCGGTCGCGCTTGACCGGCGAGAACTCCTGCTCGGGAACGTTTAGCAGCGCGCGCAGCGAACCATGCTGGACAGCAGCCTTGTCGCGCAGCTGGTTCATGTCCTCGGTATAATCCTTGGCCATATCGACCCCGGTGTTGGCGGTCTGGGAGTTGACGTCGAACATTTCCGCATAGCGCGGATTGTCGGACATCAGCGAGGCGAGCGCAGCAGAATTGTTCGCTGTCATCGGGCACGTAGCCATGGTCTTATCCTCCAACTTTACGGCCGGCGGAAAGTCCGCCATCGACCGGCAAATTTACACCAGTGATATTCTTGGCGAGGTCCGAGGCAAGAAACATTGCCGCGCCCGCCGTGTCAGCCGGATCGATTGCCTGACCCAGCGGATGCATTTTTCCCATGCTCTCAAGGATGCGGTCCTTGTGCGGATGGTCGGGGCTCAGGTCGCCGTAATTGGTCAGCATTCCCGCCGGGCACACCGAATTGACGCGGATGCCATACTCGGCGACCTCGATGGCGAGGCTGCGGGTCAGGCCGGTGACCGCAGCTTTGGTGGTGCCATAGAGAACGCCGCCATAGCCGATCAATCCCGCGACCGAGGCGGTGTTGACGATCACGCCACTAGTCCCCTGCGCGCGGAACTGGCGGATCGCCGATTGGCAGCCATAGACGACGCCGTTGATGTTGACGTCCTGAACCCGGCGCATTTCGTCGTCGGGAAGCTCGGTCAGCGGCCTCAGACCTTTGCCGTCCGGCAGGGAGGAGACAGTGATCCCGGCGTTGTTGTAGAGAATGTCGATCTGCCCGAAAGTCTCGACGGCAGCCTGCACGGCAGCCTCTACCTGTGCGGGATCGGCGACATTGCAGGCAATTGCTTTCGCCGCGCCTTGCGGTGCGCCAGCCAATGCAACCGATTCCTCGGCGGCGGGCAGATTGACGTCTGCGGCGATCACTTTGGCGCCCTGCTCGGTCCATAGTTTCACAGCCGCGCGGCCGACGCCCGAGCCTGCGCCGGTGATTACCGCGACTTTGCCCTCAAGCATCCCCTGCATGGTCATCCTCCGATATTAAACGTGGTCAGCATCTGGAACTCGCGCAGGCCTTCGGTGCCGCGCTCGCGGCCCAGACCACTCATCTTGATGCCGCCGCCGCTGGCATGGCTGCTCATCACCGCGCCGTTGACGTTGACTGCGCCCGAGCGGATGCCGAGCCCGGTTTTGAACGCCAGCACCTTGTCCAGACCCGTCACCCAGCCCGACAGGCCGAACTGGCTGTCGTTGGCCATGGCAACCGCATGGTCGAGGTCCGTGTAGCCGATCACGCTGACCACCGGTCCGAAGATCTCTTCCTGCGCGGCGGGGTTGGAATTGTCGGGCAGATCAAGCACGGTCGGCTCGAAGAAATAACCCTTGTCGAAGCCCGCGGGGCGCTTGCCGCCGGTGACGACACGGCCCCCGGCAGCGACTGCGGCCGCTGTGAAATGTTCGCAGCGCGCGCGCTGGCCGGCGCTGATAACCGGGCCAAGCTGAGTTGCGGGATCGCTGGCGACGCCGATTTTCACATTGGCCAGTGCTGCGGCCATGCCTTCCAGCACTTTCTCTTTGGCTTCCTGCGGCACGAACACCCGGGTGCCCAGAACGCAGCCTTGACCGGCGTGCGAGGTGCAGACCTGCACGGCATGGGCAATCGCGCGCTCAGCCGAATCGGGCAGGAAGATCGCTGCCGACTTGCCGCCCAGTTCCAGCACTAGCCGTTTCAGCGTCGGCGCGGCCTGTTCGGCGACTTTCACGCCCACCGTGCAAGAGCCGGTGAACGAGACGAGATCGACGCGGGGATCGGTGGTCATCAGCTGGCCGCCTTCGAGGCCCTGCTCGATGACGACATTCATTACGCCCTTCGGCAGACCTGCCTCATGGGCCGCTTCGGCGAAGATCATCGCGGACAAGGGCGTGAACGGATTAGGCCGCAGCACCACTGAATTGCCCGCCATCAAAGCCGGCACAACTTTCCAGAAGGCAGTGTAGAACGGCACGTTGTAGGCCGAGATTGCCGAGACAACGCCGAGCGGGCGCCACAACTTGAGGCTTTGCACCGCGAAATAGGGATTGACCCGCTCATGCAGCGGCAGCGGGTTTTCCTCGCTTTCGGGCAGGGTCAGGAACATGTCGATGATTTCATCGGTCATGCGCAGCGGCGCATGGACTTGCGCGCCCATGACGGTCGAATTGACCGGGCAGCCGGCCTCGGTGGTGGCCAGTTCCTTGAGCTTATCAGCGCGCGCTCGCAGCGCCTCGGCGAAGCGGCGCATCGGCTCGGCGCGCTGCTTCATGGTCAGGCCGCTCCACACGCCTGAATCAAAGCTGGTCCGCGCGGCGGTAATCGCCTGTTCGACTTGCGCAGCGGTTACACTGGAAATTTCAGCGACCACCGATTCGTCTGAAGGGTTTTCGACGACAAAACGCGCGCCTTCGCCAGCGACAAAGGCTCCGTCGATGTAGGCGGTATGTTCCAGGGGACCTCTCCAAAATTCGGTATTGTGAACCACAATTCGACTTTTGGGACGTTAGCCAAACGTCGCCCCCGCGTCAATCACAGGCGGTCGGCAATCCGGACCCGGGGTCAGGCCCAGATTTCCTCGTCGGTGGGAACATGCTTGCCCTCGATCACTTTGCCGATGCGGCTGACGTTCATCAGGTGCTTGTAGTCGAGGTTTTCCGAGATCGAATTGCCGCCCCACGATCCGCAGCCAAGCGTTGTTGTTGGCGCAAAGCCGTTGGTCAGCGAGCCGCCGGCGGTGATCGAACTTGGCTGGTTGACCACTAGCCGGCTGATCGGCAGCTCCAGCCCGGCATGGCGGATGTTGGCCTCGTCGTGCGAATGCAGTGCCGCGGAATGCCCTGCGCCTTCGACCAGCAGGTTGGCCTTGGCCTTCTGCACCGCATCCTCAAATGTTTCGTAGGGCAGGATCGCGATCACCGGGCACAGCTTCTCGCGTGCCAGAATGTCGTCCTCGCCCGCGCCTTTGGCCGGCAGCATGATCAGCCGGGCGCTTTCGGGCACGTCGATCCCGGCCATTGCACCAACTTTGCGAGCGGAAATGCCGACAACGTCCTTATTCAGGTGTCCGCCGGGGAAGACGACATCGCGAAGGGCTTGAATCTGCGCTTCGTCATCCGTGTACCAGACCTTGCCAGTCGCGGTGAACATGGCCACAGTCTCGTCGAAAGCTTCCTCAGGCGTCAGCACGAATTGTTCGTGGCTGCAGATGATGCCGTTATCGAAGCTGGCGCCCATCACGATTTTGTCGACCGCCGTGCCCAGATCGACGCCGCGATCGATGATCACCGGCACATTGCCTGCGCCAACGCCGAACGAAGGCTTGCCGGAAGAATAGGCCGACTTGACCATCGCCCCGCCACCAGTCGCCACGACAACATCAACCGATTCCATCAGCTGCTGGGTCTTGGTGATCGAGCCGTTTTTCACCACCTGGATCAGGTCTTCCGGCGCGCCGTGGGTCACCAGCATCGCGCGGTAGGCGTCGGTGAGGTGTTCGGCGCATTTCTGCGCTTTGGGATGTGGCGCAAAGATCACGGCATTGCCGGTCTTCAGCGCAAACATGCCGTTACACATCGGGGTGACTACCGGATTGGTGATCGGCGTCACCGCGCCGACCACGCCCATCGGCTTGGCGACGAAAACGAGCTGGGTCTCTGCATCCTCATCAATGATGCCGCGGCTCTTCTTGCCCTTCAGGCTGTTCCAGATCGCGCGGGCCTTGCCCTTCTTCTTGGTAACCTTGTCCTCGTAATTGCCGATCCCAGTCTCGTCCACGGCCATCTGGGCAAGCAGTTCGGCATTGTCATAGACATATTTGCCCATGTCGCGGACGATGGCGTCGACTGCTTCCTGGCTGAAGCCTTCATAAATCGCCTGGGCAGCGCGCGCGCGCGCGATCAGCGCGGCGATCTCGGGATCGAGTGCGGTGGTGTTCGCAGGCGTGGACATCAAGACTTCCTTACTTGTCGGATTGGATTGGTACTTGGGCAGGGGCCACTGCATGAATGGGCCCACCAAAGGAATGGCATAGTATGCTGTCTCTATCCGGCATAGACCAAAAACGGTTGGCACGGCGCAATGCCGCCCTGACTGGAGACCTGGTGATGATTAAACGACTGCTTCTGCTGCCCCTCGCAGCATTTGTGATGGCGGCGCAGAGTGCCGCGCCACTGCGGCCCGAAGTGCCGGTGATGGTTGGCGGCGACAGCGAGCAGGATGCTTGCGGCGGCACATACCGGGTCAGGGGACTCAATCCGCGCGGCGACAATTTCCTGTCGGTGCGCAGCCGCCCGGCAGCGGCAGGCCGCGAACTGGTGCGGCTTCGAGGTGGGCAGATGGGCTATCTCTGCGATGCTTCTGCCGACGGGCAATGGCAGGGCGTGGTCTATGGCAGGATCGATTGCGGCGTCGGCACGCCGATCGCCCGGTCTCGGCCCTATCGCGGACCGTGTGCCTCAGGCTGGGTGTCCAGCCGCTTCGTCGAACTTGTTGCGGGGTAGGGCCGGGACGCGCCCCGAACGCGAATGTGCTTGATGCTCCGGCTCGCCCGCGCGATGCTGGCTCAACAACAATTACCACTGGGAATGCCATGAAAATCTGCCGTTATCAGGAAAGTGCCTCAGGCCCGGTCAAACTGGGGGTGGTGCGAGGCGATATGGTCCACGACGTGACTGCGGTGACAGACAGCCTGCCATCCGTGCGCTGGCCCTATCCTGCTGGCGACCAGTTCATCATCAACCTTGAGGCGCTCCGCCCGGCGATGGAAGCTCTGGCGGACAAGGCGATCCCGGTGCCGGTGGCCCAGGTGCTGCTGAAATGCCCCGTCGCCAATCCCGGCAAATTCGTCTGCGGTGCGGGCAATCATAAAATCGTGCTTGCGGGCGGCGGCCATCCGCGGCGGCTGGGCTTCCTGTTCAAGATGACCAATGCGGCGGCTGGGATGAGCGACGGAGTAACTCTGCGCTGGCCCGAACGCACGACCTTCCACGAAGCCGAGATTGCCATCGTCATCGGCAAGCAGGGGACCGAAATCGCCGCGAAAGACGCCTTCGACTATATTGCGGGCTATGCCATCGCGCTCGACATGACTCAGCAGGGGCCTGAATTTCCTAGTTTTAACAAAAGCTTCGACACTTTCGGCATGATGGGCCCGTGGCTGACAACGCGCGACGAAGTGCCCGATCCGGACAATCTCGCCTATCGCCTCACGGTTAATGGCGAAGAGCGCACCGTGGACACCACAGCCAGCCTTGTGCTGGGCATTGCCGATCTGGTCGAACATGCCGCCTCGGTGATGACGCTGCATCCGGGCGATGTGATTTTCTCGGGCACGCCGCCGGCGCAGCTTGGCCCGGTGGTGCCCGGCGATGTCATGCATGTGGCGATGGATGGACTTGGCGAAATGACCGTTCAGGTGCGCGGCGGGCCGGGCCGAAAAACGCCGATGGACGGGATGGAGCCGGACCAGCCGGGGCTTTGACTTTCGCGGGTGATCGGAGTGTCAGCGCGTGAAGATTACCTTGCGGCAATTGCGCGTTTTCGATGCGGTCGCAACTCTGGGCGGGGTGACGCGGGCGGCTGACAATCTGGGGATGAGCCAGAGCGCCGTCAGCGCGGCAATCGCCGATCTGCAAATCGTGCTGGGCCGTTCGCTGTTCGTCCACGCCCGCGGCAAGCCGCTGCAGATCACCGACGAGGGCAGGCGGCTTCACCCGATGGTGCGCTCGGTGCTCGGCCGGTTGGAGGACATGGAACGCCCGGACGGGCAAGCGCCGCTTTCAGGGCAACTGGTGATCGGCGCCACAGCCATGATTGCCGAGACCATTCTCCCGCGCCTTTGCGTTGAGTTCATGCGCTTCAATCCCGATGTCCGGATCAAGCTGGAGGTCGAATCCGCCCGCGCGCTGATCCACCGCATGACCCGGTTCGAGATTGAGACCGCCCTGATCGAAGTTCTGCCCGAGATCCCGGGCATTGCTTTGACGCCCTGGCGCACTGATGAGCTGGTGCTGGTCGTGGCCAGCGATCATCCTCTGGCCCGGCGAGGCGGCCTGACGATAGCCGATCTTGCCGGCCACCCCTGGTGCATGCGGGAGGGCGAATCCTCGATTTCCGCCCACTTGCGTTATCTTCTGCATGAGCGGATCGGGCAAATCCCGGTGGCATTCGAGGCGACCAGCAACTGGGCAGTGCGGCATGCGGTCATCGCCGGTGGCGGCATTGGCTGCCTGTCGCGGGTGCTGGTGCAATTTGACCTCGACAATGGACGACTTGTCGCGCTCGATGTTGCGGGTTTCGCCTTTTCGCGCTCGCTCAGTCTGGCGCGGCCAGCCGAGATCTGGCGCGGTAGGGTGGCGGCGGCGTTCGATGACTATCTCCTCGACCATCGAGATTGAGCGACCGGACAACCCATCGCTTTTTACGATGACTCGTATATGCAAATTGCAGATTTTCGTGATGACATAAAGTGGGGTATGCAAGGGGCAGATGTCGCGCCACCTTGGCGGCGCTGATTGCGACGAACCGCGACACACAGGAGAGTGAAACATGGCCACCGACACGGCGAACGCGCCGATCAAGATCATCGACGCCGACACGCATCTGACCGAACCGCACGACATGTGGACCAAGCGCGCGCCGGCCAAATTCCGCGATCGCGTGCCGCAGGTTAAAATGCACGAGGGCATTCGCAGCTGGATCATTGATGGCGACAAGTCGATCGGCACCGGCGCGCACCCCAACAGCGCGGTGTTGAAGGAAGGCGGCAAGATCCGCGATCTCGACCGCTTTCTGAAAGTGCAGTTCGAGGAAGTCCACCTCGGCTCCAGCTCGGTCAAGGAACGCCTCGCGGTGATGGACGAGAACGGCATCCACGCGCAGATCGTTTATCCCAATATCCTCGGCTTCGGCGGGCAGGCCTCGGCGAAAGTCGACCCCGAACTGCGGCTGATTACCACGCAGATCTATAACGACGCCATGGCCGAAATTCAGGAGGAAAGCGGCCAGCGGCTGTTTCCGATGGCGCTGCTGCCCTGGTGGGATGTGAGTGAGGCGGTCAAGGAAACCGAACGCTGCGCCGCGATGGGCCTGCGCGGGATCAACATCAATTCCGACCCGCACATGTCGAAGGACGAAAGCGGCAACAATATCCCCGATATGGGCACCGAGCACTGGTATCCCTTGTGGGAAGTCTGCGAAGACAAGAACATTCCGATCAACTTCCACATCGGTGCGTCGGAAACCACGATAGACTGGATGGGCACGCAAGGCTGGCCATCGCTGACCCGCGATCTCTATTCGGGCATCCAGGGCGCGATGGTGTTCTTCAACAACGGCAAGACCGTTTCCAACCTGATCTATTCCGGTCTGCTTGACCGTTTCGAGAAGCTGAAATTCGTCTCGGTGGAAAGTGGCATCGGCTGGGTGCCCTTCCTGATGCAGGCGCTCGACTATCAGCTCAAGGAAATCGCTGAGACCAAGAGCTTCAAAAAGAAACCCTCGGAATATTTCCAGAGCAATTTCTATGGCTGCTTCTGGTTTGAACAAGGCCCGCATCTGGCCGACATGGTGCGCCAGGTCGGCGTCGACAATTGCCTGTTCGAAACCGACTTCCCGCATCCGACCAGCCTCTATCCCTTCGATAATCTTGAAGGCCGGCTGGAAGGCTTCACCTATGAGGAACGCGCCAAGGTGCTGAGCCTCAATTCGGCCAAGCTGTATAATATCGCGATTTAGTGCGGTTACTGGTCGGCGCCGTCCGTCGGCGCGGCGCTGACCAGCAGTTTGTCGATCTTCAGCCCGTCCATGTCGACCACTTCAAAGCGCCAGCCCTGTTCGTGGAAATGCTCGCCTTCCTTGGGCATGCGCTTCATCACCGAGAGTACGAAACCGGCGGCAGTGGCGAATTCGCGGCTGTCGGCCAGCTCGATCCCCAGCCGGTCGGCAAGTGCATCGGCGGGCAGGGCGCCGGAAACCAGCAGGCTGTTGTCCTCGCGTTCAACCACCATCGGTTGATCGTCCGCGTCCTGATGGCTGGCGAAATTGCCGACGATCGCCGTGAGCAGGTCGGCGGGCGTCACCACGCCTTCAAGGTGGCCGTATTCGTCGTGGACCAGCGCCATTGAGACATCGGACTGCTGCAGGATGCGCAGCGCGTCCATGGCGTCGAGCTGGTCGGGAATGATCTCCGCCTTGCGCATCAGCCGGGCGATGTTGATCTTGCGCCCGGCCATCATCGCGGCGAGCACATCGCGCAGCTTCAGCACGCCGACGATGTTGTCAGGCGAGCCATCGGCCACCGGCAGCAGCGAATGCGGGCTGTCCTTGATCCGGGCGCGTAGATCGTCCTCGCCGGCGCGTTTGTCGACCCAGTCGATCTCGGTGCGCGGGGTCATCAGCTCGCGCACCGGGCGGTCGGCGAGCCGCATGATCCCGGTCATCAGCACGCGCTCTTCTTCCTCGATTGCGCCCGAACGGGTCGCCTCGGCGAAAATCATCTGCAATTCTTCCGCCGTCACGCCTTTCTCGCCGGCATGGCGCACACCCGTCAGCCGCAGCAACAGCGCCGAGGAGCGATCGAGCGCCCAAACCACCGGCATGGCGGCGCGCGCGATCATCTGCATCGGCAGCGCGGCAAGCTTGGCGATGGGTTCCGCCGCGCGCAACGCGATCTGCTTGGGCACCAGTTCGCCCACTACCAGGCTGAAATAGCTGGTTGCGATGATGACCAGCGCGAAGCCCACATCGTCGGAATAGCGTGCCGGCAGGCCAAGCCCGGCCAGCCAGTCGCCCAGAGGCCCGCCCAGGCTGGAGCCCGAATAAGCGCCCGCCACAATGCCGACGAGCGTGATGCCGATCTGCACCGTGGAGAGGAATTTGCCCGGCTCTGCTGCCAGCGCCAGCGCGGCCGCCGCGCCCTTGCTGCCACGTTCGGCGGCCACGCGCAGCCGCGCCGGCCTCGCCGAAACAATGGCCAGTTCGGACATGGCGAAAACGCCGTTAAGCAGGATCAGTGCCGCGATTATCAGCACATCGGACCAGGGAGCAGGTATCACGCTGGCACGATTAGCAGCTTTCGCGGCAAAGGCGAAGGGGGTGCGAAAGGGGCGGGTCGAAGTTGTGCAGTCTGGGCCCACCCTGATTGACAGCGGCACCGTCCATTGCCCATTCATGTCACCATGCAGATATGGCCGACACCGGGCATAAGCCCCGCGAGAGCCAAGTGCTGAGAAAGCCTAGTGCCGTGAAAGGTCTTCCGATGAAAAATTACCGCTTCTATATCTCTGGCATTGCCGCCGCCGCGCTGCTGGCGACCTCCGCGTGCGTCACCGATCCCAACACTGGCCAGAAAAAGGTCTCGCGCACTGCCATTGGCGGCGTTGGCGGCTCGCTGGCAGGATTGCTGATCGGCGGGCTGATCGGCGGGCGAACCGGGCGCATCGTTGGCGCTGGCATCGGCGGCGTCGCCGGCGGCATCATCGGCTACAAGATGGATCAGCAGATCAAGGAGCTGAAGGAAGAAACTGCCGGCAGCGGGGTCGATGTCACTGAAACTGACAACGGCCAGGCGATCCTGGTCAACCTGCCCGACGGCGTGACGTTCGATGTGGCGAGCTACAGCCTCAAGCCCCAGTTCCGCGAAACGCTCGACAAAGTCGGGGATAGCATGATCAAGTATCCCAACAGCCTGATCGACGTTTATGGCCATACCGATTCGACCGGATCGGACGCCTATAACCAGACCCTGTCCGAAAACCGCTCGCGCACAGTGGCCAACTACCTTTCGGCGCGCGGCGTTTCGCAGGCGCGCATCCGCAGCCAGGGCTTTGGCGAGACCATGCCGGTGGCTGATAACGCCACCGAGGACGGCCGCGCGAAGAACCGCCGGGTGGAAATCAAGATCGTGCCGATCAGCGAGGATGAAGCCCGCGCGGCTCGGGCGGGATCGCAGTAAATTCTAGCCCGCAAGCGCCTTTGCCCGGTCAGCCAGCCGCTCCACTGCCGCGGCGTGGATGCCCGGGGCGGAAGCTAGCACGCCAAAAGCCCTGGGATCGCGCTTGTTATAGTTGAGCGCACCGCCAAATGCGTCGGTCACTGCCGCGCCCGCCTCGCGTGCGATCAGGGCGGCGGCGCCAATATCCCATTCGAAGCCCCAGCGCAGCGTCGCCAGCAGGTCGGCCTCGTCGGCGGCGACCATGGCGATGCGCAGGGCAATCGAATTGGGCTGGTGCACCGCCACCAGATCGGCGTCCTCCGCTGCCTTGATGCGGGCCGGAACCCGCGCGCCGGGCAACTGGCTGCGCTGGCTGGCGCGCAGGCGCTGGCCATTGCGCCAACTGCCCCGGCCCGATTCGCCGTGCCAGAATTCATCACGCGCCGGCGCACATAACATGCCCAGCAACGGCCGGCCCGCGCTGACCAGCGCCACCGACACGGCCCAGCCATCGCGCCCGTGGATGTAATCGCGGGTGCCGTCGATCGGATCGACCAGCCACAGCAGCCCGCTCCCTAATCCGTCATGGCCAAGCCGCTCGGGCGCATCGGCGGTTTCTTCCGATAGCCAGCCGGCGGATGGCAGCAATGCGCCAAGCTCGCGCTTCAGGAAGCTGTCGACGGCAAGGTCAGCGGCCGAGACGGGATCGCCCGGCTTCTTCTCCCACACTTGCGGGCTGTGCCCCGCGCCCGGCCAACTGGCCATGGCGAGCGCACCGCCCGCACGGACAATGGTCTCAAGTCGGTCGCGATCGATCATTCCGCCACTTTGCCGCCTGTCCTTCACTTTTCAAGTCGCGCGCCCCACTTTTCAAGTCGCCTGCATTGTGCTTATGCGGCGGCGCACAAACCCTCCCCAAGGCAAACCAATCGTAAAAGGCAGAATCTGCGATGAACATCCACGAATATCAGGCCAAAGAACTGCTGGCGAAATTCGGCGTAGCGGTCCCCGCCGGCTTTGCCGCACTCAGCGTTGACGAAGCCGTTGCAGCGGCGGGCAAGCTCCCCGGGCCGCTCTATGTCGTCAAGGCCCAGATTCACGCGGGCGGCCGCGGCAAGGGCAAGTTCAAGGAACTGCCAGCCGATGCCAAGGGCGGCGTCCGTCTGTCGAAAACCCTCGACGAGGTGCGCGCCAATGCCACCGACATGCTCGGCAATACGCTGGTGACCATCCAGACCGGAGATGCGGGCAAGCAGGTCAACCGTCTTTACATCACCGACGGCGCCGACATCGCCAAGGAATACTATTTCTCGATGCTGGTTGACCGTGCCAGCGGCCACATCGCCATGATCGTCTCGACCGAAGGCGGCATGGACATCGAAACCGTGGCGCACGACACGCCCGAGAAGATCACGACGATCACCATCGATCCCGCCCAGGGCTTCCAGGCGCATCATGGCCGCGCCGTTGCCTTTGCGCTGAAATTGAAGGG
>JANOBA010000075.1:0-4423 GCA_031411415.1 Novosphingobium sp.
CCTGGCCAGCAAAGTCGACATCGCACCTGCCGACATCGCCATCGAATTGGATGGTTGGTCGCCATCCTGACCTTCTGCCACCTTGAAAAACGCAATGCGATCAACCATCGAACTCCGGCCGAGTTGAAGGCCTTTTTCGCACCCCAAACCTAGCTGCGCTGTTCAGCCAAAACAACTTTCTGTTGACTGGCGTAAATTCGGGCAAGCCAGGCGCAGACCATCAGCTGGATCTGGTGAAAGATCATCACCGGCAGCAAAATCGCGCCGAGCTGGCTGGCGGGGAACAGCACGCCCGCCATCGGCACGCCGGTGGCGAGGCTCTTTTTCGAGCCGCAGAATTGCAGCACGATGGCATCCTGGCGGGAGAAGCCCAGCACGCGCCCCAGCAAGGCGGTCAGGCCCAACACCGCCGCCAGCAGCGCCGATGACAGTGCCACCAGCAGCGCCAGATCGCTCCACGAAACCTGGCTCCACAGCCCCTCAACAACGGCGGCGCTGAACGAGGCATAGACCACCAGCAGGATCGCCCCGCGATCAACCATGGTGGTCAGGCGTTTCTGGCGGCTGATCCATTCGCCAAGCCAGGGCCGCAGCAGATGGCCGGCAAGGAACGGCAGCAGCAATTGCCCGGCAATCGCCCAGACCGCGCTGGCCGAAAGCCCGCCGCTCTTGCCGGTGATCAGCAGCGCGACCAGCAGCGGGGTGATGAAAATCCCCGCCAGATTGGAAAAGGCTGCGCTGCACACTGCGGCGGCGACATTGCCGCGCGCCATCGCGGTGAAGGCAATCGCGCTCTGCACCGTCGATGGCAGCAAGGTCAGATAGAGCAGCCCGGTGGCGAGCGCCGGATCGAGGCCGGGGATCTGCGCACAGGCCAGCCCGAGCAGCGGAAAGGCGATATAGGTCACCGCCCCGGTCGCGCCGTGCAGCCGCCAGTGGCGCGCGCCATCGTGGATCGCCTCGCGTGAGAGCCGGGCGCCGTGGAGGAAGAACAGCAGCACGATCCCGGCATCGGCGAGCAGCGACACCAACCCGGCACCCGCGCCCCGCACCGGCACCAGCGTCGCCAGAACCACCATGGCCAACAGAAGGGTAATATAGCCATCGATGTGCAGCCGGTTCAGCCCTGCACGGACCATGTGGGCACGGATCATGTGGTGCGTTCCAAAGCCGAACTCCCTGCCGCTAAACTGTGCGCGGTGCCTGCCCGGGTAGTCCGCAGCCACGCCGCCCGCAAGCCGGAGCAGGTAACTGCGCGCTTTCCTACATGTGCCATATTGGATATTTTATATTACACCATAAACCTTAATGGGGAATATCCATGCAGCGCACCAAGTCATCCAGCCCCGATTGTCCCTCGCCCGCGCTCGCGCTGGAGGCCGCATCTGGCGACCAATTCATCTCCCGCGCGCGGCCGGGCTTTCTCTATGTCATTTATGCGATGCTGCTCACCGCGCTGCCCGTCGGCGTGCTCGCTGCCTTCCGGCCAGACCTCGCTGACGCCCTCTCACGCGGCATCGGCGCCTATCTGGCTGCGATCCCCGAGCCGCTCTACACGCTGTTTGGCGCCGGATATCTGGGTTACACCGCCGCCCGGCAATGGGGCAAGATTGCGGGTTCAGGCGGCTGAGCGCGGGGGCCGGGAATTAACCCTAGGGAAGGGATTTGTCGTTATTTCTCCTTTACCCCGGCCTGTCCGGGCAGCCCTGGAGTGATCCGTTGACCCTGAGCCCCCTGCCCAGCACCCGCAAGCCTGCGACCGCGCTCGCCGCGGCCCTGCTCGCGCTGTCGCTTTCGGCATGCAGCGATCAGGTCAAGGTTGCCGAGCTTGAGGCGAAAGTGCAGCGCGCCGAAGCCGCCGCGCAAAAGGCCGTCGCCGCGCAGCAGGCTGCCGAATCCGCCGCAGCCCGCATCCGCCAGGCCGAAAACAACGACCGCCGCGGCGATGGCGAGGACGAGGCTTCGAACTTTCAGGAAACCGGCCCGCCGCCGCTCGCCGGCGGCGGTGACGAGCCCGGCGACGAAGAGCCTGCCGTCACGCAGCCGCCTCAGGGCTAGCACCGCAACGCTTGCCTGAAGCGCCGTAAGCTCTATTGCGAACCGACCAACCGCCCGCGCAGGAGCCCGCCATGGCAAGCAAGCTGGTCTATGTTCTCAACGGACCCAATCTCAATCTGCTCGGCACCCGCGAGCCGGAAATCTATGGCAGCGACACGCTCGACGACATCGCCGGTATGCTCGATGACCGGGCACAGGCGCTTGGGCTGACCATCGATCTGCGCCAGTCGAACCACGAGGGCCACCTGATCGACTGGCTGCACGAGGCGCGCAGCATGGGCGCCCGGGCAGTGATCCTCAATGCCGGAGCGCTGACCCACACCAGTGTTGCGCTGTATGATGCAATCAAGGCGATAACGCTGCCGGTGATCGAAGTGCACCTGTCAAACCCCCACGCGCGCGAGGCCTTCCGCCATCACAGCTATGTCTCGCCGGTGGCCAAAGGCGTGATCGCGGGATTCGGCCCGAAGAGCTATCTGCTGGCGCTGGAGGCGGTGGCAGAGTTGTAGAGAGCATTGCAACGGCCTCCTCTCCCCGATGGGGAGAGGGGCGAATGCCTCAGACGAATTCGATCTTCTGGACCAGATAGCAGCGGTCGCCCGAAGGCACCGTCACTTCGACCTCTTCTTCAACCTTGCGGCCGATCAGCGCCTTGCCGAGCGGCGAAGCATAGCTGATCCGGCCCAGCTTGGCATCGGCCTCATAGGGGCCGACGATCTGGTAGCGCACCGGCTTCTCGTCATCGTCAAGCATTGTCACAGTCGCGCCGAAAACGATTTTGTCGCCAGACAGCGTCAAGGGATCGACAATCTGCGCACGGCTGACCCGGTCTTCCAGGTCGCCGATCAGCGCCTCGACCTGACCCTGACGCTCCTTGGCAGCATGGTATTCGGCATTTTCGGAAAGATCGCCGTGGGCGCGCGCTTCCTCGATCGCCTCAACGATCCGCGGTCGCTCCTCGCGCAAGGCTTTCAGCTCGGCAATCTGCCGCTCATAGCCTTCCGCCAGCATCGGCAATTTCTCGATACTCGCCATTCCTGTTGGTCTCCATGCGTCGCCCCGGTAACTTGCCGGAGTGCAGCGACTAATCACCCGCCCCTTCCCCGACGGGGAAAGGGATCATCTGGTCGCGATGTAAGAAAACGCGTCTAGTCAGCCATAATAGGACTGTAACGAGCGGACTTCAAGTTTCGCGGCTTTCAGCGCCCCGATTGCCTGCGCCGCCGCCACTGATGCTGTCGCCGTGGTGAAATAGGGCACCTTGCCCTTCAACGCCGAAGCCCGGATCGATTGCGAGTCCTTCAGGCTCTGCCAGCCTTCGGTGGTGTTGATGATCATCGCCACTTCGCCATCGACAATCCGGTCAACGATGTGCCGGCGGCCTTCGGCAACCTTGTTCACCCGCTCCACCGGCAGGCCGGCGTCCGCCAGATAGCGCTGGGTGCCGCCGGTGGCGATCACCGAAAAGCCGAGATCGATCAGTTGCTTGATCGCCGGCAGGATCACCGCCTTGTCGCTATCCTTGACCGAGACAAAAGCAATGCCGCCCATCGGCAGCTCGGTGCCCGCGCCAATCTGGCTCTTGGCGAAAGCCATCGCGAACGTGGCATCGATGCCCATCACTTCGCCGGTCGATTTCATCTCGGGCGAAAGCACCGGATCGACCCCGGGGAAGCGCGCGAAAGGGAACACCGCCTCTTTGACCGCCATATAGGGCAGCTCGCGCTTGAACGGCGGGAAGGTCGAGAGCTTTTCTCCCGCCATCACCCGCGCGGCGATTTTCGCCACCGGCTGGCCGATGGCCTTGGCGACAAACGGCACCGTGCGGCTGGCCCGCGGGTTGACCTCGATCAGGAACACCTGGTCCGCTTGCACCGCGAACTGGATGTTCATCAGACCTTTGACGCCCAGCGCCTTGGCCAGCAGCTCGGCCTGCCGCTCCATCTCAGCGATGATCCCGGCGGGCAGGTTGTAAGGCGGCAGGGTGCAGGCGCTGTCGCCCGAATGGATACCGGCTTCCTCGATATGCTGCATCACCCCGGCAACCACGACCACGTCTCCGTCGCACAGCGCATCGACATCGCATTCGATGGCATCGCGCAGATAGCGGTCGATCAGCACCGGACTGTCGCCGGAAACCTGCACGGCAGTGGCGATATAGTCATCGAGCTGGGCAAGGCTGTCGACGATCTCCATCGCCCGGCCGCCCAGCACATAGCTGGGCCGGATCATCACTGGATAGCCGATGCGCGCGGCCACCGCGACCGCCTCATCACGGCTGCGGGCAATGCCGTTTTCAGGCTGCTTGAGCCCCAGCTTTTCGACCAGAGCAGAAAAGCGCTCGCGGTCCTCGGCCAGATCGATG
>JANOBA010000076.1:0-5763 GCA_031411415.1 Novosphingobium sp.
CAGCAATAGTCGAACTCGATGCCCTGGCCGATGCGGTTTGGCCCGCCGCCCAGAATGACGATCTTGCGGGCGCCGGTGGGCGCGGATTCGCACTCCGGCTCGCCAAAGCTTGGCGCTTCGTAAGTCGAATACATGTAGGGCGTCACGGCTTCGAATTCGGCGGCGCAGCTATCTATCCGTTTGAACACCGGATGGACGCCCAGCTTGCGGCGGAGCGCGCGCACTTCATCCTCGCTGGTCGCGCCGGCCATGGCACGCAGCGCATCGTGGAGCAGGCCCGAACGGCGCGCCTGGGTCTCGCCCAAGCCCTTGGCGACACCCACCGAGCGCACCGCGAGCGTCGCCAGCCGCTTGTCGGAAAAGCCCATCGCTTTCAGCCGCCGCAGCCCCTCGGCATCGCCCGGCAGGCCATCGGCGGTGATCTTCGCCTCTTCGGCAATGATTTCTTCGATGTGGCGCAGAAACCACGGATCGAAATGGGTGATCGCCTGCACATCCTCGACGCTGAAGCCCTCGCGGAAGGCCTGCGCGACGTTCAGCAGCCGGTCCGGCGTCTGGCGCGAGAGCGCAGCAGTGATCTCGTCGCGGGTCGCGCCTTCCAGAGCGGCGACGCGGTTGAAGCCGTCGAGCCCGGTCTCCAGCCCGCGCAACGCCTTCTGCATCGATTCCTTGAAATTGCGCCCGATGGCCATGACCTCGCCGACCGACTTCATCGCAGTCGACAGCAGCGGCTCGGCGCCCTTGAACTTCTCGAAAGCAAAGCGGGGGATCTTGGTGACGACATAGTCAATCGTCGGCTCGAAGCTGGCCGGCGTCGCCCCGGTAATCTCGTTGGTGATCTCATCCAGCGTATAGCCCACGGCGAGCTTCGCCGCGACGCGGGCGATGGGAAAGCCGGTGGCCTTGGAGGCCAGCGCGGATGAGCGCGAAACGCGCGGGTTCATCTCGATGACGATCAGCCGGCCATCCTTGGGATTGACTGCGAACTGGACGTTGGAACCACCTGTTTCCACGCCGATTTCCCGCAAGACCGCGATCGATGCATTGCGCATGATCTGGTATTCCTTGTCGGTCAGCGTCAAGGCCGGGGCGACGGTGATCGAATCGCCGGTGTGCACGCCCATCGGGTCGACGTTTTCGATCGAGCAGATGATGATGCAGTTGTCCTTGCGATCACGGACAACCTCCATTTCATACTCTTTCCACCCCAGCAGCGATTCCTCGATCAGCACTTCAGTGGTGGGAGAGGCATCAAGGCCGCCGCGCACGATGGCCTCAAACTCGGCCTTGTTATAGGCAACGCCGCCGCCAGTGCCGCCCAGTGTGAAACTGGGCCTAATGATCGACGGCAGCCCGGTGCGTTCCAGAACCGCGAAAGCTTCCTCGACCGTGTGCGCGATGCCGGAACGCGCGCTTTCCAGCCCGATCTTGTCCATCGCGTCGCGGAATTTCATCCGGTCTTCGGCCTTGTCGATGGCTTCGGCATCGGCGCCGATCATCTGGACGCCCAGCCGGTCTAGCGTGCCGTCATTGAACAGCGCCAGCGCGGTGTTCAGCGCGGTCTGCCCGCCCATCGTCGGCAGCAGCGCGTCCGGGCGCTCTTTCTCGATAATGCGGGTGACAATCTCGGGCGTGATCGGCTCGATATAGGTCGCATCCGCCATGTCGGGATCGGTCATGATCGTCGCCGGGTTCGAATTGACGAGGACCACGCGGTAGCCCTCCTCGCGCAGCGCCTTGATCGCTTGCGTCCCCGAATAGTCGAACTCGCAGGCCTGCCCGATGACGATAGGCCCGGCGCCGATGACGAGGATCGTCGAAATGTCTGTCCGCTTGGGCATCAGGCGCTCAATCCCGCAAAAGAAGTTTCCCAGAAGTCCGCAGCCCCGGCCTTCGCCGCCGCCAGCACCGCATCGCCCGCCTGCAATGCCGTCAGCGCCGCGCGGAAGCCCTCAGTCTCAAACTGGTGCATCGTGCCGCCAAACTTCTGCGCCTTGTTCTCAAAGCCGCCGTTTGCGATCATGTGCTCAAGATAAACCTTCGCCACCGGCTTGGCCGCTTCCTGCGCCGCCTTGCCGAATTGGCGCACATCGACGGTGATCTTGTCCGCGAGGATAAATTCCAGCTCGCTGAACGGAAACCAGCGCCCGGTCATAGAGAATTCCTTGGCGGAATGGCCAAGGTAATAGGCGAGGACTTGCGCCTGGAGGGGAGTGAGTTCTGTCATTTCCATGCTACCTTTGATGCCCTCTCCCTTACGGGGAAGGTTGGCTTCAAAGCCCTCCCCCTTGAGGGGGAGGGTTGGGTGGGGGTGTACAAACCGTGGTGATGAAACGCCTTACTCCGGTCGCAAGAAAACTTCGCGCCGAGCCGACCTTTGCCGAACAGCGCCTGTGGTCGCATTTGCGCGCCAGCCAGCTGGGCGTCCGGTTTACCCGGCAATTCCCCATTGGCAACGCCATCGCCGACTTCGCCTGCCGCAAGGCGCGGCTGGTGATCGAAGTTGACGGCGGCCAGCATGCCGAAAGTGCTTTCGACGAGACGCGAACCGCGATGATCGAGGCCCACGGTTTCCGGGTGATCCGCTTCTGGAACAACGATGTGCTGAGCAACATCGATGGCGTGCTGACGGAAATTGCCTGTCACCTCGCCATTGCCCGCAATCGAAAAGATTGGTTCGAGGAAAGCGAAACCTGACGCCGGAGGAGCCCCCGCACCTGACTCCCCTCCCCGGCGGGGAGGGGTTGGGGGTGGGGGAGCGAGGCGTAGCCGAGCGTCCGCCCGATCAGTCACCAACAACCGCCACCCCAGACCCAAGCCCGCATAACGCCGCCCCGCCCGCGCATGAACGCAACGCCGACGCGCGCCTGCGGCACGCTCTCCCACCCCCGGCCCCTCCCCACCGGGGAGGGGGGAAGTGAGGGTGTGGATTGGGGAGATGGAGAGGTTGGGCATTATATCCCCGGGCCTGTGTAAGCGAAGTAGGCAGACGCAACGGCAGCTAGGAACGTCAACCATCCAAGCCAATTGAAACGCAGCAACCTTGCAAAAGGGCTGTTCTCGCGGACAACTTGATCTGCAATCCCAACCCCTTCCGGCGTCAATTCGAGATGAATGATTCCGGGAGCATTAGAATCGGTAACCGCTCTCGCAAATCCACGGCTGACCAACCCACCTGCCGCCGCCTTTGCTTCCTTCCAATCCGAAGCTCCACTTATCCATACAGGCTGAGCCTGCCCCTTAAATGCATCCGCCTTCCGAAGTCGGATTAGCAACACTGATTCGCGAGAACTCAGGCTTTCGCTCATCACCCCAACATCCCCAAAAACCGCGCAAACAGGTAAAACGAATCCATCGGCCCCGGTGACGCCTCTGGGTGATACTGAACCCCAAACGCCCGCTTGCCCTTCACCGCGATGCCGCAGTTCGAGCCGTCAAACAGCGAAACATGCGTCTCCACCACGCTGTCTGGCAGCGCTGAATTATCCACCGCAAAGCCGTGGTTCATGCTGGTGATCTCGACCACGCCATCTTCCAGCCGCTTGACCGGATGGTTCGCGCCCCGATGCCCTTGGTGCATCTTGGTGGTCGCCGCGCCCGCCGCGAGGCCCAGCATCTGGTGGCCGAGGCAAATGCCGAATATCGGCACGTCGCGCTCCAGCAAGCCCTGAATCACCGGCACGGCATAGGCCCCGGTGGCGGCTGGATCGCCCGGGCCGTTCGACAGGAACACGCCGGCGGGCTCCAGCGCCAATATGGCCTCCAGCGTTGTCTGCGCGGGCACCACGGTCACCCGCGCGCCGGCATCCACCAGACTGCGGAAAATGTTGTCCTTCGCGCCGAAATCCATTGCCACGACATGCGGCCTGTCATTGCGCGGAGAGCGTGCATAGCCCTTGCCCAGCGACCAGACGCCGCCTTCCCAGGCCTCGCTTTCATGACGCGAGACCTTGCGCGCCAGATCCATGCCTTCCAGCCCCGTCCAGTCATTCGCGCGCTTCACCAGTGCGGGAATGTCGAACTTGCCCGAAGGCTCATGCGCGATCACCGCGTTGGGCGCGCCCGCCATGCGGATGCGGCGGGTCAGCGCGCGGGTGTCGATGCCGGAAAGGCCGATCTTGCCTTTGCTGGCCAGCCATTCGCCGAAGCCGCCGCGTGCGCGGAAATTGCTTGGCTCGGTGACTGCCTCGCGCACGATACAGCCCAGCGCGCCTTCGACGTGGCTTTCCATGTCCTCGTCGTTCACTCCGACATTGCCGATGTGGGGGAACGTGAACGTGACGATCTGCGCGGCGTAGCTGGGATCGGTCATCACTTCCTGATAGCCGGTCATCGCGGTGTTGAAGCAGACCTCGCCCACGGCGCTGCCGGTGGCGCCGAAACCATGGCCCCAGACCACGCTGCCATCGGCGAGCACAAGGACTCCCGTCGCGCCCTTTGGAGGGGACGCGTGCGAAGAGGCGGGGTCGGCCATGAGAGGCGCTCCGTAAGCTGGATTCTGGCGATGGTGCTAAGAGGTGGCCGCTATACACCGAGTGCTGCACCGTCAACCTAGGATTCGGCTAAAACCCCGGCTAGGTGGGGCAGCACCGTTCAAATCCACAGGAAACACCCACAATGATCCGCGACTCAATCAAGGCCGCACAGGTTTCAGCCATGAAAGCCGGCGACAAGCCGCGCCTGGGCGCAGTGCGCCTGATTCTCGCCAAGCTGAAGGACAAGGACATCGAACTGCGCACTGCTTCACAAGTGCCCGACGACGATGTGCTGGTGGTCGACGTGCTGCAGAAAATGGCCAAGCAGCGCCGCGAATCGATTGGCATGTTCGAGAGCGGCGGCCGGCAGGAACTGGCCGATGCCGAAAAGGCCGAACTGGCGGTGATCGACGAATTCCTGCCGAACCAGATGGGCGAAGCGGAAACTTCAGCCGCAATTGAGGCGATCAAGGCTGAGCTTGGCGCGACCAGCGTCAAGGACATGGGCAAAGTCATGGCCGAGCTAAAGGCGCGACATGGTACCGAGCTGGATATGAGCAAGGCCAGCGGGCTGGTGAAAGCTGCGCTGGCCTGATTATGCCCGGCTAGGCCGATTTGGGCATCACCGAGCAATGCTCGTTGACGATGGTCCAGGCGCCCGCAGCGTCCTTCTGGAAAACATCGGTGCAGCGCACTTGACCGTTATTTTCCGGTTTGGCCTTGCTGGTGCCGTTCCACACGCCTGACACGATGAACGTGTCGGCATCGAGCACCTGGATATTGCGGGAAATCTGCTCCTCGCCGTCGATCTGCGCCGCAGCGAAGACGTCCTGTGCCTTGTCAAACGTCGCGCGATCGGCCTCCAGGGGGCCATACGCATAGTCGAACGCCACCACGTCAGGCGCATAGAGCCCCTTGATCACGGCCGCGTCCTTGGATTCCCAGCCTTTGACCATCGCGTCCGCCAGCTTCGCGGCATCGGCTTCCGTTATGGCAGCAGCGGCAGGTGTTTCGGCCTTCTGGCAAGCGCCCAGCATCAAGCAGGCGGCAGCGGCTACAGGCATCCATTTCAGCATTATCGCTCTCCCCGTCGAGACCTTCACAACCCCTGTTGTCCGGGCCCGAGCGGAGGCTATCCAGCGGTTCGCTGGCAGTAAAGCGAATTTGCCGGAAGCCTACCAATCGCCGCCAAGAACAGGCATAAGCCGGTCATGTCGCTTTCTCCCGCCATCCTTGACGAACTGCGCGCACGCGTAACGCTATCCGGCGTCATCTCGCGCACCACGCG
>JANOBA010000077.1:0-5935 GCA_031411415.1 Novosphingobium sp.
GCCTTGCTTAGCATCAAACGATTCGTCAAAAGCATTTAGTTTTATATTTTTATAATTAATATCAGCCATAGTATCTATCTTAGGTATTATTTAACTCAATGCAAATTAACTTATGCAAGGTGCGTGCCAGCTACATAAATAATGAATAAAGCTTTATTTAAGCCTTTTTGCGCTAGATATTGAGGCTTAGTTTTAAGGACAACTCAAAATTACGCACACTATTGGTGCATCTAAAATCATCAACGTATATTACAGTGCAGTTAGCTTGATAGTACATTGCAGCGTACTCAATGAGTGTTATCTAGATAACATTAAATTGAATTCCTGCGCAACCTGATCGACAATGCCGTGAAATATGGCCAGCCGGGCGGTCCGGTGACCCTGACAATCGAAATGGCGGATAGCGGCTGGGTCAATGTGTCTGTCCGCAATGCCGGCGAGATCCCGCCCGAACACCTCCCGCGCCTGACCGAACGCTTCTATCGCGTTGACGCAAGCCGCAGCCGGGAAGCGGGCGGGACCGGGCTGGGCCTGTCCATCGTCAAACACATCGTCGAGCGCCATCGCGGGCGGTTCGATATTGCCAGCCGGCCGGGAGCGGGAACAACAGCTTCAATCATGCTGCGGCAAGTGCTGGCTTGATTGTCACACAGCTGTCATCAAACCGCTCTCTAGAGATAGGCGATTCGAAACGAGGAAGGTTCGTCATGCACTCGCTCAAGCTTACTTCAGTTGCCGCTTTATCCACGCTTGCCCTGGCGGCTTGCGGGGGCCCCTCAACCTCAGGTGGCGGCTCGCGCGATTTCGTGCGCGTCGTTGGCTCTTCAACAGTTTATCCTTTTGCAACAGCGGTTTCGGAAACTGCAACCAAGGCATCCGGGATTAAGTCACCCGTGATTGAATCGACCGGCACAGGTGCCGGCATGAAGCTGTTTTGCGCTGGCGTCGGCGCAAGCCATCCCGATATCGAAACCGCCTCGCGCCGGATCAAAGCTTCCGAATATGCGGACTGCGCCAAGCATGGCGTGAATGACATCGTTGAAGTGCAGATCGGCCTCGATGGCCTGGCCTTTGCCAGCGCCAAAAGCGGCATCAGCATGGCTCTGACCACGACCGATCTCTATAAGGCGCTAGCGGCAAATCCCTTCGGCAAGCCCAACACTGCCAAGACCTGGAAGGACGTCAACCCCGCCCTGCCGGCCACGCCAATCAGCGTCTATGGACCGCCCTCGACCTCGGGAACGCGCGATGCGCTCGCCGAACTGATCCTGACCAAGGGCTGTGACAGCGATCCGGCGATGAAGGCGCTCAAGGAAAGCAATGCCGACGAACACAAGAAGGTCTGCACCACCGTGCGCACCGACGGTGCCTATGTCGAGCAAGGCGAGAACGACAACCTGATCGTCCAGAAGATTGAGGGCAACCCTAACAGCGTTGGTATCTTCGGCTATTCGTTCCTTGAAGAGAACATGGACAAGCTTCAGGGCCTGACCGTCGGCGGCATTGCGCCGACTTATGCCTCGATTTCCGATTTCAGCTATCCCGGCGCCCGCCCGCTCTACATCTATGTCAAGGCGGCGCACCTGAAGGCGATCAAGGGCCTGACGGAATATGTGAATGCTTTCGCTGCCCAATGGGGCCCGGATGGCATCATGAAGGCCAAGGGCATGGTCATTGCGCCGGAAGCCGTGCGCATCGCCAATGCAGAGGTGGTCAGGACAATGAAGTTGCTGGATCCCGCGACCCTCAAATGATTGCCTGACCTTTGTCCGCCAATATTCTCCTGTTTTGTCTCGCGGCATTCGGCCTGATTGGCTGGCTGACGGCGCGCGCCAAAGCGGGGCGACTGAATACCGGCAAGGGTGTGCTGCATTCCTTGCCGACCTACCACGCCTGGCACCAGGCCTTGTGGATCGTGCTGCCAGCGCTGCTGGGCTGGGCAATCTGGGAGATGATCTCGCCCGGCCTGATCCTGTCGGCAGTGCTGGCATCGCCCGATGCGGCGATTCTTCCAGCCGGCGAGATGGAGCGCAATGCGATCCTCTCCGAGGCCTTCGGCATCGTCGGCAATCCCGGCGCGGTGGCCTTCAACCCCCTCGCCGAAAAGCTGGTTACCGTGATTGCCCCGGTGACAGCAAAGTTCAACTGGATCGGGGCGGCCATTGTCATGCTGCTGGCCTTCTGCGGCGGGGCGTTCGGCTTCACCCGCCTGAAGGCCCGTTTTCCGGCGCGCGCGCGCGTGGAGTTTCTCGTCCTCACGTTGCTGCTCGCTGCTTCGTGCTTTGCGATCCTGACGACGCTGGGCATCATTGTTTCGCTGCTGTTCGAGACCTGGCAGTTCTTCAACATGGTCTCGCCGATCGATTTCCTGTTCGGCCTGCACTGGAACCCGCAGGACGGCGCCGGGCCGGAAGTGTCGAAGACTTTCGGCGCGGTGCCACTGTTCTGGGGAACGATTTTCATCGGCGCGATCATCGCCATGATCGTCGCCATCCCGCTGGGGCTGATGAGCGCAATCTATCTCACCCAATATGCCAGCGCCAAAGTGCGCAAATGGGTCAAGCCGCTGCTCGAGATTCTCGCCGGCGTGCCGACCGTGGTTTATGGCTATTTCGCCGCGCTGACGGTGGCACCCATGGTGCGCGACCTGGCCAAATTCATCGGCATGGACAACCCTTCGACCGAGAGCGCGCTGGCTGCCGGCCTCGTGATGGGGGTGATGATCATTCCCTTCGTCTCATCGATGGCCGACGACAGCATCGCCGCCGTGCCACAGGCAATGCGCGATGGCTCGCTCGCCATGGGCGCGACACCATCGGAAACGATCAAGCGCGTGCTGATTCCCGCGGCCCTGCCCGGCATTGTCGCAGGCGTGATGCTGGCGATCAGCCGGGCAATCGGTGAGACCATGATCGTCGTCATGGCTGCCGGGGCGACCGCGAACCTCTCGGCCAATCCCTTTGCCAGCATGACGACAGTGACCTACCAGATTGTCCAGCTGTTGACTGGCGACCAGGAATTCAACAGCGCCAAGACTCTTTCCGCATTCGCGCTGGGCCTCGTGCTTTTCATCGTGACTCTCATTCTGAACATCATCGCGCTCAGGGTCGTTAAGCGCTTCCGGGAAGCCTATGACTAGCTGGTCCTCTCCTTCCGCCAGCGCGCGGCTTGCCAAACGCTATGCCCGGGAGCGCCGGTTCAAGGCGCTTGGGCTGGGCGCAATCCTCATCTCGCTCGCCTTCCTGGCGTTGCTGCTGGTGACGATGACGGCCAACGGCATTGGCGGCCTGAACCTGGAATTCCTCTCAGGCTCCGATTCAACGGATGCTGCCACTGCCGGGATCTGGGGCGCGCTCAAGGGATCGCTGCTGACCATGGCGGTGACGCTGGGCCTATCGTTTCCCACCGGGGTGCTCGCGGCCGTCTATCTCGAGGAGTTCGCCCCCCGCAGCCGCTGGGTCGATTGGGTGGAAGTGACGATCAACAACCTCGCCGCCGTGCCATCGATCATCTTTGGCCTGCTGGGCCTGGCGGTGTTCATCAACACGATGGGCATGCCGCGTTCCTCGGCACTTGTCGGCGGCGTAACCCTGGCCTTGATGACCATGCCCGTGATCATCATCGCCGGCCGCAACGCGATCAAGGCCGTGCCGCCGTCGATCCGCGACGCCGCGCTGGCCGTGGGAGCGAGCAAGGTCCAAACCGTGTTCGATCATGTTATCCCACTGGCCCTGCCCGGCATCCTCACTGGCACAATCATCGGCATGGCCCGCGCCCTGGGCGAAACGGCGCCGCTGCTGATGATTGGCATGCGCGCATTTATCGCCACGCCTGCCGGTGGGATAACCGACCCGACCAGCGTGCTGCCGATGCAGATATTCCTGTGGTCGGACGAAATCGATCAGGCCTTCGTGCGCAACACATCGGCCGCAATTCTGGTGCTGCTTGCGTTTCTTCTCGCGATGAACGGACTGGCGATCTATCTGCGCAACAAGTTCGAAACACGTTGGTAGGCGAAATGATCAAGACTCTGAAAATCGCGGCCCACGACGTGAACGTTTATTATGGCAGCAAGCAGGCCATATCTGACGTCAACATCGACATTGCCGCCGAGCATGTCACCAGCTTCATCGGCCCCTCGGGCTGCGGCAAGTCGACCTTCCTGCGCGCGCTCAACCGGATGAATGACACCATTCCCGGCTGCCGCGTAACGGGCGACATCAGGCTTGACGGCGTGGACATCTATGGCGGCGAGATGGATGTGGTCCAGCTGCGCGCGCGGGTCGGCATGGTCTTCCAGAAGCCCAACCCCTTCCCCAAGTCGATCTACGAAAACGTCGCCTATGGCCCGCGCATCCACGGCCTGGCCCCGACCAAGGCCGATATGGATGCGATCGTCGAAAAATCCCTGCGCCGCGCCGGACTTTGGGATGAGGCGAAAGACCGCCTGGCCGAACCGGGCACCGCGCTTTCGGGCGGCCAGCAACAGCGGCTATGCATCGCACGCGCCATCGCGGTCAGCCCGGAAGTCATCCTGATGGACGAGCCTTGCTCGGCCCTCGACCCAATCGCGACAGCGCGGATCGAGGAGCTGATCGACGAGCTAAAGGGCCGCTACGCCATCGTCATCGTCACCCACTCGATGCAGCAGGCCGCGCGGGTTTCGCAGAAGACCGCCTTCTTCCACCTCGGCAAGATCGTCGAATACGGCGATACCGAGACCATCTTCACAAATCCGCGCGAAGAGCGCACCAAGGATTATATTACAGGCCGTTACGGCTAGGAGCCTTCGTTATGGTCGAACACACAGTCAAAGCCTTCGATTCGGAAATCAGCCAGCTGCGCGGCCTGATTTCCGAAATGGGCGGGCTTGCGGAATTGGCCATCACCAACGCTATCGACGCTCTGATCCAGCATGACGAGGACAAGGCGCTGGCGGTCGTCGCCTCGGATGCCAAACTCGATGCGCTGGAGGCTGAAGTTGACCGGCTGTCAGTGCGAGTGATCGCGCTGCGCTCGCCCATGGCCGACGACCTGCGCGATGTTATCGCCGCGCTCAAGATATCGGGCGTGGTCGAACGGATCGGCGATTATGCCAAGAACATCGCCAAACGGGTGCCGCAGCTCGATCATATGTCGAAGTTCGAACCGCTCACCCTGATTCCGGCAATGGCAGAAATTGCCCAGTCGATGGTCCGCGATGTGCTCAATGCCTATGCACGGCGGGATGCCCAGCTTGCCGTCGAGGTGATCGAGCGGGACGAGAAAGTGGACAATTTCTACAATTCAATCTTCCGCAACCTCGTCGCCCATATGATGGAAAACCCCTCAACGATCAGCAGCGCGGCACAATTGCTGTTTGTCGCCCGCAATCTTGAGCGAATTGGCGATCACGCAACCAATGTCGCAGAAATGGTCTATTTCGCCGCCACCGGCCTCTATCATTCCGAGCGCGACCAGCCTTCCGGGTTAGAGAAAATCGTCTGATGAATGCCGATATTCTCATTGTCGAAGACGATGCGGCACTGGCCGAACTGCTGGTGTGGAATTTCACCAAGGAAGGCTACACGGTGCGCCACACTGCGGATGGCGATGAAGCGCTGATCCTAGTGCACGAGCAGCTGCCCGACATGGTGGTGCTCGACTGGATGATCGAAGGTACCAGCGGCATCGAAGTCTGCCGCCAATTGCGCAGGCGCAAGGAATCCGCGCATGTCCCAATCATCATGCTTACCGCCCGCGGTCAGGAAGACGATCGCATCCGTGGGCTCGAGACCGGCGCGGACGACTATGTGACCAAGCCGTTTTCCCCACGTGAGCTGATCGCCCGCGTTGGCGCAATCATGCGCCGCATCCGCCCGGCGCTGGCCGGCGAGGCGCTCACTGTCGGCGACTTGCGGCTCGATACGACCGCGCACCGCGTCGAACGGCGTGG
>JANOBA010000078.1:0-3864 GCA_031411415.1 Novosphingobium sp.
CCAGCCCGGCCTTGCTCTCGGTCTCGGCCGGTTCGACCAGCATCGCGCCGTGGACCACCAGCGGGAAATAGACCGTCATCGGGTGAAAACCCTCATCGATCAGCCCCTTGGCAATGTCGAGCGTCGAAAAGCCCTCAGCCAGCCCCGTGTCGCTGAACAACGCCTCATGCATGCACGGGCCGCTGGCGGCGAACGGCGCGTCGAGCACATCTTCAAGGCTGCGCAGCACATAGTTCGCGCCCAGAACCGCGTCTTCGGCCACCTGACGCAGGCCATCGGCGCCGTGGCTGAGGATATAGGTCAGCGCGCGGGTGAACATGCCCATCTGGCCGTGGAAAGCCGCCATGCGCCCGAAATTCTGGCCACCCTCGCCGCTCTCCTCGACCAGCCGCAGCGTGCCGTCCGCGCCTTTGGCGACATAAGGCAGCGGCGCAAACGGCGCGAGCGCTGCTGATAGCACCACCGGCCCCGAGCCCGGTCCGCCGCCGCCGTGGGGGGTGGAGAAGGTCTTGGGCAAATTGATGTGCATCGCATCGATGCCAAGATCGCCGGGGCGGACCTTGCCGACGATAGCGTTGAAATTCGCCCCGTCGCAATAGACATAGCCGCCCACGGCATGGACCGCGTCTGAAATCGCCTTCATGTCGCGTTCGAACAGGCCGCAGGTGTTGGGGTTGGTGATCATCACCCCGGCAATATCCGGCCCCAGCCGCGCGGTGAGCGCAGCCATGTCGACCCGGCCATCGCTGCTGGCCGGGATCGATTCGACGCTGAAACCGGCGAAGGCCGCCGTTGCCGGATTGGTGCCGTGCGCGCTTTCGGGGACCAGCAGGATCGTCCGCGGATCGCCGCGCGCTGCCAGCGCCGCCTTGATGCACAGCACCCCGCACAGTTCGCCATGCGCGCCGGCCTTGGGCGTCATGGCGACGGCATCCATGCCGGTCAGCGTCACCAGCCAGCCGGCAAGCTGATCAATCACGCCAAGCGCGCCCTGCACGGTCTCGGCCGGCTGCAGCGGATGGAGATCGGCAAAGCCCGGCAGCCGGGCAACTTTTTCGTTGAGCCGGGGATTGTGCTTCATCGTGCACGAACCCAGCGGGAACGGGCCAAGATCGATGGCATAGTTCTGACGGCTGAGCCGAGTGTAGTGACGCACGGTCTCAGGCTCGGACAGGCCCGGCAAAGCCGGCGGAGCCTTGCGCAAGAAGCGACTTGGCACCGACGCAGGCGCGGCGTCCTCGCCGTCGAAATCGACCCCGCAGGTGCCCGGCTGGCCGAGTTCGAAGATCAAGGGTTCTTCAAGCGCCAGCCCGCGGTCGCCGCTGGCGGTAGGCCCGCCGCCGCTCCCCGAACTGCCGCCAATTCCCGGTCGCCAGCCCGATGGATTGAGCGCGTTCATGCGATTGCTCCTTCGAGCGCGAAAGCCAGCGCTTCGACATCATCGTCAGTGACCGTCTCGGTGGCGGTGACCAGCAGAGCATTGGCGAGGCCCGCCTCGCCCGGATAGAGCCGCCCCAATGGCACCCCGCCGAGCACACCGGCCTCTGCCATGCGGCTGACGGCAAGCGCCGCGTCGATGGGCAGCCGCAAGGTAAATTCGTTGAACCACGCATCGCCGATCAGCGAGACACCGGGAATGCGCGCGAGCCGCGCCGCCGCCGCATTGGCGCGGGCATGGTTGACCCTAGCAAGCCGAGCGAGGCCCTCGCCGCCGAGCAGCGTCATGTGGATGCTGAATGCCAGCGCGCAAAGCCCTGAATTAGTGCAGATGTTGCTCGTCGCCTTTTCGCGCCGGATATGCTGCTCGCGGGTTGAGAGCGTCAGCACGAAGCCGCGCCTGCCATCGGCATCCACGGTCTCGCCGCACAGGCGCCCCGGCATCTGGCGCACGAATTTTTCGTTACAGCCAAACAGGCCGAGATAGGGCCCGCCGAATTGCAGCCCAACGCCCAGCGACTGGCCCTCGCCAACAACGATATCAGCACCAAGATTGCCGGGCGCCTCCAGCAGGCCAAGCGCCACCGGCTCGGTGACCACGACGACCAGCAGCGCCCCCCGCGCATGCGCGGCCTTGGCGATAGGGGCGAGATCCGTCACCCGGCCAAGCACATCGGGATACTGCACCACGACACAGGACGTCTCATCGTCAATCGTGTCGATCACCCCTGCCGTATCGGGCAGCAGCTCAAGCCTTGGCGTGCGGTAATCGATCGTGTCCCCGGTGAACTTCGCCATGGTCTGCACGGTCGAGACGTAATGCGGATGCAGGCCCCGGCAAAGCACCGCGCGGCTGCGTTTGGTCACCCGCCCGGCCATGGCGATGGCCTCCCAGCAGGCGGTCGAGCCATCATACATCGAGGCATTGGCCAGATCGGTGCCGAACAGCCGCGCGACCTGGGTCTGGAATTCGAACAGCACCTGCAACGTGCCCTGGGCAATCTCGGGCTGATAGGGAGTGTAGCTGGTGAGGAATTCGCCGCGCTGGATCAGATGATCGACGCTGGCCGGAATGTGATGGCGATAGGCGCCTGCGCCGAGTAAAAACGGCGCCGATCCGGCGCTAACATTCTGCGCCGAAAGCCGCGCCATATGCCGCTCGACCGCCATTTCGCTGGCGTGGCTGGCAAGGCCCGCAATCGGCCCGGCAAGCCGCGCCCCAGCGGGCACATCGGCGAACAGATCATCGATTCCGCCCGCACCGATCACACCGAGCATGGCGGTCCGGTCAGCAGGGGTAAGCGGCAGATAGCGCATCGGACTAGAGCCCCGCCACGAAGGCATCATAGGCGGCGCGGTCCATCAGTCCCGCCAGTTCGCCCGCATCTGCGAGCGTCAGCTTGAACAGCCAGCCCGCGCCTTCGGCATCGCTGTTGACCAACTCCGGCGCGCCTTCAAGATCTGCGTTCACGGCGCTCACCGTGCCGCTCACCGGGCTGAAGGCATCGGAGGCCGCCTTAACCGAATCGACCACCGAGACGGCCTCCCCAGCCTTCACCGACTGGCCTTCGCTGGGCAGTTCGACAAAGGTAATGTCGCCGAGCTGGCTCTGGGCATAGTCGGTGATGCCGACGGTTCCCTCATCGCCATCAACTTCGATCCATTCGTGGTCCTTGGTGAAAAAGCGGCTCATCAGAAGTTCCTCAGCGGTGATAGAGGTGTGGGACGAAAGGCGTGGCAACGACGCGCGCGAGCAAGCGCTTGCCGCGCACGTCAATTTCAAGCGCGGTGCCCGGCGCGGCGTGGCCGGCATCCAGATAGGCCATGGCGATTGGATGCTCGAGGCTGGGCGAAAAGCCACCTGAAGTCACTGTGCCGATTTTGGCATCACCAACGAAGACTTCCGCCCCTTCGCGCGCCGCCTGCCGGCCTTCTAGCGCGAGGCCTGCCCATTTGCGGGGCGCGCCACTTGCCAGTTCGGCAAGAATGCGTTCAGCGCCGAGGAAACCACCCTCAGTCCGTCGCCGCTTGTTGATCGCAAAAGTCAGCCCCGCCTCGACCGGGCTGGTCTCGGGGCTAAGGTCATGGCCATAGAGCGGCAACCCCGCCTCCAGCCGCAGCGAATCGCGCGCGCCGAGGCCGATGGGCTTCACGCGGGCGTCTGCGCAAAGCAGGTCGGCAATCCGCGCGGCTTCTTCGACCGGCAGCGAAATCTCGAAGCCGTCCTCGCCGGTATAACCCGAGCGGCTGATCCACGCATCGACGCCGCCCAGCTTAAACGCCGCGCCACGCATGAATATGAGGCTGGAAAGTGGCTGATCACCGGTCACCAGCGCTTCGAGCGCAGCGCAGGCCTGCGGCCCCTGCAATGCCAGCAGCGCCGGCTCGTCCAGATGATTGAGCGTGATCTCGCCGGGCAGATGTTCG